>CAYPLG010000030.1:0-5155 GCA_964411535.1 uncultured Oscillospiraceae bacterium
CACCTCGATTTCCACCGGCAGGCCATGCGTGTCCCAACCGGCTTTGCGAAGCACGTCGTAGCCCTTCATCAGGCGATAGCGCGGGATGATATCCTTGATACTGCGCGTCAGCACATGGCCGATATGCGGCTTGCCGTTTGCGGTCGGCGGCCCGTCAAAGAAGGTGTACGGCTTGCAGCCCTTGCGAAGGCGAACGCTCTTTTCAAAGACGTTGTTCTCCTTCCAGAATGCAAGCACTTCCTTTTCGCGCGGCACAAAGTTCAAATCCGTCGATACTTTCTTGTACATGATTGCCCTCCGATTTTGTTTCCTAATATAAAAGCAGGCTTTGCATCCCCTATTGGGACGAAAAGCCTGCGTCTTTCCGCGATACCACCCAGTTTGGCGGCGCATCCCTGCTTCCGCCCTCTCAACTGTCCCTTAACGCGGGTAACGTCGCAGCTTACTGCTCAATTCCTCGTTCAGCCGCGCGCTCACGGGGGATACGAACCTTGCCCGCCCCGCGCCGCCTTGCACCATACGCGGCTCGCTTTGCCTGGGCGTTTCCGGCCGTTCGCCTGTCCCGATCATCGCTTTGCAGTGGCATTATAACGGGTTTGCGCCAAAATGTAAAGCCCGTAGCAGTTTCTGTTTGCATCTTGTTTACGAGCGGTATATAATCGTGCATATTTGTTTGGAAGGTGAATCGACAGGAAATGTTGGGAACGATTGTAAACTGCGCGGCGATCCTCGTTGGCGGCCTGCTGGGTATGCTGCTCAAAAAGGGATTGCCGGAGCGACTCAGCACCTCGGTTATGCAGGGCGTCGGCCTGATTGTCGTCTATATCGGCATAACGGGCGCGCTCAAAGGGGAAAACGTCCTGCTTGCAACAATCGCCATGGTCGTGGGCGGCTTGCTTGGCACGCTGTTGGACCTTGACGGGCTTGTCAACCGATTTGCGCACTGGATGGAGCGTAAGCTCGTCAAGGACGCGGCTGCGGCCGGTACCTTTGGCGAAGGCTTCGTGAACGCCACGCTCCTTTTCTGCGTCGGCGCAATGGCCGTCGTAGGTTCGCTCAACAGCGGGCTCTCCGGCGATCATTCGGTGCTGTTCACCAAGAGCGTGCTCGACGGCGTAAGCTCCGTTGTGTTCGCAAGCGCGATGGGCGGCGGCGTACTGCTCTCCGCATTGCCGCTGTTCGTCTATCAGGGCGCGATCACGCTGCTTGCGCAGACGCTTGCGCCCGTGCTCTCCACCTCGGTCGTCAACGAAATGACCTGCGTGGGCTCGCTGCTCATCATGGCAATCGGCTTGAATCTGCTCAAGATTACGAATATCAAGGTGATGAATTTCCTTCCCGCCATATTCCTGCCGATTCTGCTCTGCATGTTCATGTAAAACGCGCTTCCCCGCGCCCGGTTTTCCCGCATCCTGCCGGTGGCGCATGCGGCACGCCTTTTGCATAATTGCACTGTGAAAGGCAAAATGTTATACTGTAGAAACCGTATTTGAGACATTGAGGCGAGTTATGCTTTCGTTTTCCACCATTGATACCGACAACATCCTGTCGCTGCGTCCGTATATCGAGGCGCAGACCTTCCGGACGTGCGATTATACCATCGGCGCAATCTTCCAGTGGCGCGCCTATTTTCAGACCCGCTTTGCGCTGTCTGCCGGTATGCTGGTCATGCTTGCCGACTATGCGGAGGACGGCTGGGGATACACATACCCCGTCGGCAATGGCGATATGGCCGCCGCACTGACCGCCATTGAGCAGGACGCGCGGCAAACCGGCCGACCCCTTGTTTACTGCGCCGTGCCGGACGACGGCGTTTCGGTGCTTACCGCGCATTACGGAGAGCGTTGCAGCGTGGAAACCCGGCGCGACTGGGCGGATTATCTTTACACCGCGAGCGACCTCATTGAATTCCCCGGCAAACGTTACCACACGCAGCGCAACCACTACAACCGTTTTCTGCGCGAGAACCCGGATAATCGCTTCGTCCCCGTAACAGCGGAAACGCTGCCCGACGCCATCGCATTTCTGGACGGCTACGAGCAGCATACGCCCATCGACAAGGTCATCGAAGCGGAGGAGATGCTGCGCGCAAAGGAATTGCTGCGCGACGCTCTGCTCCTTGGGCAAAAGGCGGGCTATCTGCTGGCGGGTGACACCATCGTTGCGCTGGCCATCGGCGAAACCCTGCGCGACACCCTGTACGTACACGTTGAAAAGGCGCGGCTGGACTTTCCCGGCGCGTATCAGGCGATCGTGTCGCTCTTTGCCGATTACGCCAAAACGCCCGAAACCCGGTACATTAACCGGGAGGACGACTCCGGGGAGGAAGGCCTTCGCTATTCCAAGCTTGCGTATCGCCCGTGCGAACTGCTTAGCAAGCATTGGGTCATTGTGCATCCGGCGTAAAAAGCGGCCTGCAACCGGATTTTCAAACACCGTTTGCAAAAATGTGCTATAATCGTTCCATGGAAACACCGGCGAAAACCAAATCCCGGCGCGGCGCCTGCATCTGTGTGCTCGCGCTGCTGCTGCTTGCCGCTGCATTATGCATTCGCGCGCCATACGGCTTCGACTGGACGGACGAGCCGTACTACAGCGTGCTGCCATATCGGCTCTGGCTTGGCGACCGCCCGCTGGTCGATACGTGGGAGGTGCATCAGCTCTCCGGCTTGCTTGCGCTCCCGTTTCTTTCGCTGTATATGCTCTTTACCGGCGGCGACACCGTCGGCGTCATGCTTTACTTTCGGTATGTATTGCTCGCCATGCAGTTTTCCGTGAGTATATTTGCCTATTTTGTGCTGCGCAGGAAAAGCGGCGACATCGTTGCGCTCCTTTCCGCCTGCATGCTACTGCTGCACATCCACTTCGGCATCAATAGCTTTTCGTACAACGCCATGACCCCGCTGCTGCTTGCGCTCTCCGCACTGCTCGTATTTGCTGCTCTCGACGGAAACCGTCCGCGGCTTCTGACGCTGCTTTCGGGCGCGGCATATGCGCTGGCAGTGCAGGCGTATCCGTACGCCGCGCTGACGCTGCCCGTGTATATTCTTTTCTGGATTATGCATGCAAGAAGGAACGCGGCAAACCCCGCGCAAAAGCGGCTGTGGCTTCGGTTCCTGCTTGGGATCGCTATTGTTTTATGCGCGTTTTGCGCCATTGTGCTCGCCCGCTCCTCACCGGCGGATATCCTTTCTAACGCGGGCAGTATTCTGCACGATCCGGATCACCAGAGCGGCAGCGTGCTCTACCTGCTCGGAAGCTATGCAAACGCGACGCGCGTGCTGTACGGGCCGGTGTTCTACGCCGCAGCAGCGCTGTTTTTATACAGCGTTTTCACGCATTTTGTCCGCAATCCGCACATAAAGCTCCGGCTTAAGCAGGCCGGATTTACGCTCGCCGTTGCGACGGTAGCCGCAGCAATCGTGTGGATTATTCCATATGACTATCCCGGCCATCACAAGCTGAATCTGACCGCCATGTCCATAACGCTGATACTGCCGTCCCTTTTCTTTCTGTCCGACTTCCGGCAGAGCCGCTATTTCCTGCTTGTTGGCCTCGGCGCATTGCTTTCGCTCTCCGTACAGCTCGGCAGCAACACCGGCATTCGCTCCTCCTCCGGCATGCTTCTGCTTGCCTCCATCGGCACCATGCTCTATTTATTCGCGCTGCTGGACGACGAGGTGCCCCGCCCCTACGGCGCGCACGCGTTTCGTGCGGCAGCCGCAATCGTACTTGCCTGCCAGGTGCTGCTGACAGCGGGACTTCGCATTACGACCGTATACCGCGACGCTACTCTCAGCAAGCTTACCGAAACGCTGCCCGACGGGCCCGCAAAAGGGATTATTACGACGCCGGACAACGCCGAAAATTACGCGGGCGTCCTCCGTGACATGCAGGATAATGCCCCCGCAGACGGATATGTGCTCGTTACCAACCTGCTGCCCGTCGCGTACCTGATGACGCATTGCCCGCCCGCCACCCCGTCGGCCTTTAACATGACGGCGGACTCCCCGTGGCTTGCCGAGTATTACGTAAAGCATCCGGAGCGTATGCCCGGCCTGATTTACGCCGCCAATAAACAAGTTGGGCAAAGCAACGATGACAGCCAGAACGGCGCGGCTGCCCTTTCCGGCGCGCTCGGTTTGGTGGAGAAAACAGGGGATTCCGGCACTATATTTGTCGATTGACTTACCGGGCAGGCACTCGTATACTGACAATAGCAATTGAGCTTTATACACAATAATCCAAATATGGGGGGAAATGTGGCATGGAACTTTCCGAACAACTGGTCAACCAAATGATGAGCGACGAGGCCGTCAAGGCGCTCGCAAAATCCTCCGGTGCAAAACAGGCGGACGTCAAGGACGTCGTATCCGTTGCGCTGCCCATACTGCTCAACGGCATGCAGGAGAACGCAGCCACCAAATCCGGCGAAGCCGCGCTTACGCAGGCGCTGCGCGACCACGCTGGCGACGACACCTCCGACGTAGCAAGATTTATTAAGGGCGCCGATGCGGACGATGGCGCAAAGATTCTTGACCATGTGCTTGGCGATAACAACACCCGCGTGCAGAAGGCCATATCCCAAAAATCCGGCATTTCCAGCAAGAAGACCGCGCTGATTCTTGCATTGGCCGCGCCCTTGCTCCTCTCCCTGCTCGGCCAGCAAAATGAAGAAAGCGACAGCGGCAGCGGCGTCGGAGATTTGCTCGGCTCCCTGCTTGGCGGTGGCAGCGGCGGCAGCGGCCTTGGCGGCGCACTGCTTGGCAGCCTGCTGGGCGGCAACAGCAACAGCGGCGGCAACGGCCTCGGCGGCGCATTGCTCGGCAGTCTCTTGGGCAGTGGCAACAATAGTAGCGGCGGCAACGGCCTTGGCGGCGCGCTGCTCGGCAGCCTTTTAGGCGGCGGCAACAATAACAGCGGCAGCGGCAACGGCCTCGGCGGCGCGTTGCTTGGCAGCCTGCTTGGCGACGACAGCAGCAACAGCAACAACAGCGGCAGCAATCTCGGCGGCGTACTTCTCAACTCCCTGCTGGGCGACAGCGAGCAGGAAGAGGAATCCGCCGCCGGCGGCAGCCTGCTCGGTTCGCTCCTTGGCGACGACAGCCAGAGCGACTCCGGCAACGACAGTCTCGGCGGGGATCTGCTAGGCTCC
>CAYPLG010000030.1:5165-13498 GCA_964411535.1 uncultured Oscillospiraceae bacterium
GGCAGCAATAACAGCGGCGGCCTCGGCGGCGCGCTGCTCGGCTCCTTATTGGGCGGCAACGGCGGCAGCGCGGCAAGCAGCGCGTTAAGCATTCTGGAGGATGAAGCGCCCGCTGCACCAAAGAAGAAGAAAAAGACGAGTACGTCCTCCGGCAGCGCCAAGAAAAAGACCTCTGCGTCCGGCAGCAAGAAGAAGACAACCGCCAGCAGCGCAAAGAAGAAGACAACCGCCACAGGCGCAAAGAAGACCACAAAGAAGAAATCGCAGGAGGATGCGCTTGCCGACGCCGCAATGGATATCCTCGGCAATCTGCTAAAGTAATCGACTTGAACAAAACAAATGCGCGGGGCTATGCAAAATGCACGGCCCCGCTTTCCGTTTTCTGTTCTTCGATGGATTTATGCTAAAACAAATCCAGTATATTTGCGTTAAACCACTCGTATCCGATGTCCACCTTCGGCAGCCAGCCAAACGACATCACCACGCCCACAACGAGCCAGATAAGCACAACGATCAGCAGCACAAGCAGCACAATCACCGGCCACGGCGATTTCGCCTTCGTTGGATTTGGCTCCTCAAAAAGGCGCTCGCGCCGCCGCTTTGTATGCCGGGCGGGATTCTCCGCCGTACGCTCCGGCAAATCCGGCGCGGTTCGCGCAATATGGGCGGACTGCGGATTCTTCGGTTGTGCGGCAGCCTGCCGTTCATCTGCCGGGAGCTGTTGCTTATCGGGCAGCGGCGCCGCCTGCTGTGCGGCGGATTGCTGCTGCGCCTTAAGCTGCGCTTCATATTGTTGCAGGCGTTGCTGCGCCTCGAACTGTTGCTGCATCAGTAATTGCGCCTGCTGCGCCTCGTACTGCTGCTGCATCAGCAATTGCGCCTGCCGCGCCTCGTACTGCTGCCGCGCATGCAATTGCGCCTGCTGCGCCTCCTGCTGCTGTTGCATGGCAAACTGCCTTGCGGCATCCTGCGCGGGCAATGTATTCGGCTTAAAGAGCTCCGCATTCAATTGATTTTCCAGAAACGCCATGTCTGAACCGATATTGCTGTAGGTTTCGATATTGCGCTTTGCAAGCGCGTTTAGCCAGAGCTCCCACCCGTCCATATCGGTCTGCTCCTGCAAGGACGTCACAAGCTGCGCAAAGGTCTGCCGCGTGGCTTCCCGCGCAAGCACCTTATCCTGCGTTTTCTGATACGCTTTCTGATATACGCCGACGCCATATTCCGAAATCAGCGTTTTCAGCGCCTCGCGATCACCCCGGCGGATTCGCAGGGCCAATTCCTTTAATTCCATATCTCTTCCCCCGTATGCATTGTATCATACAATCTCAAAATGGGAAACACGCGCTAGTCCCTGCCCGTATACTGCCCGGAAAACGGCAGCAGCATGAACAACGGCAGCGCAACGAACAGAGAATAGAGATACCGAAACTCCGCATGCACGGGCGTTGCAACCATAAGCGTGCCGAACACAAGCAGCTGGAAAAGATACGGCAGCAGGCACGCGCGCCTGCGGTTCACGATCGCCATACCAAACATGGCAACGCCAATCCAGGTCGCCGTACCGATGGAAAAGATCAGCGCATACACCGGCACGTCGCGCGGCCCTGTCAGCCATTTTGTCAGCATTGCGGGTATCCAGCCCGTGAGCTTTGGCGTCGTTTCGATATCCAGCCGCGTCATCTCCGAATGAATGCCGCCAAGATACAGCGACTCATATTGTATGTTCGGATACCAGAAGCCTACGGTTTCGTCAATCTGCGCATATAAATACGCCTTCGGGTACCGGAGCCCCAGCTGTATCCAAAGACGCAGGTATTCCCCCGCATGCTCGACGATATACGCCTGATTATCCGTTTCGCGCACAAGCGCCTTGATATAGTCGGAAGTATACGGCACATACGTTTCCGGGATTTTGTCCACGTCCACCACCTTGTTGAGCAATGCACGCTCCGCACTTGTCAGCTCGCAGCCGTCCGTAACGACGCGCGCAATATGCTGCACCGGCAGGGACAGCGCTTCCACCGTATCCGGCGGCGGTATCTGCATCGCCGTAAGCACCGGCCCGCGGAAAAGCAGGGAGAGCAGCAATGCGCCCGCCATCGCAGGCAGCACGAGTAGCTGCCGCTTTTTCAGGATCAGCAGGCACAGCGGCAGCAGCGCAATAAAAGCGTAAACGCCGTTTGTACGCATTGTGCAGGCGCCAACCGAGCCGATAAACAGCAGTAAAAAGTCGCCCCACATCCGCTTTAGCGGTGTCGAAAGCCGGATGCCGTCGAGCAGCCGCAGCAGTGCGACAAGCATCACAAGCGCAAGAATCGAAAAAGGAATGTCCTTTACCGGCGTGATGGCAAAGAGCAGGTTGTTCGGCGCAAACGCGAAAAACAGGGCAAAGACGGCGATAAGCCAGGTGCGCACCCACCTCTCATACAGCGTCATAAGCGTATACGAAAACGCAGCCGACACCGCAAGATACTGCGAAATCGTGATGCAGGCCACGCCCGCGTTCTGCGTATGGAACAGGGCGTAGCCAAGGTCAAAAAACACCTTCATGGCAAGCGTATGCGCCATCGGATGGTGGTTTGTGTAAGGATCAAGGCCGACAATTTGTACAAGCTGCCAGCGCGTATCGGCCATCACGTTGCCGGGATAATGGCAAAGAAACGCAACCGTATA
Organism: uncultured Oscillospiraceae bacterium; assembly: GCA_964411535.1. GTDB lineage: Bacteria > Bacillota > Clostridia > Christensenellales > CAG-138 > CAYPLG01. The sequence continues at coordinate 7,842 of CAYPLG010000030.1, forward strand.
AACAAGCGCCAGCCCGCCAAAGCACAGGAAGAAAACCTGTGTTCCCGTCAGCCGCCGCGGTCTGTCCGTCACAACCCGGACGCCTTGCAGCGCGCGGTACAGCATCCGAAGCAGCATGAAGAAGCATATCCAGGCAAGCACAAACGTGCAGAACGTATCAACCGAGAAAAATCCGCCCGCGATCTTTTCCAGATACGCATAATTGCTCAAAGTCACAGCGCCGGCAAAAAACACGGCAAACACGCCGGACACAATGCAAACGCGTCTATCCGCAACGGCGGCGTCGCGGGAAAGGAGCGCAAACGCAAGCAGAAACACAATGGCCGACACTACTTGCGGTTCGCCGGAGCCGGTCATAAAAAGTATCGTTGCGGCAACGGCATAGCTTTGCAGCAGCCGCCACAGCAACCGAACGCCGTTTTTGTTTATCTGCATGAAACGCCTCGTTTCCTATGATGTTTTGTATTATAACGCACCGCGGGATGCGGCGCAATACACGGCCGTCTGCCCACGCGGCATTGAACGCCGCAGCAAACGATGGTACAATGGAATTTATAAGCAAGGGAGGACGCATATGGACGGATACCGGCGCATCAGCAGGCAGCGCGCATTTCTCATGGGGCTTGCCATCCTGTGGGTATTGCCCGTACATCTGACATTTACGTTTCCCGGCGGCGTTTTGGGGCTTTTCTTTCTGCCCGTACGGTTTCTAAAAACTATCGGCTACGGCGGGGTGGATATTTTTCTGTTTCTCAGCGGCTTCGGCCTCTACCAGTCGCTTGCGGCGGACAGCCGCGCGGGCGCATTCTACCGGCGCAGGCTTTTGCGCCTGCTGCCGTCGTATATCCCGGCCATGCTCGTCTGGATCGCCATCCACCTGCTATTCCGTTCCATCACGCTGCCGGAGGCGCTCGGAAACGCTTTCCTGGTTGGCTGGTGGTTTAACCTTGGCAAGCAGCTCAACTGGTACACGCAGGCAATCTTTGCCTTCTATCTGCTTGCGCCGCTTCTTTTCCGTTGCATCCGAAGCCCGCGCCGCCCGAAGCTTGTCGCAGTCCTGCTGTTTACCGCGGCGTTTGCGGCTGGCATACCGCTCATCGGGCGCGATCAGCTCCTGTTTGCATCGCGGCTGCCGGTGTTTCTCGCCGGTATGTACTTCGGCAAAGCGTTCGTGGCGGAACGGCAAATGCAGCGCCGCTTCGTTGCCGCACTATATGCCGCCATGGCTGCGGGCATAATCGCCCTAGCCGCGCTATGGTACTATCTGCCGGAAACAACGCTATGGACTTACGGGCTGTGGTGGTACCCATTCCTTGCGATTACGCCGGGGCTTTGCCTCCTGCTTGCATCGGCAGCTGACGCCGCCGAAAGCACGCGCGCGGCATGGCTCGTTGCGGGCGTATCGCGGATCGGCGCCTGCTCCTATGAAATCTATCTGCTGCACTTTATTGAGCTGCAATTGCTCGACTGGCTGCTGCCGGCCAACCTTTTTACAAGGCTTTTATTGATACTATGCTCCGTTGTAACGGGCGTTTTGTATAAAAAAGCGGTGGACGCCGCGCGCACACGTATCCGTTTGCCGCAGTAACACCAACCGCCCGACACGCCATGCTTATGTTACGCAATCTTTATTTTGTTTTATCTATGTTGCTTTCCTTCGCAATATAAACGGGACGGCACTTGCTCTGCTCATAGGTGCGCGCCACATATTCGCCGATAATGCCGAGCGCAAGAAGCGTCACGCCGCCAAGGCACAGCATAATCGCCAGCAGCGACGGATAGCCCGCCACCGGGTTGCCGATAAACAGCGCGATCACGACGCGAATCACCATATAGATCAACGCCGCCGCAGACACAAAGCTGCCCACAAGCGTCGCGATACGCAGCGGCACGGTGGAAAACGATACGATACCCTCAATTGCATACTGAAACAGCTTCCAGAAGGACCACTTCGTCTCCCCTGCCGACCGCTCCACATTCTCATACTCCATCCACTCGGTATCAAACCCGACCCACATGAACAGGCCCTTGCTGAACCGGTGATACTCCGGCAATGCGCACACCGCATCCACCATGATGCGCCGCATAACGCGAAAATCACGCGCACCGTCGACAAACTCCGTATCGGAGATGCGGTTAATCAGCCGATAGAACGCGCGCGCAAATGCACTGCGAATCTTCGGCTCCCCCTTGCGCGTCACCCGGCGCGTTGCAACGCAGTCGCATTCCCCGCTTTCCAATCGCGCAATCATTTCCGGCAGCAGTTCCGGCGGGTCCTGCAAGTCGCAGTCCATAACGGCTACATAATCGCCGTCGGCATGCCGCAGCCCCGCATACAATGCCGCCTCCTTGCCAAAGTTGCGGGAAAAGGAAATATACTTTACGCGCGCGTCCTCTTCCGCAAGCACCTTTATCCCGGAAAGCGTCCCGTCACGGCTGCCGTCGTTCACCAGCAGCAGGGTAAACGCATGTTGCGGCAGTTTATCAAATACGCGCTCGCACATCGCTGCGTAATAGATTGGCAGCGCTGCTTCTTCATTATAGCAGGGGCAAACGACCGTAATCTTTGCCATAGAATTGTCCTTCCTCTCGCGCAGACGGCTGCGCAGTCCGTTTAATGCAGGTTTTTATACCAGAACGCCATGGCGTACGCCACCGGCAGAGCATAACACAGCAAAATGGCAATCCACCAAACGACGGTCAGCAGCGTTCCCGCAACCCTTGTTACCCGTTCGGGCGCATCGGCGAACAGAACGCCGTTCGTTCGCTCCCGCAAAAAAACGAAGACCGATGCGGCAAGCGCCAATACGGAGCATACGATCCCCGCCGTGAGCCCGGCCGGCCAGTAGCGCATTTCTACCTCGTGCGCACCCTGCGGCAGGATTACGCCAAGATAATTCTCCACAACGCGAACGGGCGCACACTTCGTCTGATCCAGCTGCACACGCCAGTTGCCGGAATACAGCATCGGCAAAAACAGTACGTCGTCATCCGCTTTCGCTTCGACAGAAAAGTGAATCGTGCGTTTCCCCGTTTGCACATCCGTAACGGCTGGCGCATCGGATGCGGCATGCGTAAACGCGGCAAGCTTATCCACGTCCATCAGCGCAACCACTACATCCCGCGCGGCCGTTTCCGCATCCGCCGCGACCGTGACGGTAATCGTCGTGTCACTGTACTCGCCCAGATCGTATATCCCGTCAAGATACGTAATCGGATGCAGCTCCGTCCGGCGCACCACTTCCCCGTCGCGCTCAACAAGCGCGCAAAGCTTCGCGCCCGCCACGCCGCGGTTGTAAAGATACACGCGCTGCTGCCCCAATACCGATATCACAGTCTGCGCAAACGCCGTCACCGGCGCGCCGTATCCGTCTGTGGGAATTTGTGTATAATAGCGGTCAAACGCCTCCTTCGGCGCAGCGGCAAACGCGGCTTCCGCCTCGGTAAACAATGGCGCATTATCGCCGGAAAGCGCAGCGTAAATCGCATTTTGGAACCGGAAGCAGTCGGTATAATCCGTATGGTTTAGATCCTGCAACGCAGAACCGTTCCCAACGAGGCCGAACGGAAGCGTGTACGCATTGTCGTACACGTAATACGGCCCGACCTGCGTGCGGAACGCGTACGCATCGTCCGAAAGGAACCGGTCGGAAAGCGAAACGGTGGAGGTAACATGCAGCAGCGCGTCGGAAAACAGCGTCCCGCCGCAGTCCTGTATTGCATAAGCGCTTATCCCGTATCCCATGGCCTTGGTAATTTCGAGCGTTGCAGCCTCCGTACTGGAGGAAAAGCTCGACAGCGCCGGGCGGCCCAGATACTTCGGATAATTGATCGTCAGCGACGCATCCTCAACCTTGACGCGCGAGATATCGTCCGTTTCCGGAAACACCGCAGAAAGCGCCGCCGCCTGCGTTGCGGATGCGCTTGCGAGCGAAACGGTATCCTCCGCAACAAAGGCGGAGTACCCGTAGCACCCTGTCTGTAAAAGCAAAATCGCAAGGCAAAGCGCGCGCGCCAGACGTCTCTCCGGCAGTAAAAGCGCGCCGAGATACGCCGCAGCAGCCGCAAGCGTCAGCACGGCCAGCAGCGCCTGGTTCCAGTCGAGAAAGTCCGTCGCCCTGCGCCCATCCCGCAGCGTACAATAGGCAAAGCAAAGCAGCACGCCCGCCAGAACGGCGTACTGCAGGATACGCGCCCAGCCCTTGCTGCGCACGGGGCGCTCCCGCGTTTCCCAATGCACAAGCGCCTCGGCGGAGAACGCCAGTACAACAAACACCGTAATGAACCCGAACCGATGCGCAAAACCGATGTTGCCGCCGAAATGCCAAAGCATATCGACGCCGTCGAAAAACAGCGGCAGCAGCATCGCACCAAGCAGCACGCCCATGAAAGCCGCCTTGCGCTTTTCCCCCGCCCGAATCAGCGAATGGAGCCGCCAGGGCAGCAGCACGAGCGCAAAGCAGGCCGTTGCAAGCGCGAACCCACGCACCCAGGAATACCCGGAAAAGGGCATAAACAGGCTTGCGCCCTCATAGCCAAGGCGCGCGGCATGCAGCATCTGCCAGCCGGCAGGCGCCGTGCGAAACGCCGAAAGCGCAAACGCCAGCAGCGTGCCCGCTACGATGCGCAGCGTCGCCTTGCCGCGGCTGCCCGGCGGAAGCAGCAGCACGATATACGCGCCGCCCGCAACGAACGTAAACAGGCATACCATCGCGGCGGGATAGAAATTGATCAAGAGCAAGGCTGCAAGCAGCAGCGCATACGGCAGAACCTTTCCGCCGCAAAGCATCCGCTCTCCATAGTACAGATACACCGGCAGCAAGATCATGGCTTCCAGCCAAAGCGTATTGTGGAAATGCATAAGCGCATGGCCGGACAGGCCGTACGCAACGCCGAAAAATATGCTCCAAACGGGCGAAAGCGACGGAAACCGCTTCTGCACGTACCACGCCGCCGTCAGCGCGCAAAGCGCAAGCTTAAGCAGCACAAAGTACGACATATTGGCCAGCAGCGCGTCGCGCGGAACCAGTAGGAACAGCAGGTTGAGCGGGCTTGCGCAGCCGAAAATCATCATGTCCATGCTTTGGCCCCGGCCGAGCGCCGTCAGCCAGGAAAACAGCGGCGACGCCTTGCCCTGCAAGACGTCGTAAAGCTGCGTATACATCGCGCAATACTGCTGCTCCAGATCGCCCTGTGCAACGGTAAGCGCGCCAAAGGGGTATATGCCGCGAAGAGCGTATATGGCAAGCAGGCATACCGCAACCGTCAGCGGCGCAAGAGCAAGCGCTATGCGGTTTTGCCTTCTTAGCCTGCGGTCCATGTCAGCCCTCGTGACCGTCCGCAAGGGAAAGCAGATACTGCCCGTAATCGGTCATTTTGAGGGATTCTCCAAGGCGCATAAGCTGTTCCGTCGTAATGAATCCCCGCCGCCAGGCAATCTCCTCAATGCAGGAAATATAGAAGCCCTGCCGCGTTTGCACCGCCTCTACATACTCCGCCGCCTTCAGCATGCCTTCCGGCGAACCGGTATCCAGCCACGCCATCCCGCGGCCGAACAGCGTAACGTGGAGCTCGTCCATCGCAAGATACGCGTTGTTCACCGAGGTAATCTCAATCTCGCCGCGTTTAGAAGGCTTGAGCGAGGCGGCCATTTCAAC
>CAYPLG010000030.1:13508-24813 GCA_964411535.1 uncultured Oscillospiraceae bacterium
GGACGGCACGACGTTCTTTGCAATTTCTATGACGCGGTTGTCGTAAAAGTACAGTCCCGGAACGGCATAATTGGACTTCGGGTTCGCGGGCTTTTCCTCGATGCAAACAACCTTGCCGTTTGCATCAAACGACACAACGCCGAATGCGCGCGCATCCTTGACCGGATAGCCGAATATCGTCGCGCCAACTTTGTTTTGCATCGCGGCATGCAGCGATGCCGTCAGATCCTGCCCGTAAAACACGTTGTCGCCGAGAATCAGGCAAACGCTGTCCGTCCCGATAAAGGACTCCCCCAATATAAACGCATCCGCAAGCCCGCGCGGCGTATCCTGCACCTTGTAGAATATCTGCATGCCAAGCTGCTTACCATCGCCGAGCAATCGCCGGTATGCGGGCGTATCCTCCGGCGTGCTGATAATCAGCACCTCGCGAATGCCCGCAAGCATCAGCACCGATAGGGGATAATAGATGAGCGGCTTGTCATAGATCGGCAAAAGCTGCTTGCTGACCGCCTTGGTCATCGGATACAGGCGCGTGCCCTTCCCGCCCGCGAGTATAATACCCTTCATGCGGATCGATCCTCCCGTTTCGTCAATTCCTCCTGCGCAGCCTGCACAGGCGCCGCCGTTTCGGCCTGTTCGCCGTTTTCGTCCGCGTGCTCGATATCCGCCAGCGTCTCCATCGTGAACCCTTCCGTACTCTCCGGCGTAAACAGTACGTTCACCGTCTGAAAGAGAATCTGCAAATCCCGCACCAGCGAGCAATTTTCGATATAGAGCATGTCCATCTTGAGTTTGTCCTCGTAGGACGTGTTGTACTTTCCGTAGATTTGCGCGTATCCGGTCAGGCCCGCCTTGACCTTCATGCGGTACCGGAACTCCGGCATAAGCTCGCAATAGTAATCGACGTTCTCAATCCGCTCCGCACGGGGTCCGACGAGCGACATTTCGCCATGCAGCACGTTGAAAAGCTGCGGCAGCTCGTCAATGCGCGTACGGCGGATAAAGCGGCCAAACGGCGTAATGCGGCTATCGCCCGCCGTCGTAAAGCGCGCGCCGTCCTTCTCCGCGTCCACGATCATGCTGCGGAATTTCAGCAGCGTGAACTGCTCCAGATTTCTCGTATACCGCGTTTGCTTAAACAGGATCGGGCCGCCGTCCTGCAACTTGATGATCATGGCCGTAAAAAACATAATCGGGCTTGTCAGCAAGATCGCGATGAGCGATATCCCGACGTCCATCAGCCGCTTGACCATCAGTTGCTCGATGGAAAACGTGCGGTTGCGGCACTGGTATACCAGCGAATCCCCGATAAACGTTTCGTGCGCATTGTGAAATATGATATCCTCCACCGTAGGCAACACCAGCAAACGCTTATTGTGCTCAAAGCAGTAATCCGTCAGCTGCAACCGAAGATCCCGGTCAATATTGCCGATAAACAGAGTGGAGCAAGCCTGAATCTTCTCTGTGATGGCAACGAAGCCCTCCGACTCCGAACAGATTTCGCGGATGGTATAGCGGTCGCGCATATTGCCAAGCTTGCCAACGGTTGCGCGGTCGCGCATGTCCTTTCCGCATACGACAATCGAGTCGCGCGCGGGATACAGCGCAAAGTAAATCTTATCGGAAAGGATGTACAGCACGCTGCCCGCGGCCCACTGCACAAGCGTCATAATCAGCAGCGGCGCAGGCGGCAGCAGCATCTTCGCCGTCAGCGAAAGCACAAAATACATAATGAAATTGGACAGCGCTATCGCCAACACATACGCGAAAATCAGCTCCTTAAGCCGCAGCGTGCCCATGCGGAAGCAGCGGTACATCGAAGCAAAGAGCATAAATATGGAAATATAAAGAAATTCAAAAACGAGAAAGCCCTTAAACCAAAAATCCGTCTCCGGATAGTAGCTCAACACGAGGTATAGAAACGCGCCCGCCGCCGCCGCCAATATCAGCAGCTTGCATGCAAACATGATTATACCTCTATATCGTTTCGGCGAAAGTATGGACAACTATTCGCACCGTGCCTTTCCTTCAATGCGCGTATAACAAAAGAATGCGCCTCGTTACCGCACGCAAAAATTGTAGCATGCCCCGGTATTCTTGTCAAACGATGGGTTCGGATGCGGGTTGCGGGTCCAAAATGCCAAACAGCCGTTTCGCATTCTCCGTTGTTATGCGCGCGGCTTCCTCCTCCGAAACGCCGCGTACGCTCGCAAGTGCGCTTAGCGTAATGCGTACATTCCTCGGATCGTTTCGCGTTCCGCGCAGCGGCACCGGCGCCATGTACGGGCAGTCCGTTTCAATGAGAAGCCGGTCGAACGGCAGCCTTGCGGCAATATCGCGCTGCTTTGCGGCATTGTGGAACGTCAGCGCGCCGCCAAACGCAATATACAGCCCCATGTCGATATACCGCACCGCATCCTCGTAGCTGCCGGAATAGCAATGCATCACGCCGGAAAGCCCGTCGCGGTGCGCGGTCAGGATATCCATCATGTCGCCGTGCGCCTCACGGTCATGGAGAATCACCGGCTTGCCCACCTCGCGCGCAATGCCTAGCTGTTCGATAAACACGCGCTTTTGTACGTCCCGCGGGGAAAAGTCATAGTGATAATCAAGCCCGATCTCCCCAACGGCCACGGTCTTTTCGCGCGTCAGCGCCTGCCGCATCCGTCGGGCGGTCGCCTCCGTCATCTCTCGCGCGCACTGCGGATGTATGCCAACCGCACCGTATACAAACGGGTACAGCGCCGTCAGCGCATAAATGCGTGGAAAGTCCTCCTCGCTGGCGGCCGCCTCCACAATATAACCGACGCCGGCCTCCGGCAAGGCGGAAAGCACACGATTCCGGTCCTCTTCAAACTGCTCGTCGAGCAGATGCGTATGGGTGTCAAACAATATCATAGCAGTAATTCCATTTGCAGCATGTCGAAGTACGCGCCGGAAACGCACATATAGCGATGCGCCAGGCCGTATTCCGTAAATCCAAACTCCCGGTACAAGCGGATTGCGCGGTCGTTATCGGCGCGCACGGTCAGCTCCAGCCGTGTAAGGACTTCGTTTTCCCGCGCGAATTCAACAAGCGAGCGCATCAAAATGTGCCCGGCGCCAACATGCCAGCAATCCTTTCGCACAACGATGCCAACGCTGCCGATATGCTTTAGACGCGGACGCTGCTCCGCGCGCACATCGGCAAGGCCGACGATCTCCTCATCCTTAACGGCAAGCAGCATCCGCGTATTCGGCATGGAAAGCGTTTCCTTGAGGTACGCCCGCTCGATTTGCTCCGTCAGACCGAAAATGCCGTTTTCGTCGGAAAGAAGAAAGTCCGACTCGCCGCCCACGCGTTTATGGAACATAACGAGCGCAGCCGCGTCGTCCGGCGCAGGCGAACGCAGCGTCAGCGTCCGCCCGTCGCACAGCGTATACTCCGTCGGCATCCTATCGAACCTTGAGTCCGCTCTCCATCTCGGAAAGCGTCGTAATCGCGGAAAGGTTCTCGTCCGCCTCGTCGGAAGCGCACAGAATCATGCCGTGACTTTCGACGCCGCATAGCGTTACGGGCTTCAGGTTCGCAACCAGCACGACCGTTTTGCCGACAAGGTCGTCCGGCGCGTACCATTTCTTGATGCCGGATACCACCGTGCGCGTCTCTTCCCCAACGGCGAGCGTCAGCTTCAGCAGCTTTTTGCTGCGCTTGATCTCCTCGCAGGCAATGACCTTCGCCAGGCGCAAATCGATCTTTTCAAAATCCTCGTACGCAATCTCGGCGGCAGGGGCTTCCGGCGCGACTTCCTTACAGGCGGCCGCAGCGGCGTTCGCGGCCTGCGCCGCAGCTTTCGTGCGCTCGGTCTCCGCCTCCAGCTCGGCAAGCTCCTTTGCCGCGTCAATACGCGGGAAGAGCGCCTCCCCCTTCTGCACCCGCGTGCCCGGTATGCTGCCGCCCCAGCCGACGTTCTCAATTGTCGTAAAGCGCGGCTCCACGCCAAGCTGTGCAAACATCTTGTCCGGCGTCGCCGTCAGGTACGGTTTCAGCAGAACGGCAATGATGCGCAGGCACTCGGCAAGGTTATACAAAACGGAGCTAAGCCGCTGCTTTCCGGCATCCGTCTTTGCAAGAATCCACGGCGCAGTCACGTCGATATACTTGTTGCAGGCGTTGACGAGCTTCCAGATTTCGGACAGCGCGTCCGGTATATGCAGCTCCTCCATCTGCGCCTCCACCCTGGACGGAAGCTCCATCGCAAGCTTGGTAAGCGCAAAATCCTCATCCGCACCGAGGCCCGGCGCAGGCAGCTTGCCGTCAAAGTACTTGTCGATCATCGCCACCGTGCGGGAAAGCAGATTGCCAAGGTCGTTGGCAAGGTCGGTATTGATGCGGTTGATCAGCGCCTCGTTGCTGAACGTACCGTCGCTGCCGAACGGCACCTCGCGCAGCAGGAAGTACCGGATTGCGTCCACGCCGTAACGCGCGCAAAGCTTTACGGGGTCGACAACGTTTCCCTTCGACTTGCTCATCTTGCCGCCGTCAAGTACCAGCCAGCCATGGCCGAAGACCTGCTTCGGCAGGGGTTCCCCCAGCGCCATAAGCATGATCGGCCAGATGATCGTATGGAAACGCACGATCTCCTTTCCGACAATGTGGATATCTGCCGGCCAGAATTTCCGGTACAGCGAATCGTCGTCGCTTCCCCACCCAAGTGCGGTAATATAGTTGCTCAGCGCGTCCAGCCACACATATACGACGTGCTTGTCGTCAAAATCGACCGGAATGCCCCACTTAAAGCTGGTACGGCTTACGCAGAGATCCTCCAGACCGGGCAGGAGGAAGTTCGTCAGCATCTCATTGGCGCGGCTCACCGGCTGTATGAACTCCGGATGGTCCTTGATATGTTGAATCAACCGGTCGGCATACTTGCTGAGCTTGAAGAAATAGCTTTCCTCCTCCACCATCTCGACCGGGCCGCCGCAATCGGGGCAAACGCCGCCGGCTTCCTCGATCTGCCGCGGGAGCCAGAAGCTTTCGCACGGCGTGCAGTAATGGCCGGAATAGGTGGATTTATAGATGTCACCCTGCTCGTACAGCTTCTTGAACATCTTTTGAATGGCGCGCACATGATAATCGTCCGTCGTACGAATAAACTTGTCATAGGAAATGTCGAGCAGCTTCCACAGCTCCTTAAACGTATCCACAATCTCGTCGACATACGCCTGCGGCGTGACGCCTGCGGCCTTGGCCTTTCGCTCAATCTTTTGCCCGTGCTCGTCCGAACCGGTTAAAAAGAACACGTCATAGCCGTGCTCGCGCTTGTACCGCGCGATGGCGTCCGTCGCAACCGTGCAGTACGCATGCCCGATATGCAGATTCGAGCTTGGGTAATAGATCGGCGTCGTGATGTAAAAAGTCTTTTTGTTTTCCATTGTTTTTTCCTCCCACTACAAAAATCGCATGCCGCCCCCATGTAAGGACAGCATGCGCAAAGCATCGCCGTTATAACCACCCTACTTCCCCGGTCTTCGCGGGGGCATAAGTTCGCGCTGTATCGCGCGCGGCGCGCTGCGGCTAAGGCTGATGGAACGTTCACCGCAAGGAGCTCAGGAGCCATATTCCGCATTTCCGAAGCGCCGGCTTGCACCAGTTACCGGCTCTCTTTTAGCAACGGGGGAATGCGTACTCTTTCCGTCATCGCTCGTATTCGATTATAGACAATACCACATTTGGATGTTTTTTGTCAACCATTCTCTCCCCCTTTCGTTTTCCTGTAGAATGCGTTATGATGCATGTATCGGATTGTAAGGAGATCGAATACCATGCTGATTAAGGGTGCAAATGTATTCATGCCGGACGGGCATTTTGTCGAATGCGACGTTCGCTTTTCAAACACCATCGAGGAAATCGGAAGCTTTCCGGATGAAGCAGGCTTACAGGCGTACGGCATGTACCTGCTGCCGGGGCTGATTGACGTGCATACGCATGGCGCGGCGGGCTGCGACTTTTCCGACGGAATCGCCGGGGATATGCACACGCTTGCGCGGCATTATGCCAGGCACGGGGTCACAAGCTTTCTTGCAACCACCATGACGCTGCCGGGAGAAAGCCTGCTGCGTGCGGCAAAGGCCATCGGCTCGTTTACGCGCGGCGAAGGGGAGGCAAAGTGCGCCGGCATCCACCTGGAAGGGCCTTTCCTTTCCTATGAGAAACGCGGCGCGCAGTGCGCGGACTATCTTGCCGATCCCGACGCAACCCTGTTTTCCGAAATTAGCGCGGCCTCCGGCAATATTGTCCGCGAAATTACGGTTGCGCCGGAAAGAAAGAATGCCCTCCCGTTCATTCGCGAGACCGCCAGATCCTGCACCGTATCGCTCGGCCACACCGCCGCAAGCTATGCGCTTGCCACGGAAGCGTTTGCGGCGGGCGCTTCGCAGCTGACGCATACCTATAACGGCATGAACCCGCTGCTGCATCGCGAGCCCGGCGTAATCGGCGCGGGCATGGACGCTTCCGCCAACGCGGAGCTTATCTGCGACGGGCTGCACGTACATCCCTCCGCCATTCGCGCGGCCTTCCGGCTCTTCCCGAATCGCGTTGTGCTCATCAGCGACTCTTTGCGCTGCGCAGGTCTGTCGGACGGGGAATACGACCTCGGCACACAGGCGGTAACAAAGGTCAATGCAAGATGTACCCTCACCGGCACGGACACGCTTGCCGGTTCCGTAATTACCGTTTACGACGCGCTTATCAACGTGGTGCGCTTCGGCGTCCCGCTGGAAGCCGCCGCCGCCGCCGCAACCATCCAGCCTGCAAGGGCGGTCCGGCTATCCAAAACCTGCGGCGCAATCCGGCCCGGCGCAGCTTCGGACCTGCTGCTGCTGGACGGCGGCCTTGACCGCATCGCGGTTTGGATCGACGGGCAGCGCGTGATCGAGGACTGATAACCGGCGCATACCCGTTCCCGCATACACCGCTTATAACGGCCGACAGGTTGCGAAAATCGGCTTTTCCGCGGTATACTCATATATAGAGTACTATTTGCTTTACGGAGGTAGGAACATGGACGTTTTGCAATCATTGCAGGCGTGGCTTTCCGCGCCGGAGGTAGACGACGCAACCAAGGCGGAGCTTGCGGCCATCGCGGGCGACGCAAAGGAAATCGAGGAGCGCTTCTACCGCGAACTTGCATTCGGTACGGCCGGCCTGCGCGGCATACTCGGCGCAGGGACGAACCGTATGAACATATACGTAGTGCGCCGCGCAACGCAGGGTCTTGCCGACTACCTCTCCACAACGGACGGCGCGCGCGAGCGGGGCGTTACCATCGCATACGACTCGCGCATCAAAAGCGACGTTTTTGCGCGGGAAACGGCGGCGGTGCTCGCCGCAAACGGCATCCCCGTCTATCTTTTTTCCACGCTGCATTCCGTACCGCAGCTTTCTTTTGCCATGCAGCGGCTGCACTGTATCGCAGGCGTTGTGATCACCGCAAGCCACAACCCGAAGAATTACAACGGCTACAAGGTCTACTGGTCCTACGGCGGACAGTGCGCGCCGGAGCAGGCGTCCGCAATTTTCGACTGCATCGAGCAGGTTCCGATGTTCGGCGCGAAGCATACGGACTTTTCCGCCGCCGTTTCGGACGGGCGCATCCGGCTGATCGGGGAAGCCGAGGACGAAGCCTATTATGCCGCGACGGAGAAGCTTTTGCTCTGCCCGGATACCGTGCGCCGCTGCGGCGATAAGCTTGCGCTTGTCTATACGCCGCTGCACGGCACCGGCTACGTACCCGTCACAACGCTGCTCAACCGCATCGGCGTCACAAACGTGACCGTCGTGCCGGAGCAGGCGATGCCGGACGGCACGTTCCCGACCGTGACCGCGCCGAATCCGGAGGACCCGAATGCGTTCAAGCTCGCCATCGCCCTTGCGGAAACGAAGGGCGCGACGGTCTGCCTTGCCACCGACCCGGACGCAGACCGCCTCGGCATCGCCGTCCGGAAAATGGACGGCCAGTGGGTTACGCTCACCGGCAACCAGATCGGCGTTATCCTGCTGACCCACATCCTCTCCGAGATGCGCGAGCAGGGCCGGCTGCCGCAAAACGGCGTCGTTATCAAGTCCATCGTGTCCACGCGCCTTGCGGACGCAGTTGCGCGCGCCTACGGGGTAGAGCTTGTCGACGTAATGACCGGCTTCCGCTTCATCGGCGAGAAAATTGACGAGTATGCGCGCACCGGCGAGAAAACGTTCCTCTTCGGTTTCGAGGAAAGCTTCGGTTTCCTCGCGGGCGGGCTCTCCCGTGACAAGGACGCCGTTTGCGCGGCCATGCTGGCTGCCGAAGCGTGCGTGCTCTGCGCAAACCGGGGCATTACGCTCTACGACCGGCTGATGGATATTTACAGGCAGTACGGCTACTACAAGGAAAAGGTGCAGTCCTACACGCTGGAGGGAAAGCCCGGTATGGAACGCATCGCCCGCTGCATGGACGCGCTGTTGCAATCCCCGCCCGCAGTCGTCGCGGATACGCCCGTTTCCGCCGCGGAAAACTATCGTACGGGCGAACGCCGCTTCTCCGACGGAACGGTGGAAACGCTTACGCTGCCGCGCGGCAACATGCTGCGGCTGCTGCTTACCGGCGGCGCATGGATCGTTGTGCGCCCAAGCGGAACCGAGCCGAAGCTGAAGCTATACATCGGCGCAAATGCAGACACGGAGGAAGCCGTAGACCGCATGCTCGACACGTTGTATGCCGATATGAACGATACCCTGACAAAGTTACTGCAAGAATAGAGTCCGGCGTTGCCTTTGCCGCCTGACGGCGGCCTCTTCCCGGATAAAAGCAAACCGGCCCTCCGCCGACATGGATAGCGGAAGGCCGGGCTTTGTTTTACTTCGTTTTGTTCTGGTCCGTTACTGCGCCGCAACGCCTGCGGTTGCATTCGATACCGTCGACGCCTTGCGCTCGCAGCGCACGAGCAGGCGGTTGTTGCCGTTGTCCTTGCAGGTGAGCAGGGTCAACCCGGAATCGCCGCGCCACTTGTCCAGCTCGCTAAACGCATCCGGCGCAATGCCCTTGATGTCGTACACGACGTACCGTACGGTATCGCCGCCCTTCGACGTCAGCAGGATTTCGTCGCCCTCCTTGAGCTTTTTGAGGTTTCCGAAATGCGCGCCGCTCTTGTAGTTATGCCCGATGAGTACGAGGTTTTCCCCCTCCTCGTTCGGCATCCCGCCCGTGTAACGGCAGATGGAAATCTTCAGCAGCTTATAGGACCATTTCCCGATAATGGGGTACTCCTGTCCCGTGCTGGGAATCTCTATCGTGCCAATAACGCCGTCATCCCCAACGGAGGCGATAATCTTTTTGATAATCTCCTCTGTATCGGATACCTCTGCATCGGTAGGCTGGACGTAGTTGCCGGTTTCGTCAACCGCAAGATCGTTCTCCGCGTCCACACGGTGCTCGTTGGCTGCGTCGTCATAGTCGACGCCGGGCTCAATACTCGGCGTTGCGTTCGGGTCGGTCGTCGCATCCGGCGGCGCCTCGGTCGGCTCCGGCGTAGGCGTTACCGCCGGCGTTGCCGTCGGGTCAGCCGTTTGCAGTTCCTTGTAGGCGTTCAAGAGGGTATTTGCACTCTTTTCCGCGGTCAGATCGTCATAGGTTTTCACCCCGATGACCGCGCAGGCGGCGATTGCAAGTACGATTGCCGCGCCGTACAGGACCTTGATAATCGTGCTGTAGTTACTTCCCGCCCCGGTCTTCCCCTTTTTCTTCGGGGAAGACGCCGGGACGCGGGATTTTTGATTCGCTACAGTAGGATCATCGTGCTTAGATGCTTTCGCGCTTCTTTTTTCTGACATTCAGCGTTACCGCCGTTGCCACGCTCGCCAGGCACAGGCCGCCAAGTACATATGCCCAGGTGTAATTCGGACCAGTCTGCGGAAGGGTCGTATAGCCCGTCACGTAAATGGTCGGAGAGTTCTTCGATACCGCGCCGGTATACGCGGCGGTGTAGTACGTCGAACCGTTATACTGCGGGATGACGTACAGCGTCGCGGTCGCCTTCAACGGGTCCGACAGATCCTGCGTCAGCGCGGCGGTATAGGTGTACGTGCTCGGATGCGAATAGTAGCTGCCGCCCTGCACATAGGTGCGGATGTTGGCGCGCGTTATCGTCACGTACGGATACTGCGGGTTATAGTTGTCAACCGTAACCTTCAGCGTGCCCCAGTTGTACAGCTTCGTCAACGTGGTCGTGCAGTTGTCGGAGCTCCAGAACTGAACGTCCAGCGTCGGGGTCGCAGAGCCCACGTATACGGTTACGCGCTTGCCGTTGTTGTTGTTGCCGTTGACCGGAACGATGTCCACATACGTGCGGCCGTAGGCCTTGGCTTTGACCTGCACCTGCGTGTTGTTCGCAATCGTCATGCCGCCGGAGCCGACTTCAACGCCGCCCGCCGTAACCGTTGCAATCGCGGGGTTGGAGTTGCTAATCTTCATTTGGCCGCCATAGAAGGTGGTCGCGTTAAAGGTCTGCACGTCGTACAGCGTAGCCGTCTGGAACGTCATCGAGCTCGTCGTCGGGCTGGTGACATAGTCGTTACTGTAGATCGTTACGTTCGCTGTAGCGGTGTTTTCCGAAGTCGTGGTGCCACTGGCTTTCAGCGTAAAGGTAATGGTATTGCCAAGATCATTGCTGTTGACCACATAGGATGCACCGGTCAGATTCGTGGGGTTACTGATTGTGCCTGCGCCACCGCTCTGCGTCCACAAAATGCTTGCCGGTTCCGCGCCCGGTGCAGAACCGCGCAGATAGATCGTAGAACCTACCGCGTAGGACCCGCTTTGCGGCGGTTCAATCGTGACCGACTGTTTAGCAGCGATAACATTTACAGTAGTAGTCATTGCAGCACTATCTTCGTAATTTGAGCTTTCTGTGGGAGCCTTCCAAGTTACAGAGATTGTATGGTTTCCGATTGTCGTCGTGGTCGTAGCAGTAAACGGACACGTCTTTGCCGTTGAACTCAAAGTCGTCCACGTCAAAACGTCTTTCCACTCATACTGTCCGCCTGCGCCATCAGGCACTCCGTCTGCGCGCAGCGTAATCGTATCGTTAATCGCTACATTACCGCCACCCGAAACCGTGAGCGTGGGCTTGTTTTTTTTGATCGTAAGAGAATAGGCCGCTGAAGCTTTCTGTCCGCCGACCCCATTGGAGGCCGACACAACCAAACCGGTAATAGCAGTGTTTGCCGTGCCGGTAATAGCACCCGTCGATGGATTTAATGTATAATCGCTCGGAAGCGTGCCAG
>CAYPLG010000031.1:0-13450 GCA_964411535.1 uncultured Oscillospiraceae bacterium
CAGATGGTGATGTTTACGCTTTCGCAGACTGCCGATATGCTCAAGCTCAATACGCCGTTTAATATCTGCATCATCTACCTGGGCTTCGGCGCAGGGCTTGCCGTGTTCATGTTCGCGGGCTTCGTCAAGAGCATACCGCTGGAAATTGAGGAGGCCGCCATGATCGACGGGTGTTCGCCGATTCGCACGTTTTTCAGCATTGTGGTCCCGATTCTCAAGCCTACGATGATCTCCGTCGGGATTCTGGAAACGATGTGGGTATGGAACGATTATCTGCTGCCGACGCTTGTGCTGGACATCAAAAAATACCGCACCATCCCCATGCTGATACAGTATTTCCGCGGCAGCTACGGCCGTGTGGAGATGGGGCCGATGATGGCAAGCATCGTATTGACCGTGCTTCCGATTATTATCGTATACCTGTTCTGTCAGAAATACATCATTAAGGGCGTTATCAGCGGCGCCGTCAAGGGCTGATAACGAAAAAGGAGCAAACCATTATGAATCGCAAAAGCGGCGTACTGTTGCATATTTCCTCCCTGCCATCCCCGTACGGCATCGGTACGCTGGGCCGCGACGCATATGCGTTCGTAGACTTTCTGCAATCCGCCGGGCAAAGCTACTGGCAATTGCTTCCGTTGGGCCCAACGAGCGTTTACGACTCGCCCTACCAATCGTTTTCCACCTATGCGGGCAATCCGTACTTTATCGACCTCGACATGCTGTGCCGCGACGGTTTGCTGGAACCCTCCGATTATGCCGGGCTGGACTTTGGCGGCAATCCGGCAAAAGCGGACTTCGGCAAGCTGTATGCCAACCGATATCCTGTGCTGCGCCGCGCATACGAGCGCAGCAAGCTTCGCCCGCCCGCCGATATAGATGCGTTCGCCGCCAGCCGTCCATGGCTTGCCGACTACACGCTGTTTATGGCGCTTAAGTCCCACTTTGGCGGTGCAATGTGGACAAAATGGCCGGATGCGGCCATTCGCGCGCGCAGGCCGGAGGCGCTTGCCCAGTATCGCGAGTTGCTAAGCGACGAGATCGGCTTCCAGCAGTTTATCCAATACTGCTTTTTCACGCAGTGGGCGCAGCTAAGCGAGTATGTACACACGCATGGCATCCGCTTAATCGGCGACCTTCCCATTTACGTACCGCTCGATTCTGCGGACGTATGGGTTTCCCCGCACCTGTTCCAGCTTGACGGCGATTTGCAGCCGGTTGCCGTTGCCGGCGTACCCCCGGACTACTTCACGGCCGACGGACAGCTTTGGGGCAACCCGCTCTACGACTGGGACGCCATGCAAAGCGACTCATACCGCTGGTGGATTGCGCGCGTGCGCGCGGCAAGCGCACTCTATGACACGGTACGTATCGACCATTTTCGCGGGCTGGCCTCCTACTGGAGCGTCCCCGCTGGCGATGAAACGGCGCGCAACGGAAAATGGGTTCCGGGGCCCGGCATTGCGCTTGTCAACGCGCTGCGGGAAGCGATCCCTTCCCTCAACCTAATTGCAGAGGATCTTGGATATCTGACGCCGGATGTAATCTCTCTGTTAAACGACGCCGGGCTGCCCGGCATGAAGGTAATCCAGTTCGCGTTTGATTCGCGCGAGGAAAGCGATTATCTGCCGCATAATTACGGGCCGCACTGCATTTGCTATACCGGTACGCACGACAACGCCACAGCTGCCGGCTGGTTTTCGGAAGCGGCGCCGGCGGACGTTGCAAAAGCGGTCGCCTATCTCGGCCTCAACGAACGGGAGACCTACCATTACGGCCTGATTCGCGCCGGAATGGGCTCCGTAGCGGAGCTTTTCATTACGCAGATGCAGGACTATCTTGGCCTTGGCGACGAAGCGCGCATGAACACGCCCGGCTCCGTCGGGCACGGCAACTGGTGCTTCCGCCTGCGGCCCGGCGAGCTGACGGACGAGCTTGCGCTTCGAATACGCGCCATGACAGAGCTGTACGGACGCCTCTAAACCGTAAACATACAAAGCGTGCCGGGCATTTTCCGCCCGGCACGCTTTTGCTTTTTTCTGTTTTACCGTCCCCGGTGCGGAACGAAGAAATCCTCCTGCGTAAGCGCCAGCTTGTCAACGGCCTTTCGTACATAGTCCAGCACGCCAATTTGCGTCGGCAAATGGCAATCCGACCCCATCGAAAACGTTATGCCCATCGCCTTCGCCCGCCGAAGCATATCCATATTGGGCGCGCGCCACAGGCCGGAAATCTCCAGCGCAATACCATACCGCAGGCACAGCGACAGCACGGCGTTCTCCCAGTCCAGCAGAAAGCGCGTCCCGTAAAGCTCGTCGCAGGCGGGCAGCACGGTCGCGTGCGCATACACATCGACGCGCTGTGTCGAAAAGGTTTTCTCCACCATGCGCAGCGTATGCGCAAGGTACCAGCGGCACAAGTCCGGGCTGTAGTTCTTTTCGTAATGCGAAAGCGCGCCGGAGCGTTTGCCGAAATACTGATTCAGCGGAACGAACCCGCCCCGCCCGTCCGGCATATTGTGTACGGCAGCAATGATATAATCGAGCTCGCGGTCTATATCGTCCGGCAAAGCAAAATTCTGCTCCATGTTCATCTCCGCGCCGCGAAAAACGTCATACGGCCG
Organism: uncultured Oscillospiraceae bacterium; assembly: GCA_964411535.1. Classification (GTDB taxonomy): domain Bacteria; phylum Bacillota; class Clostridia; order Christensenellales; family CAG-138; genus CAYPLG01. Next base: position 2,624 of record CAYPLG010000031.1, read on the forward strand.
CAGCGCTTCCAGGTATGCGCGAATCTGCTGCTCCGTATAGAGCCCGCAGCAGAAGAAATGGTCGGTCACGCCCAGAATGTTACCAAGCTGCGCTTCCTGCTCCACAAGTTCGGAAAGCGCAATTGATGCATCCGACATTTCGGTATGCGTATGAAGGTCATAATACTGCATAAAAGTCCCGTTTCTGCGGCCAACCGGCGGTTTTGCCGCGCCGCATTATAACACAAACCGGCTGATAAAATCAATTGGCGTACGGCGGCTCGCCGGGGACAACCGCCTCGCCCTGCTCCTGCGCGCTTGCATTTTTGCAAACCGTCGCCGCATGCACGGGTTTGCGGGCGCAGGCTATCGTCGTATGCAACGCGTCGGCCGGGCAGGCGCGGATGCAGTCGCCGCAGCGAACGCAATCGAAGGAGTTCGGCTTGTCAAACGCAGGAATATCGAGCTTGCACGCACGTTGGCACGCGCCGCAATGCACGCACTTGTCCGCATCGACCCGATGCCGCACCGCCGCAACGGGGTTAAAAAAGCCATAGATTGCCCCCAGCGGGCAAAGGTAGCGGCAGAACGGCCGCCAGATATACAGGGACAGCAGCACAACGGCGGCCAATACGCCAACCTTCCAGAAGAACATGCCGCCGATTCCCTGGGCAAGCATCGGGTTGCGCAGCGTCAGCGGAATACCCGCCATCAGCGTGCCCGCCGGGCACACAAGCTTGCAAAACCACGGTGTGCTTAATCCGTTGCTGTCGCGAAGAAGCATCGGCAAAAGCAGTACGAGCACAACAAGCACCGCATAGCGCAGGAAGCGCAGGTACTTTTCCCCCGGAAGCCGCCGCGCCTTCCTAAAAAACGGAATCTTATGCAGCAGATCCTGCACAAGGCCGAACGGGCACAGCCAGCCGCACACGAAACGGCCGAGCACCGCGCCGAAAAGTACAAGCAAACCGATTACATAATACGATATGCGAAACTTGTTCGAGCCCTGCACCGCCTGCAACGAGCCAATCGGGCAGGCGCCAAGCGCACCGGGGCAGGAATAGCAGTTCAAGCCCGGCACACATACGGTTTTTCCGTTCCCGCGATAAATGCTGCCCTCGTAAAACCCGCGCAGATTCCCGTTTGTTGCTGCGCTAAAACCCACCTGTACAAGCAGGCGCGCGTGTCGTTTCACTTTTTCTATAATGTTACCCAATGCCGATACACTCCAGACATACGCGCGACGCGCGGGCAAACAGCAGCATCGCTTCGTTGCGGTAGATTCCGAACAGGATGAACCCCGCGCCAAGCACGGCGAGCGGAATCCACAAGCGCGAACGCGTTTTGGTCTTCACAATACCCTCCCGTCAGTGACTTGCACGATGTAAAATCAGTTCCGCCGCCACGCTGATAGCGATCTCCTCCGGCGTTTCCGCCGAAATCGGCAGCCCGATCGGCGTGTGCACGCGCGCAAAGTCGCTCTCCGTAAAGCCTTCGGCAAAAAGCTTCGCCTTCGTTGCCGCAATTTTATGCCGGCTGCCGATGCAGCCAATGTAGGTCGCGTCGGTTCCAAGCACCTGCCGCAGCACGTCATAGTCCGCCATGTGCCCGCGCGTCATGATAATCACATAATCGCTCTTTGTAACCGGCGCGGTCGGCAGAATGTCCGAAAAGCAGCACAGGCGCACGTCCTCCGCCGCCGGGAACAGCGCGGGGTCGGCAAATTTCTCGCGGTCCTCCAGCACAACCGTGCGAAAGCCGATATAGCGAAGCACCGGCACAAGCCTTTGCGATACGTGCCCGCCGCCGAAAAGATACACGCAGGAAGCCTCCCCCACCGGCTCAATCAAAAGCGGCGGCGCACCCTCCGCCAAAACGGCGTGCAAGGACAGGCTTTCGCGCACGTCGTCCGCGTTCATCACGGTTGCAAAATGCAGACGGTTTTCGGCATATACGCCGGTATCCGCAACCGAGCCGTCGCACACCGCGCGCACAAGATACGCCGGCTCACCGTGCGTATGCGCGTCAAACAGCATCTGAAACATTGCGGTTGTACGCTCGTCCGGCAGAAAGCGCTGGAAAAGCACCCATACGCTGCCGCCGCAGATCATGCCAATATCGGCAACCTCGTTGCTGTGCAGGCGATACATCCCCGTTTCGGATACGCCGGAGGAAAGCAATGTTTTTGCATGCTCCGCTGCATTAAATTCAACGCTGCCGCCGCCAATCGTACCGCACTGCGTTCCATCCTCTGAAACCAACATGCATGCGCCAAGGCCGCGCGGAGACGAACCCTCCCTGCGAACAATGGTCAACAATTCGAATGCCTGCCCCGCCTGTATCGTTCGGATGATATCGTTTATTAAATACTGCATTTACCCGCTCCTGTCCGTTTCTAAATAAAAGTATACCGTTGCCATTTTGAAATGGCAACGGTATACGCGGATATTTGTTTTAACCAACGGCTCCCGCAGCGATCTCCGGAAGCGAATAATCCGGATCGTAAACGCGTTGCCGCTCCGCCTGGGCTTCGTTCCAGTCGCGCATGACACGGATGAAGCTCGCCGCATCCTCCGGCGTTAGGGTCAAATACACCGCTGCATCCGGCCGTCGGGTATCCATCTTGCTGCTGTTGGTCGAGTAATAGATGTAGTAATCCACGCAAACGCTAAGCGCATTCGGGTCGCTCGTTAAAGTACCGCGCCGCAGAATCTCCAGCATCTCGTCGATATACTTCGCGCCGATGTCGTTTCCCTGCTCCTTGCCGTCGTAGTAGTACCAGCCGCTGTTAAAGTAGATTTGCTGCTTGGAACCATCCTGCATCGGCACATTGGTAACAATCAGACTGATGTTGCCGGAGGAGTTCTCCTCTGCCCTTTCGCGCAGCTCCTGCACCTCGGCCTCCGCCTGCCGCACAACGTCCGCCCCGCCGATCTGGTTGTTCAGCTGCATCCAAAGCGCAGCCGTGTTCGGGGTTTGCAGCTGGATGTTATAGTACTGATAGAACCGCTGCGTTCCGGCGTACCCGCCTACAAAGAGCGTACCGAAGCTCTGTTCGCCGTCCTTGCTGTACCAGTTTCCGCTTTGCAGCGCCTTTGCCGGATCGACGATCAAAAACTCGTTGGCCGCAATCTGGTTCTCTGCGGTCATTTCGGAGAAGAACGTTTCCTTGAGCTTCAGCGCATTGGCCTTCGTCATCGAATCGTTATTGGACTCCGCACGCACAAAGCATGCCTCCTGCACATTCGGGAACGAACGGATCGCCTTGCAGTATTCGGCGTTGGTCTCCCGCGCCGTATTCAGCACGTTCATGTTCGTAAACTCAAACGAACGCTTGATGACGCGACCGTTATGCAGCGTAATCTTCACCGGAATGATGGAGTTGCTTACGCCCTTTTCAAACGTACGGCTGCCGTAATAGTAATCTTCCGTATCCGCAGCCGTTTGCAAACGCTCCACCGCGTTATGCAGGTACTTCGCCACGCAGTCCTTGACCTCGTCCTCCGTAAACACAATATTGGAAACCAGAAGATTGTTGTAGTTCGCCTCGCCCCATTCCGGCTCCGGTACGCCAAACTGGACGGACTGTATCTCCGACGCAGCCGGGGAAACGTTCAAAACGGACGTGTTGACCGCACGCATGCCGAAGAACACGGCGAACGCAAGCGCGGCTGTGCATACATACCACGGCAGCGTCTTTGCAACGCGCTTGACGCCGCGCAGGGCAATCGCCTGATACGCAATATAGATGGCAAGCGACGCGACAACCAGTATCGCGATGGTAAGCTTCCGCACCGTATTCGTATACCGAAGCATGACCAGCAGCACGGGAAGCGTCAGAAGGCACGCAAACAACGTTTGCAGCCTGCTGTTCTTTGCGCCGCGCTCCGCAAGCTCGGACGGGCGCTTCACGAAGAGCCAGCCGCCGAGAACGATCTCCACCGCCGCCAGCAACAACGAATACAGGCTGTTGCCGAGCGTTACGAAATCCTTGCCTAAAAACGCGCGCCGCGTCATCACGATAAGGCCGGTTGCGACGTTCGTCCTCGGATTCAGCAGCCCCTGCAAATCCCACCAGCCGACGATGTTCACGCCTGCGACGACGGTGCGGCCGATCATAAACAGGATGAAACGCGGCAGGAAAAGCACAATGCCGGTCATGACAATGTTCGTAAACAGCGTGCCCGTAACGCTGACGGCGATTGCCGCTGCGGCATAAACGAGCATCGTCGCCACAATAAAGAACAGCACGCCCAGCGGATAATACGCCGGTACAAACGGCGCGGCCACGAACAGATACACCACAAGCGACACAATCGCGCTTAACACCACCGTAGCAACCGTCCATGTCAGCGCAGCCAGCGTGTTGGCGATATACAGGTCGGAACGGCGTACCGGCAGGCTGTGATAAAAGTCGCTGTCCGCGCGCTTGTTCAGAAACGAAAACCCAACATAGGCAAAGCCGATTCCGCCCGCGTAGGCAAATACCGACAATGTCGGCAGCAGATCAAATACGGAATTGACCTGCATACCACCCTGCGCAATTCCATTTGCGCTGCTGGCGCAGAATATTGCGGTCAGCACCACTGACACCGCCAAAAGCGCGATGCCCACGAGCCCCAGCCTTCGCATGGCTTCCTTATACAGTTTCATGCACGAACTCCCCCTTCAAGCTCGGTCTTTCCAAAGGCATATCCGAGCGACTCCATTTCGTATACAAAAACTTCCTCCAGCGTCAGCGGCAGAATCTCCATCAAGAGCGGCGATTTCTCACTGATCGTCTTTCTGCATGCGTCGCGGTCGCCGCGCACGATCATGTTTGCAACGCTGCCCTGCTGCGAGTAGGACAGCACGTCCAGCGCGGAGAACGCGGATTTGTCAAACGTGTCGGCAAAAGCCACCTGAAGCTTAAACAGCGAGGTCTTCAGATTCTGCACATCGCTTTCAAAGACGATCCCGCCGTTGTACAGCAGCGCCAGTTGGTCGCAGGTGTCCTCCAGCTCACGCAGCGAGTGGCTGGTAATAACCGCCGTGCAGCCGCGCGTAAGCACGTCGTCATACAGCTTTTGCTTAACAAGGTTGCGCATGATCGGGTCCAGCCCGTCGAACGTCTCGTCAAAGAAAATGTAATCCGCCATGGCCGACAGTGCAAGAATCGTCGCAGCCTGCCTGCGCATGCCCTTTGAAAATGTCGCCAGCGGCTTCTTCGGATCAAGCTTAAATTCCTTCGTCAGCGCCTCAAACCGGTCGAGATCAAAGCGCGCGTAGGTTGTTTCGTACAGCGCAGCCATGCGCTGCATATTGCTCTGCGGCAGGAAAAACAGCTCGTCCGGGATGAAAACAAAGCGCTTCTTTGCCTCCACATTCTCATATACCCGCACGCCGTCGATGCGTACATCGCCCTCGTCCGGCTTATAGATTCCCGACGCCAACCGGAGAAACGTTGACTTTCCCGCGCCATTTGCGCCAACAAGGCCATAGATACATCCGTCTGGAATACTGCAATTGAGACGATCCAACGCATTCACATCGGAAAACCGTTTGGTTAGATTGCTTGCCGTTATCACGATTCCACTTCCTTTCCGTATGCGGCTTTCACAGCGGTGATTACCCGCTCCATCGGAACGCCCGCAGCGCAGAGCTTGGTGCAAAGCGACGATACGTCGTCAATGCAACTGGCCATACGGCCGCCGATAATCGAAACGGCGTCCTTGGCGACAAATCTGCCGCTGCCGGGTACGCTTGTGGTGATACCCTGCCGCTCCAGTTCCGCATACGCCTTTTGTAACGTATTCGGGTTCACGCAGAGCTCCTGCGACAGCATGCGTACGCTGGGCATCTGTGCATTGGGCTTGAGTACGCCCGTCAGTATCAACCGTTCCGCCTGCTCGATGATCTGCTCATAAATGGGCGTCCTTCCAAATTTATCGATTTGGAACATGTCTCCTCCTCCTGTCTTGCGTGTACTATTCGTATTAGTACACTTGCATATTACTGCCACATATTCCCTTTGTCAAGTACTTTTTGTCCCTTTTGCACAAATTGCATGCAAATATGCTATACTTTTTTTATGGATACACAATTTTCGGACGTGGAAACGCCGGAGGAAATTGCAAAGGGCAGACGCAAGAGATGGTTGCTTATCGCTGCGCTTCTGCTGCTGCTTGCCGCAGCAGTTTTCCTCTATATGCAATGCGACGGAGCGCAAGCGCCTGTAGAGTCGCCGGCGGAGGCAGTGGTTTCCGAAAAGGACGCGCAATCGATCGACGTAAATGCCGGGCTGTTTGTCGCGTTCCTGAACGTGGGGCAGGGCGATTGCATATTCCTGCGCGCGCCGGATGGAAAAACCATGCTTGTTGACGCAGGGCCTGCGGGCGCCTTCGGCAAAATCAAGCGTTTTTTGGACAAGGCGGGCGTCATGCGGCTCGATACGGTCGTTGCCACGCATCTGCACGAGGATCACATTGGCGGCATGCAGGAGGTAATCGAGCACTACGAGGTCGGCGCGTTTTACATCTCCCCGTTCGATGTTCCCGGCAGCACGTACGCAAACCTGCTTTCCGCGCTGGATGCGCAAAACATTATCGCTACGCCGGTATACGCCTCCGCAACCGCCGTGCTGCCATGGAGCGATTTGCCCGACATGGAGGTGCGCATTCTTTCCCCCTACAAGGTGCAGTATACGGATGAGAACGACACCAGCGTCATGCTGCGCGTACGCTTTGGGCAAACGTCCGTACTGCTCGCCGGCGACGCAACGGAGCTTTCGGAGCGGCTTGCCATCAAAGCGGTAAAAAACCATGCGCTTCATTCCAATGTGCTCAAGGTCGGGCACCATGGCTCCGCTTCCTCTACTTCGCGCAAGTTTCTGTCTGTCGTACGCCCGCAGATTGCCGTCATCAGCGTCGGAAAGGACAACGATTACGACCATCCGAGCAATTCGGTGCTGCGCCGGCTTGCCGATGCAAACGTGCAGGTGCTGCGCACGGACGAAAACGGAACAATACGGATTCTGCTTGACGGAACGAACGTAACGGTGATAGAATAGCCGCAATCAAATACGAAATGCGTCGATGGGGAGCGTCCTAAATACCGCGTATATAAGAGAGCGCCGCACAAGCTGCAAGCGGCGTACGCCAATACGGAACCACGTTTCACCCCGGAGCACCGTCCGCGAAATATAAAGTAGCGAACGGCGGGTTTGCCCGATACAGCAGGCAGGAGGTTCTTGCGCGAGTACTGCGCGGGAATGAATTTGGGTGGTACCACGAGTGCGCTTCGTCCCATTGGGATCGGGGCGCTTTTATTTATATAAGGGAGGAAAGACACATGGGTTTATTGGAAGAGCTGGAGCAGTTGCAAAAGAACGCCGAAGCGCGTCTGCAAAACTGCGAATCGTCGGACGACCTTGACGCATTCGTTGCCGAAGTGCTTGGCAAGGGCGGCTCGCTCACGGCGATCCTGCGCACGATGGGCAAGCTTGATAAGGAAGCGCGGGCCGAGGCCGGCGCCGCCGCCAACCGCGTCAAGAAGATGCTGGAAGAAAAAATGGAGGCGCGCCGCGCCGTTTTTCGGGAGCGAGCCAAGGCGCTGCGCTTTGCAAGCGAAGCGCTTGACGTTACCGCGCCCGGTACGGTCAGCCAGCCTATCGGACGGCTGCACCCGATGACGCGGACGTACCGCGAGATTCGCGACGCACTCGTCGGCATGGGCTTCTCGCTCTACGGCGGCCCGGAAATTGAGCTGGACGACAACAACTTCACCCTGCTCAACCTGCCAAAGGATCATCCCGCGCGCGACATGCAGGACACGTTCTACGTCAATGAAAACGTCGTGCTGCGCACGCATACCTCGCCCTGCGAAATCCGCGCGCTGCAAAACGTCAAGCCGCCCTTCCGGCTGTGCATGCCGGGGCGCGTGTTCCGCGTTGACGAGGTCGACGCAAGCCACTCGCCCGTGTTCATGCAGATGGAGGGCTTCATCGTCGACAAGGGCTTGACGCTCGGCGACCTCAAGGGCATCCTGGATACGTTCATTCAGGCCGTCTTCGGCAGTAATGTAAAAACGCGCCTGCGTCCGAGCTACTTCCCGTTTACGGAGCCCTCCGGCGAGCTCGATATGTCCTGCTCGATCTGCGGCGGAAAGGGTTGCCGCGTATGCAAGGGAACCGGCTGGATTGAAATACTGGGCTGTGGCATCACGAACCCGCACGAGCTGGAAAACTGCGGCCTGGACCCGCACGAATGGACGGCGCTTGCGTTCGGCATCGGCGTCGACCGTGTAACGAGCCTCAAGTACGGCGTCAACGATATCCGGCTTGAGTACGAAAACGACGCGCGCTATCTGCGCCAGTTTTAAGGGGGAACGTAATATGAAACTGCCTAAAAAATGGCTTTGCGAATATGTGGATTTCAACGTCAGCAACGAGGAATTCATTGAGAAAATGATGTGGCGCGGATTCGAGCTTGCGGGCGTGGAAAAGGAGCTTGCAGGCGTCGAGGGCGTCGTCGTGGGAAGGGTGCTTTCCGTCGTCAAGCATGAAAACTCCGACCATTTGCATATCTGCAAGGTGGATATCGGAAGCGAGATCCTCACCATCGTCACCGGGGCGAACAACGTATTTGACGGCGCGTTGGTACCCGTGGCCGTTGTGGGCGCAAAGCTCGACGGTCATGAGATGGAGCCTGTCAACATGCGCGGGGTCGTAAGCTACGGCATGCTCTGCTCCGGCAAGGAGCTGGGCCTGTCCGACGCGGACTATCCGGGCAGCGAAATCCACGGTATTCTGATTCTTGCAGAGGATTACCCGCTGGGGCAGCCCATCGAGAAGGCGTTGGGATTTGACGACGTGATATTCGAATTCGACCTTACGCCCAACCGGCCGGACTGCGCAAGCATAATCGGCATGTGCCGCGAGGCTGCCGCCGCGCTTGGGCAAACCTTCCGTGAGCCGGTCATCGGGGAGGTACCCGGCGTTGGCGACGCATCCGCGCTTGCATCCGTCACGGTTGCAAACTATGACCTCTGCCCACGCTATACCGCGCGCGCAATTCAGGATATCCGGATTGCCCCGTCGCCCGCATGGATGCAGAAGAAGCTTCGCAGCGTCGGCTTCCGGCCGATCAACAACATTGTCGACATCACCAATTACGTGCTTGCAGAGTACGGCCATCCCATGCATGCGTTCGACCTTTCCTGCATTACGGACGGGCACATCGTCGTTCGCAACGCCGTGGAAAACGAGATTGTCACCACGCTCGACGGCAAGGCGCGCGCCGTTACGCCGGACATGCTGCTCATCGCGGACCCGAAGCGCGGCGTTGGCATCGCGGGCGTTATGGGCGGTGAAAACAGCGAGATTACGGAGGATACCAAGGTTGTCCTGTTCGAATCCGCCGTGTTCGTAAGCAGCAACATTCGCTCCACCGCGCGCAAGCTGCACCACGTTACCGATGCGGCCGCCCGCTTTATCAAAGGCGTCGAGCCCGTCAACGCGCTGCTTGCGCTCAACCGCGCAGTCGAGCTCGTAAAGGAGCTGGGCGCGGGCACCGTCGTCGGCAGTACGATCGACGTATGCAGGCAAATACCGGAAGCGCGCCATGTAACCGTATCCGTGCCGCATATCAACGCGTTGCTTGCGCTGGCATTAAGCGGCGAACAGATGGCGGATATGCTTTCCTCCATCCGGATTCCCGCAAAGGTTTGCGGCGACAAGCTCGATATCACCGTACCGCATTTCCGGGGCGACATCGAAAGCGGGCTGGAAGCCGACTGGGATATTGCGGAGGAAATCGCGCGCATCTACGGATACGCGAACATTAAGCCCACGCGCATGCGCGGCGATACGTTCCGCGGACAGGTGGACGGGACATTCCGTTTCGAGGATACGCTGAAGGATACGCTCGTATCGCTCGGCGCGTACGAGATGTATAACTACAACTTCACCGGCCCCGCCGCGCTCGACGCAATCCGCCTGCCCGCGGACAGCGAGCTGCGCAAGGCTGTGAAGCTGCTTAACCCCTTCGGCGAGGATCAAAGCCTTATGCGCACCACGCTCCTGCCCGGCATGCTGGACGTGGCCAGCCGCAACATCAACCGCCACACCGGGCAGGGCCGCTTCTTCGAGGTTGGCAACGTACATATCGACGCGGGCAATATGCTGCCGGAGGAGCAGTTAACCGTCGGGCTGCTGTTCTTTGGCGGCGATGATAGCTTCTACTCGTTAAAGGGCGCGATTACGCAGCTGTTTGACCGGCTGCACATTCCGGAGGCTGCCTATGCGCGGACAGAAGCGCCGTATCTGCAACCGGGCCGCGCCGCCGTCATTACCGGCGCAAACGGGGAAAGCTTTGGCTGGATTGGCGAGGTGCACCCGGACGTAACAGCCAACTGGAAGATTTCGGACCGTATTTACGCTGCGGAGCTTCGCTTTGACGCGCTGTACGCCGCCGCAAACGCGCATATCCGCTTCGTTCCCCTGCCGCGCTTCCCCGTCGTGCAGCGCGATCTTGCGGTAGTCGTCGATCTTTCCGCCGAGTCCGCCGCGCTGCGCACGTTGATTGAAACGACAGACACGCCGCTCATCATCGGGGACGTGCAGCTGTTCGATTCGTATGCGGGCGTCGGCGTGCTCCCCGGCAAAAAGAACCTTGCGTTCACGTTCACCCTGCGCGCGGAGGATCATACCCTCTCCGACGAGGAGATCAAAACCGCCATGCAGCAGATCATCGAAAAGCTCCGTGAAAACGGCGCGCTGCTGCGCGGATAAGTAAGCTGCGCTGGACACCTCCCCGCCTTTGTCGTATAATAACGAAAAGGAGAACAGGGAGGTGTCCGTATGCCATTTTG
>CAYPLG010000031.1:13460-24635 GCA_964411535.1 uncultured Oscillospiraceae bacterium
TATTATTAATGATATGGTTCGTAAGTAAATTTCCTTACTTTGTATGGAAGAGAAAAAAATGAGACGCTTAATGGAATTATTTTAAAACAAGTATTCAATAATATCCTGTCAATCATGCCATTTTGTGAAAACTGTGGAAAGCCGCTTTCTGACGGCGAACGTTTTTGCCCAAACTGCGGCGGCGTTTCCGACCCGGCGCACCAGGCAGCCGCGCCGCGCCCGCCGAAAGGCTCGCCCTATGCCGTGCTCGGCAGTTGGTCGTTCTTCGGAACGATGCTTCTGCTTTCCGTCCCGGTTGTCGGGTTCGTCTTTGCGATTGTATGGGCCTGCGGCGGCGCGCACAACCTGAACCGCCGCAACTATGCGCGTGCAATTCTTCTGTTTTACATAATCGCCATTGTTCTTTCGCTCCTATCGTTCTTCGTGCTCGGTGTAAACGTTGATACGATAAGCGAAATCATCACCTACTGACTTTCGTCCGCACAGGGTTTTCCTTTGCGGACACCGACGGATGCGCTGGCATCCGTCTTTTGAAATGGATGTACTCATTCAAAATTGCACAATTATTGACGGCAGCGGCGCACCGGCCTTTTCCGGCAGCGTAGGTATCGAGCGCGGCAAGCTGCGGGTTTTTCGCGGCGCTGCGCCTACGCAGGCAACCGAAATAATCGACGGCGCCGGACTTACCGTTACGCCCGGCTTTATCGACGCGCATTCGCATGGCGACCTTACGATGCGCGGCGAATACGCAACGCTTTCGAAGATTTCCCAGGGCATTACGACGCAGATTGCCGGGCAATGCGGCGTATCCATGTTTCCCGCCCGCACGGACGACCCTGCGCTCTGCCGCAGATTCGTTGCCGGCATTGCGCCGTATCCGGAGCTGCCGGACGATCTTTCCTGCCTTGCGGGTGCGCAAAGCTTTTTCTCCTGGCTCGACACGCTGCATAATCCCATTCACACCTATTCCTTCGTTGGCCTTGGCACGCTGCGCCTTTGGGCCATGGGTTACGAAAACCGAAGGCCCGACAGCGTGGAGCTGTCCCGCATGCAGGACATGCTGCGCCGCTGTATCCGGGAAGGCGCGCTCGGTCTTTCGACAGGCCTTGTCTACGCCCCGTGCTGCTATGCGCAAAACGACGAGATCCTCTCCCTCCTGCGTGTGGTGCACGAGGAAGGTGGCTACTACGCCACGCATCCGCGCAACGAGGCCGACACCGTCGTCGAAGCACGCCGCGAATCGCTCGCAATTGCGCGCGAGGCGGACGTGCCGCTGTGCGTTTCCCACCTCAAGGCCGCAGGCAGGCAGAACCATGGAAAACCCGCACAGCTGTTGGCCGATATCGAAGAAGCCGTCGGCAACGGGCTTAACGCGCTGATCGATTGCTATCCGTACATGGCGGGCAATACGTCGCTCAACGTATCCATTCCGCCGCGCTACTTTACAAAGGGTCTGGACGGGCTCGTCGCGGCGCTGCAAGACCCCGTTGAGCGGGAGAAGATTCGTGACGAAATCGGCCGGCATTCGGACTATGACAACTACATTCTCAACAGCGGCGGCTTTACGGGCACATTTGTATCGAGCTGCCCTGTCGACCATAGCGCGGAAGGCATGTTTATTAGCGACTATGCCGCCTCCGTCGGCATGGACCCGTTCGACGCATACTGCGACATTCTCATCAAAAACGGCGGGCTGGGCCTCGGAATCTATTTCCACATGTGTGAAGAGGACGTCGTACGCATTCTTAGGCATCCGCTGTGCGTTATCAGCACCGACGGGCTTGTCGGCCTCCCTTCGGAGAATCCGCACCCGCGTTCCTTCGGAACGATGGCGCGCGCATACAATCTATTGGTAAAGGAAAAAATGATAGCATCGCCGGAGCTTGCCATTCACAAAATGACGGGGCAGGCCGCCGAATGGCTCCGCCTCTCCGGCAAGGGCTTGATTCGCGACGGTTACGACGCCGACCTGCTTTTGCTCGATCTGCCGCGCTTTGCCGACACGGCAACCTATGCGCATGGCGACGGCCTTTGCAGCGGGATACAACGTGTTTACAGCAGCGGGCGCTGCGCCTATAAGGGGGAAAAACTGCAATGAACCGAGTCTTCGTCATCGGCGGCGCGGCTGTCGACATCACCGGCAAGCCGAGCTCCATCTGCCGACTGCGCGACAGCAACCTTGGGATTGTCCGCATCAAAGCCGGCGGCGTCGGCAAAAACATCGCAAAGCGTCTTGCAGGCTATCCCCTCTCGGTAGAGCTGATCACCGCTATCGGGCAGGGGTACCATGCGGAATTGGTGCGGCAGGATTGCGCGGACTGCGGAGTTTCGCTTGCGCATACGTATTCCTGCGCCGAACACACCGGCACATTCCTTTGCGTGCTGGACGAGGACGGCGATCTTCTCGTCGGCATCAGCGATATGCAGATTTTGAGCCATATTACGCCCGAATACCTTGCGCCGATGCTGCCGATGATCAACGACGCAGCCATGGCCGTGCTCGACGCAAACCTCCCCCCCGAAACGCTGGATTATCTGACAAAGGGTCTCGAAATCCCGATCTTCTTTGATCCCGTCAGCTGTGCAAAGGCGCAGCGCATCGGCGACAATATCGGCCGTTGCTACGCCATAAAGCCGAACCGTTTTGAAGCGGCGTTCCTTTCCGGAAAATCCTGCGACACCATTCGCGGCATATACCGCGCCTCCGACTGGTTCTTGGAGCAGGGCGTACAGCGCGTGTTCATTTCGCTTGGTCAGGAAGGCGTATTCTGGGCGGATGGCAGCGGCAACGGCGTGCTCCCCAGCGCCTGCACAAACATTGTTGATACCACCGGTGCGGGCGACGCGATGTGCGCGGCGATTATCGCAGGATGCATCGAAGGACAATCCACCGAAGCCTGCGCAATATCCGGCAACGAAGCCGGGGCGCGCGTGTGCATGCAAAACAGCATCGCGGAATAAGCAACGTATAGGAAAAGCCGCCGGAGTAGTTCCGGCGGCTTTGCTGTTGTCTTTATGTAACGCGTCTAGAGGGTTACTCCTCCTCTTCCTCGTCCTTCTTCGCCTGCTCAATAATCTTCGCCGCCAGATTGCCCGGCACATCCTCGTAACGGACAAACTCGCTCTTGAACGAACCGCGCGCCTGCGTCATGCTGCGCAGATCGGTCGCGTACTTGAACATTTCGGAAAGCGGCGCTTCCGCAACGACCTCCGTGCCGCCTTCAACCGGGTTCATACCGAGCATGCGGCCGCGACGGCGGTTCAAATCGCCGATAACGTCGCCCACGTAATCGCTCGGCACGAGGATATCGTAACGATAGATTGGCTCGATAAGCGTCGGATTCGCCTTTGCGCAGGCCGCCTTGTAGGAAAGGCGGGCAGCCGACTTGAACGCGACTTCCTTGGAATCGACGGGATGATACTTGCCGTCGTACAGCGTGGCCTTGACGCCCACCATCGGATAGCCGGCCAAAACGCCATGCTGCATGGCTTCCTTCAGGCCCTTCTCGACCGCGGGAATGTATTCCTTCGGCACAACGCCGCCAACGATTGCGTTCACAAACTCGAAATCCCCGCCGTCCTGCGTCGGTTCGAAGCGCATCTGGACAACGCCGAACTGGCCGCTGCCGCCCGTTTGCTTCTTGTGCTTGCCTTCGGCCTCCGCCATGGTGCGGATGGTCTCGCGGTACGGAATGCGCGGGTCAGCCAGCGCAGCTTCCACGTTGACCTTGTTCTTGAGCTTGGAGCAAACAACGTCAATATGCATTTCGCCAAGGCCCTGAATAAGGACGTCGCCGGTTTCGGCATTCTTTTCGATGAGAATCGAGGGATCCTCCTCGCAAATGCGGTTCAGGCCGGAGATGACCTTTTCATCCTCGCCCTGCTTCTTCGCGGTAACCGCAAGGGAAATGCAGGGTTTCGGGAAGTCGATAGCCTCGAACTTGACGGGTGCGGACTGGTCGCAGAGCGTGTCGCCGGTCGCGGTATACTGCAACTTCGGCAGCGCACCGATGTCACCGGCGTTGAGCTTGTCGACATTGATGGTCTTCTTGCCGCGCAGCATGACCGGCGCAACGGGTTTTTCCGCCTTTTCCGCGTTCGCATTGTAAGGCGCGACGGAAAGATCGAGCGAACCGCTGTAAATCTTCACAATGGAGAACTTGCCGAACTGGTCGAAGATCGTCTTGATAACCTGCGCCGCGAACTTGCCATCCTGCTTAACTGTAATCTCGTTTCCGGTCTTGAGGTCGACGGCCTTCGGCGCCTTTGTCTCGTCCGCAGCGGGCATATAGTGCACAAGGTTGTCCATCAGCGTCACAACGCCGATATTGGGCGCGGCCGCAACGCAGCAAACCGGCGTGACAACGCCTTCCTTGACGCCCAGCGACAGGCCCTTGATCATTTCCTCACGGGAAAGCTCGCCCGCCTCGAAGTATTTTTCCATGAGCTCCTCGTCGCTCTCCGCAGCGGCTTCGGTAAGCTTTTCGTAAAGCTCCTGCGCTTCCGCTTCCAGATTGCCGGGGATGGCAACTTCCTTTTCGCCCTTGCCGTCAAACAGCTTTGCGGTCATGTGGACGATATCCACATAGCCCTTGAATACGCCGCCCTCAATGATCGGCAGCTGAATCGGCACAACGGTGGGGCCAAACTTTTCGTTGATGGCCTGCATAACCTTTTCGAAGTTGGCATTCTCGCGATCCATCTGGTTGATGACCATCATGCGCGCTTTGCCAAGCTTCGCAGCCATCGCCATCGCCTTCTCCACGCCGACAACCGGCCCGGAAACCGCGCCGACGACGATCAGCGCGCCGTCCGCGAGCGCCATTGCCGCGGCCACTTCGCCGTAGAAGTCGAAGAAACCCGGCGCATCGATCACATTGATCTTTGTATTCTTCCATTCGAACGGCGCAAGCGCCATGTTGATGGAGATGGTACGCTTGACCTCTTCCGGGTCAAAGTCCGTCACCGTGGTGCCGGTCTCTACTTTGCCCATACGGTCGATCAGCGCGGCGTTAAACAGCATAGCCTCCGTCAGCGTAGTCTTTCCTTCGCCGCCATGGCCGAACACGCCAATGTTGCGAATGTCCTTTGCGGTATAGTCTTTCATGTGAGTTCCCCCTAGTCAGATTTACTATATGGAATCCGCACGTACCGCGCGGAATAGTCCCGTCCCGTAAACGTGCCAATAAATAGTGTACCAGTTTGGCGCGAGCTTGTAAACGGTAAATTTCAAGATTTTACGCCGTAATCAAGGCCGCCGCACGCAGGTCAGACGGCGGATACGCCCTCGATATTCCAGCTGTGCAGGTAGGACACCTGCTCCGGCATAAGGATATCGATCGATACGCCGAGCGAGGCAAGCTTCGTCCGTGCAACCGCGCCGTCAATCTCCCTCGGCACGGCATACAGCTTTGGCGTAAGCTCCCCTTTGTGCTCTACAAGATAACGCGCGGAAAGCGCCTGGATGGCAAAGCTCATGTCCATAATCTCCGCCGGGTGCCCGTTGCCCGCGGCAAGGTTGACAAGGCGTCCCTCGCCCAGCAGGTACAGCCAGTTACCGTTTGAAAGCTTATAACCCGTAATGTTCGGCTTCATCTGCCGCTTTTCAACCGCGATTTCCTTGAGGCAGGCAACGTCAACCTCTACGTCAAAATGCCCGGCGTTGCTTAAAAGCACGCCATCCTTCATTTTGTAGAAATGCTCTTCGCTGATGACGCGCGAACACCCCGTAACGGTCACAAATACATCGCCGACAGTTGCCGCCTGTTCCATGGGCATTACGTCAAAGCCGTCCATGATCGCCTCGATGGCCTTGACCGGGTCAACCTCGGTCACGATCACGCGCGCGCCAAGGCCCTTTGCCCGCATTGCAACACCCTTGCCGCACCAGCCGTACCCGGCAACCACGACCTGCTTGCCGGCGACGATCAGGTTCGTCGTGCCGTCGATGCCGTCAAATACGGATTGGCCCGTACCATAGCGATTATCAAAAAGGTGCTTGCAATCCGCGTTGTTGACCGCGATCATCGGGAATTTCAGCTCCCCGTCCTGCTCCATGGCGGCAAGACGGTGGATACCCGTCGTCGTTTCCTCGCAGCCGCCAATCACATTTTTGATAAGCTCCGGACGGCGCACATGCAGGGCGTTGACAATATCCCCGCCGTCGTCGATCACGATATGCGGCGCGGCGTCAACAACCTGGTCAATGCAGGCAAGGTACTCGTCCATCGTGCAGCCGTGCATAGCAAACACGTTGAGTCCACCGTCCGCAAGCGCAGCCGCTACGTCGTCCTGCGTGGAAAGCGGATTGCTGCCGGTGATGAACATCGTCGCGCCGCCGTTGGCCAACACGCGGCAAAGATACGCGGTCTTGGCTTCCAGATGGATCGAAAGCGCAATTTTAAGGCCGCTAAAGGGTTTCTCCCGAATAAACGTTTCCTCAATGTTGCGCAAAATCGGCATATTGCGCTTTACCCACTCGATTTTGTCATTGCCGGAAGGCGCAAGGGTAATATCGCGAATTAAGCTCATAACTGTATTCCTCCTGCTGTATTGTTTGGCCGTCTACGCGGCCTGCTTTTGTGCTGCATCCAAGGCCGCAATCGCCGCCTGCAATTGCGTGTCCGCATCATGCTCCAGCTGTTCGATTGCGGTATACCGCATCTCCTCCGGCAGTTCGCAGACGATATCCGGCGTTATACCCACGCCATGCACGCAGGTGCCGGAGGGCGTGTAATACGCTTCGGTCGTAATCTTTGCCCAGCCGCCGTTGCTGTTCAGCCGGTAATAGCTCTGTACGATTCCCTTCCCGTACGTCTGCGTGCCCACAACCGTCGCAAGGCCATGATCCTGCAACGCGCCGGTCAAAAACTCGCTTGCGGAAGCGGAGTTGCCGTTGACCAGCACCGCAATGTCCATGTTTGTAATCCGTTCGTCGCCCTTGCTCTTGTAAACCTCTTCCGCCTCCGTCTTGGAACGGATCGTCGCAATCACCTGTCCCTTCGGGATCAGATGATTCGCCACGGCGAGCACCTCCGTCAGACCGCCGCCGGGATTGTTGCGCAAGTCCACGACCAGCTTCGTCACGCCCTGCGCTTGAAACCCCGTTACCGCCTCCCAAAACTCCGTCGCTACGCTGCCCAAAAATCCGGAGATGTGCACATACCCAACGTCGCCGTCGATCAGCTCGCTGACCACACGGTTGACATGCACCTCGCCGCGCCGCACGGTAAAGGTCATTGACTCCCCGTCGCGCAGGACGGTAATCTCGTCCGGCACATCCGCGCTGTCCGAAAAAGCGTCGATGAACGCATCCAGCGTCAGCCCTGCGGCAGTTTTGCCGTTGATTACGGTGATGACGTCGCCGGTGCGCAAACCTGCTTTCTCCGCGGGACTGCCGGTATATACGGCGTCAATGCGGCTGCCGACTGCATCGGGCGCAAGCACCGTAATACCGATGCCCTGATAGTCCCCGGCGTCCTCGGCAAGCATCTCCTCATATTCCTCGCCGGTCAGATATGCCGCATAGGGGTCGTCCAGCCCCGCGATCATCCCGCGCAGCGCGTCATTGACCAGCGTCTCGTCGCTCTGTGCGTCATCGTAAAAGTAAAAGTGCCGCTTTATCGTCTCCGCAAGCTCGCTTACGGCGGTAAAATCCGCCGCGTCCGCGCGCTGCACCCGCTCATGCAATACGTATCCCAGCCCAACGGACATCGCAATAATCAGCACCATGCAAATGGCGATTACGACAACGCCCGCGTCCGGCTTGTTTGTCATGTAATGCGTTCCCTTCCTTCCGGTTATGCTCCCACCGGTCGCTTTACGCGCGCAGGCATGTCGGCAAGCTCACAAATGCCTGTAAAGCGCTCCGGCCTGTTGCGCAGGCCCGCCACGCCGCGCGGAATCGGCTCCCCCGTTACCGCATGCAGCCGGTCGACATTGGCAAGATCGTCCCCGCCCGCCGTCTCAAATACGCCTAAAACATCCGTAGCAAACTTGTACGGATTGGCCGTCGAAAGCAGCACGGTCGGCGTTTGATCGCCGGAGTCCCTTGCGTAGCGCTCGTACACCGTTTGCGCAACCGCCGTATGCGGGTCCATCAGATAGCCCTTGCAGTCGAATATGCGTTTGATGGTCCTAAGCGTGTCCACCTCGCTGCAAAAGCCCGCCGCAAAGGTCTTAGACAGCGCTTCCCGCGCCGCGCCGCCGATGTCATAGCGGCCAACGCCGGCAAGCGAACGCATCCATGCCCGCACCTGCTCCGCGTCCCTGTCGGCAATCTCAAACAGCAGCCGCTCCAGATTGCTGGATATCAGAATATCGATGGAACAGCTCATGCTCTTATAGAATGTGCGCTTATCGTCATAAATACCGGTTTCAAAGAAATCCGTCAAAACATTATTCCGGTTCGAAGCGCAGATGAGCTTATGCACAGGCAGGCCCATGCGCCGCGCATACTCGCCCGCAAGAATGTCGCCGAAGTTGCCCGTCGGCACGCAGAAATTGACCGGGTCGCCGGGCTGTATGCGGCCGCTGTCAACAAGGCCGATATAGGATGTAAAATAGTACACGATCTGCGGCAGCAGCCTGCCGAAGTTGATCGAGTTCGCGCTCGATAGCTGCCAGCCGCGCGCATCCAGCGCCGCGCGCATCTCCGCATCGGCAAATATCTGTTTCACCGCCGTCTGCGCATCGTCAAAATTGCCGCGCACAGCGCACACGTCAACGTTGTCGCCCGCCTGCGTCACCATTTGCAGCCGCTGCGCCTCCGATACGCCGCCATGCGGATAGAACACCAGAACGCGCGTGCCCGGAACGTCGCAGAATCCTTCCAAAGCGGCCTTGCCCGTATCGCCGGAGGTCGCCACAAGGATATAAATGCTGTGCTTTTCCCCCGTGACACGCAGCGACTCGGTCAATAAATGCGGCAGCATCTGCAACGCGACGTCCTTAAACGCCATCGTCGGGCCGTGCCACAGCTCCGCTACGGTCTCCGCCTCCGAAAGCGCGGCAAGCGGCACAACCGTTTCCGTGTCAAAGCTTGCATACGCCTTGTCGATCATCCCGCGAAGGGTCGCTTCGTCCGTTTCCGGCAGGTATGGCTGCATCACGCGATACGCAATCTCGCGATACGCATGGCTGCCCGCATATAGCTGCTGCATATCGATCCGGGGATAGGTTTCCGGGACATACAATCCGCCTGACGGGGATATGCCGGATACAATTGCCTGCGCAACCGTAACCGGTTCGCCGCCTCTGGTGCTTATATATTGCATATGAAAAATTCCTTTGTTCTCGTCTTTCCGTTTCAGGTCGTGTGCATGACGTAATCGAGCAGGAAGGACGGAATCGTTTTTTCGTTGCCGTTGACAGCGATGATCACGTTGATGCCGCGCTCCTGCGCAAGCTTCTGGATATCCCCGAAATGCAGTGCGAGGGTATCAAGCTCCTTGTGCACAATCGAAATCAAGCCGTCGATAAATATGTATTCCAGGTCGAAGTCCATCGCCGCCATGCCGCAAATAAAACCGTACAGCATTTTCGGCATCGTAATCCCATATTCGGTTGCGTTTACAAAGCGGATTTTGTTGGATAGGTCGTACATGTAGCTGTTGTCACTGTCAATAAAAACGAGGCTGCCTTTGGCTTCTTTTGCGGATTTGTTGGCCATTTCCAGGATGTGCTTGGTTTTGCCAGTTCCCTTTTCTCCGAAGATAACTCCAATCAAGGCAAGGGTCCTCCTCTGCTTTTTTTCTATTATACCGTGTCATTTCCGCCTTCGCAAGGCAAAACGGGCAAGTTTCATAATGCGTCAGAAATCAGTCACAATTGCGATAAAGCGCCGCCGCTTCTCATTCGACAGGATTTATGCTACAATAGGATTGCCGTTTGGGAAAGCGGACGTTATGAGGAGCTTGCAATCGAGTGCGACAGCGCGACGCAGACATGACGCAGGGCGTCATATGGAAACAACTTCTGGAATTCTCCATCCCGATGGCCATCGGGCTGCTGTTCCAGCAGTTGTATAATACCGTCGATACCATTGTTGTCGGCCAGTTTGTCGGTAAGGAAGCCCTTGCCGCCGTCGGCAGCACGAGCAGCATCATCAATATGCTCGTCGGCCTCTGCGCGGGGCTCGCAACCGGAGCAAGCGTCGTTATTTCGCAATGCTACGGCGCGCATGACAACAAACGCCTGCATAGCGCCGTGCATACCACCATACTGGTCACCTTTATCATGAGCGTTGTCGCAACCGGCCTTGGCATACTCATCGTTACGCCGATGCTCCGCCTGATGGCCACGCCGGACGATGTGTTTTTGCAGGCAAAGGAGTACCTGACGATCTACTTTGCGGGCATTACCGGCTTGCTGGTATATAACATGGGCTCCGGCATCCTGCGCGCCGTTGGCGACTCGCGGCGGCCACTGTATTTTCTGTGCTTTTCCGCGGTGCTCAACATTGCGCTCGACCTGCTCTTTGTAATTGTCTTTCACCTTGGCATCGCCGGCGTGGCGTACGCCACCATCCTTTCGCAGGCGCTTTCCGCGTTGCTTGTGCTCTATTCCCTGACCCGCGTAAACGCGCCGTATGCCATTCACTGGAAGGCGCTCTGCATCAAAAAGGATATGCTCAAAAGGATTCTCTCCATCGGTTTCCCTTCCGGCATACAGCAGGCGATTACGTCGTTTTCCAACGTATTCGTACAATCGTATATCAACAATTTCGGCTCCTCCGTCATGGCCGGCTGGTCCTGCTACAACAAGCTTGATGTGTTTATTCTCATCCCCGTGCAAAGCATCGCGCTGGCCTCGACCACCTTTGTCGGCCAAAACTACGGCGCGCACAACATTTCGCGCGCGCGCAAGGGCGTGCGGCAGGCGCTGTTCATGTCGATAGGCATCACCGCTGTATGCAGCGCGCTGCTCATTATTTGCGACCGGCTGGTGCTAAGGCTCTTTTCCACCGATGCACAGGTGGTTTACTACGGGGAATACTTCATCACGCTGATTTCCCCGTTCTACGTGCTGATTTGCTTTAATCAGATATTTGCGGGCGCGCTGCGCGGCGTCGGCGATGCGCGCACCCCCATGCTCGTCATGCTCGGTTCCTTTGTACTGTTCCGGCAAATCTATCTTTTCGGAACGCGTTTTCTGCCAAACCCGTTCGTTCCGGTC
>CAYPLG010000032.1:0-24542 GCA_964411535.1 uncultured Oscillospiraceae bacterium
TGTTTCTCGGAGGAAATGGCGGATTCCGGTTTTCCCTACGGTATCGGCGCGGAATACAACGGCGCGCCCGTTACGGAGGAAGGCTTCGATATTATGAACATAAGCGCGCATACCTACGCGGTATTCGAATGCCGCGGCAAAATGCCGGAAGCATTCCGGGAAACCTATCAAAAGATCTGCACCGAGTTCTTTCCGCAGAGCAACTATGCATACGGCAACGGCATAGAGCTTGAAATCTATCCTTCGGCGGACACGCAAGACCCAAATTATTATTGCGAAATCTGGATCGCGGTTGTGGAAAAGCGATAAAGCATCCGCACTTACAAAACTCCGGGCGCGAAGCGTCCGGAGTCTTTCTGTAAAGGCAGTCTTTGCCTATGCTTTTCCCTGCCGCAATATTGGCGCGCCGGTACCAAGCGCCCGTGTAAAGCTGCGTTCCGGTTGACCGGCAAACCGCGCCCTAGCTATTTGCTGCTTCTGCGAATCGCAACAATCCGCATTACATCCATGTACAAGGCGTCTTCCTTTGCCAATTCGATCAACAGCCAACGCTGCCCCATGCCCTCCTGCGTGTTCTGGTACAGCGTCTGCATAGCCTCGGACATCAGCGGCAGCAGCGCCTCCACGCGCTGTTTCTCCTTCCTGCCAACAACGACAAGCACGATGCAATACCCGCGCCTTGGGTAAAGCCGCAATAGCGTCCGACCGCCCTTGTAAAACCGCATGTTCCAGCCAAGCAGCAGGCTTTCGCCACTGTATTCCAGGCTGACAAGCGCCTTATATTCCGTCTCCATATGCGTGGCAATCGCGTTGAACACCGGATTATCAACATACTCCTCTATTTCCACAGTGATTGGCACATGCGCCCTGCTTGTGATATTGATCATCGTTTCGCCCCCCGCAATTCTTTTACATAAATTGCATCCTTCTCGTTTACCAAGGCAAAGCCGCAGGAACGCAGCAACCGGCAGGAGGCCTCGTTCTCCCTCTCCGGCTGCACAACAATCCGCGCCGCGTCCGCATGGCAAAGAATTTCCTCCGTCAAGCGGGCGATTATCTGCCTGCCGAACCCGCGCCGCAGCGCGCCGATATCGCCAATCAGGTAATCAATGCTGTATGCACCGCCGGTCTTTAGCCCGGCAAACCACGTTTCGTCGCTGTCGCAGCAGGCATAGTACTGGCAAAACCCGACCGGGCGGCCGGCTACCTCCGCGATAAAGTGATGAATCCAACGGTATTCCCCATCCTGCTTTTCGACCTCCATAACCCAGTCGTCCGGATTGTGATACCACTTTGCAACATGCGGCATACCAAGCCAGTTTTGAAACATTGGCAGATCGTTAAGCTCCATCTTTCGAAGCGTAAGCATACTGCGCTCCTTTCGTCCATGCACCGGCAAATGAATTCTATCACGTTTTCGGCATGCCGTTTGCCCGCTTTGCCATTTCCCGGAAATCACGGAATTACGATTCTATCGGCTTGCCGTCCCTTGTGACATTTTCGCACTCTGAAACGGAGAATTCCGGCTCGCCGCAATCATGAATGCTGCAACCGGTAAACGCAACGCCGTTGCATGCGTATAGATACGCCGCGCCCTGGCTGCAATCGTAAATTTCCGTATTCTCCACCGTAACCGCCTCGCATTCCTCCGCGTTTACGCCGAGAATGCCGCAGCCATAGAGGCCGCAGCCGCTGACGGCAATCGAGCGGGATTGCACAAGCCGAAGCACGCCGCCGCTGCATTCGCCCGGCTTTTCGAAATGTCCCAATGTAACGCCGGTTATGGAAACATTGTCGCAGCTATCCAGTGTAATGACATCCGCATATCTGGGAACCGCGTTGATGGAAACCTTGTCCGCGCCGCCGCCCACAATATGAAAATTGGATACGCCGCTGATAACCAGGCCCGGACCGTCGTAATTCTCCTGCCAATAGTACGCGTCCTGCCCCAGCGTGCCGTAATCGCTTGCGTCGGACAGGCTGTATACGCCGTCTGCAAGATACACGGTCGTATCGGACGCGATCGCAGCAAGGAATTCATCCATATTGGACGCCTGTACCGTGCGCATTTGCCCATCCGCAGGCGTTTCCGCCGTATCCGGTGTGGCCGCAGGCGCTTCATACGGCACATCCTGCCGCTGCATCGCCTGCAAATCCGCATCCGTCCATTCCGCGCCGGAAAGCGACACCGCCCGCAGAGCCGCCTCCCCCTCGTACTCCTCGGCATACCATTGTGTAAGCCGGTTATTCTCGAATGCGCAGCCCTCCACAACGGGGTTATACTGCCGCGCCAGGAAAGCGCACTGCGCAATCGCATTGTCCTTTACGCCGCAGCCCAACAGGTACACATCCCGGCTGTAGCTGCTTTCCAGCAGGCGCTCGCAGGAATTGCCGCTGATTTCGCAGTTCACGACGGCAACAGCCTCCGACTGCGCCGCATACAGCAAAGCATACGCGGGGTACTCGCCGCCGCAGTCGCGAAGGCGGCAATCCCGCACCTCCACGTTCCGGCTGCGCAGAAAGCTGACCGCGCCCAGGCTGCAATCCGTAACCAGGCAATTCTGTACCAGCAGATTTTCGCAAGCAGACGCCTCCACACCGATTGTCCCGCAGCCAAACAAAACATTTTCCGTAACGGTTACGCCGGTGGCTGCGTCAAAGTACAGCACCGCTCCTGCGCAGCTGCCCGGTCCGTCCGTATGCCCCGCCGTAATGCCCTGCACGGAAATATTCCGACAGTTGAGAAAGCCCATGACGTTGGCATAACGCGGACTTGTATGAATCTTTACCGAATCTGCGCTTCTTCCGAGAATATGCAGATTTTCCACATTGTGAATTGACAGCGCGAAACCGTCGTATACTTCCTCCCACGAATAGTAGTCGGAGGCGGTCGCCTGTCCGTAATCCGCCGCTTCCGTCAGCGCGTAA
Organism: uncultured Oscillospiraceae bacterium; assembly: GCA_964411535.1. Lineage (GTDB taxonomy): Bacteria > Bacillota > Clostridia > Christensenellales > CAG-138 > CAYPLG01. The sequence goes on from CAYPLG010000032.1 coordinate 2,929, forward strand.
TCGCCCGCTTCCAGATAGATCGTTCGATCCGGGCCGATGCTGGCAAGAAGGCCGTTTACGTCCGAAACGCTTATTACATTCCCCTGCTCCGGCGGCTCGTTAACGGGATAGGTTTGCTGCATATCCGCTTTCGCTCCGGCCTCCGCCGAAACGGTTCCGGCCGCCTCCGCCGCCGCAACGGCGGGTTCCGGCACGTCCGTTGCGCGCGGCGCCGCGTTTGACGACACTACCGCAGCATTGCTGCATCCACAAAGAAGCATGACGCTCACAAGCGCCAGCGCAATCCATCTTTTCATTCGTATGTTCCTCCGTTATATCATCATTTGTATCCCGCAGCCGGGTGTTCCTGTCTCCGGTTTGCCCCCAGCTGCGCCCGATTCATCCGCCTTGCGTGAAAATGGTCCTCCGCAAGTCGTTTTACGTCATTGCCCTTCGACCGTTCCCTATCATACTGCAAATTCTGCGCCTTGCAAAGCCGCAATAAAACAAAACCCACAGCGGGCTGCCGCTTTATCGCGTCAGTTTGCGATTAGCAGCAGCAAAAACAGCGCCGTGCAGCCCGCAGTACCAACGGCTGCGAGAATCGTAAGCAGCTTGTCGGCGCGCGCCCGATCCCCGCTTCTGTGCGTAATCATCGCGTGCGCTACAATCCCGATTATGCCGCCCAGCGTGTTCCCCATCAGATCCGTAATATCCGATATGCCAACAGCAAATACATATTGCAGCGCTTCTAGGGCAAGGCTTGCCGCCGCAATAACCGCCGCTCTCTTAACCGGCTGCCACCGTTCGCACAATATGGAAAGGTATATGCCAAACGGAATGAATATCAGTATGTTGCTGATGATCTCCGACAGATTTACACGGCCATTGGGGAACGTGGACTGTGCAAAGGGAATCCCGTTTACAACGCGGGTACTATCCAACTCGCCAAGCGAGAAAGACATCTTGAACAGAATCACCCATATCAACAGCAAGAGATAGTATACAAACAGGATCCACGCCAATCGTCGCATCGATTTTTGCACTTAAGCACCTCTCTTTTCATTTCGTGATTGCAGCGTCTCGCTTGCGGATGCATCCGCAAGCGGCCGCCTCCAACATCATGATTGCCGCAATGCCGCATATGCATGCGCGCATATCACGGAAAAACAGCACGTCCTTCGGCAGCGGCGTCATCAACAGCATCCGTTCCCACGTTTCCCGCCAACCGTTTAGCAGCGCCCCCCAGAACGCAAAATCGGCGCACTTGGTCGGTAAAAATGCCTGCGGCCAAAAGAACGTTTTGGAAAACAAGGCAACCATCGCCGCGCCGCATGCGGCTGCCGCGATAAGCAAGGCCGCCGTTCGCCCCGCCCTCCGGGGCCGGCGCAACGCCGCGCACGCAAGCCGTCGTGCAGCAAGAAGCAGGGCGAGCGCCGCCGGAAGCCAAATCAGTCCGTGCAGGATACGCGCGTACAGTCCGTTTTGCACCACCGTGTAATCGCCGGAAAGCGCGTTCCGGTACAAGAACGCATCCACCGCAGCCTTTCCCGCCTGCAAATCCGCCGCAGCAAACTCCAGATTGTCATATGCCGCATCCGCGTTGCGGACAATGGCCATCGGCTCGCCGCCATCGACTACGCCGCGCACCGTATACCGCTTCTCTCCCAGGGTAACTGCCGTGCCCTGCACATCCACGGAATGAAAGAGCGTTTGTGCGCTCTTTGTATCGAGCAGGCATCCGTCCATATCGTCCTCCGCAAGAAAACCGCCGCAGACGAGCCGCATCGGCGTAACCTGCCGAATATCGCCATAGACCGTGACGACGCGCAGTCTTGCGTCGGTCTCCATAGAAGCCGCCTCCGCCGTAATCTTGTCCCCGCGCGACCACGCCGCAAGGCAGCAAAGCCCGCTGTCATCCCCCTCCGCCAACAGGCGCGCCAACCTTTTACCGGGGATTTTCGTATCCGCAATACGCGCGCTGACGCCCGTATACGCATCGGTCACGGTCCGCACCCGTATATACGTATGCGACCAAAGCGCCAAAGCGGCCGCTGCAAGCACGATTGCAAAAACCCGCGCCCGCCTATCCATCCTGCCGCACCACATAATCGCCGTCCCGAAGCTCCTTGGAGCTCACCGTAATAAGGCGGTCCTGCTCCCCGATATTTCCCGTAATCGCCGCCCGCCTGCCGTCATGCGCTATCAGCTCGACCTCCTGCGCCTTGGCGATAAGCTGCGTACCGAGTATGGTCTCCTTCTCCGAAAGCAGCAATACATAGTACTGCTCCGGGCCGCTCTGCCGCAGCGCCGCAATAGGAACGCAAACGTTATACTTCTTCGACTGCTTCTTAATCTTCCAATCCTGCTTGGCCCCGGTCAACCGCGCTTTGCCGCCGTCGCCCGCGCATAGGATGACGACCATATCCTCGGCGTCCGGCGCTTTCATCTCCTGCACGGTGAGCGTCTTCGCCTCTTCCCTGCCGTCGTCGTACAGTGTTACGGCGTCCCCTATCGCGATGCGCTCCGCGTCCTTCGCCTGTACGGACAGCGTAAACGCAACGCCCTCCGGCGCAATCTCAAACCCGGTGCTGCCCGCAGCGGACGCTTTGCCTACGGCAAGGTCGCACCGGACAAGCGTGCCGGAGAAGGTTGCCAGAACTACGCCGCCGTTTTGTAAAGCATATGTCTGCGCATAGGTAAACTTTGCATACGCAAGCGCCTGTTCCGCGCTCTTGAGCACGCTTTGCGCGTACAGCGGGTCCTCCGCGTCCTCCAGGGCGGCTTCCGCCTTTTTTACCGCCTTTTCGGCAGCGTATACCTTCCTGTCGGAAACCTTCTTGCCGCCCTTGACCGTGGAAACGTCATACGCGAACAGTGGGTCGCCAGCTGTAACGGTTTGGCCGGGGCGCACATATACCGCTATGATGCGGCGCGTGTAGTAGGTCGTATACAGCTGCGTTTCGCCAACCTTCCAAACGCCCGTGCCCTCCACGCTCTCGTCCAGCGTCGAGGCGGATGCATAACCGGTTTCCACCTTCGCCATGAGCGACTCGCTAATGGCGCGGCTCGCATACGTCAACGCCGCCATAATGGCAAAGAGCCACAGCAGCGCTGCGCCGGCCCGCCTCGCTTTGGATTTCCGTTTGGGCGTTTCCGCCATGAAGGTATTCTCCATATTCTTACTCCTTGATTCCGGATGCAATGATCCCCTGTTCCAAATATTGCTGCCCCAGAAGAAAAACCAGCACCGCAGGCAGCAGCGCAACGACCGCCGAGGCAAAGGACACGCCCGCGTTCGGCACCGATACGGCCGGCAGGAACACGGAAAGCGGGTACAGCGACGGCGTCTTCAAAAACGTAATCGGCTGCTCCACCGCGTTCCAGCCCTCCACAAATCCCAGCAGCGCCGCCGACAGCACGCCCGGCAGGCCCAGCGGCAGGCCGATTCTCGTGAACAGCCGCCATTCGCTCGCCCCGTCGATGCGCGCCGCCTCCAGCAGGTCCGCCGGAATCCGGCTGAAAAACTTTGTCATAATAAACACCGGAAACGCCGAGAACATCATCGGCAGCACAATCGCCAGCGGCGTATCGATGCACCCGATGCGGTTAAGCACAATATAGCTCGACGCCATCGTCACCTGAAACGGCAGTATCATAAGCAGGATGTACAGCCAGCGCAGCATGCGCCGTCCTAAAAAGCGATACCGCGCAAGCGCCCATGCCGCAGGCGCGCCGATCACGATCTGCCCCGCTACCCCCGGCAGCACCTGCATGCAGGAGTTCCAGAACACGCGGTAAAACGCGGGCGTGTCGAGCAGCAGCTCCACGATATGCGTAAAGGTTATGCGCTCCGGCAGCAGCCGCCAGCTTGCCAGCGCGCTGCCCGCGCCCAGCACGCCGGATAACCGTTCCCGAATCTCCGGCGTAGGCGTCAGCGCGCCCGTGAGAAGCATCGTAAGCGGCATCCAGACAAACAACGCCAGCAAAAACAGCAGCAGGAAGGAAAACGGGCGAAGCTTTCTTTTTCTCATACTGTTTCCTCCGATTTGCCGAAGATGCACTGCACCAGCACTACGATTATAAGAATCGCCGCCATAAGCAGCACGGCAGCCGCGCTGATCTTTTGCATGTCGAGATTCATAAACCAGTTGGAAAGCACATGCTGCAACATATAGATGCTCGCATGCGGATACTGCCCCGCAACAAGATACGCCTCCCGAAACACCTTAAAGGAATTGATCAGCGCCAGTACGGTCGAAATAAAAAACGTCCCCGTCAGCTGCGGCAGCGTAATGCGAAAAAAGCTTTGCCGCGCGTTTGCGCCGTCCACCTGCGCCGCTTCGTACAGAGGCTCCGGAATAGCCGCAAGTCCGGCCATCCAAAGCACCACATGATAGCCAAAGCTTTTCCATATATAGCAGGCGACGAGCACGGCAAACGCATACTCGCTGTTGAGCCAGTCCACAGGCGCAATGTCAAACGCCGCGCACAGGGCGGAGAGCAATCCGTTCCTCTGAAACACCGTTTGGATAATCAGCGCTACGCTCGTTACCGGCACGACAAGCGGCAGCAAATACGTCGTGCGAAGAAGCTCCTGCACGCGCCGGCGCCTATGCAGCAGCAGCGCAACCACAAGCGAAAGAAGCAGCAAAAGCGGAATGCAGACAAGCAGGAACCGGCCGGTGTTAAAAAGCGCCAGCCGGAAGGAAGCATTGTTGAGCACCGTGAAATAATTGGCCGCGCCAACAAACGAATTCCCCATCGCCGAGTAAAACGAGCGGCGTATTACGTCCGCCGTGGGAAGCAGAAACAGCAAAACCATGCCCGCAAGGCTCGGCAGCAAGAACAGCAGAGCCGCGCCCGCCTCCCGCCGCCGCATTCTTCGTCCACGAACGTACGCTTTCATTTGTGCCTCCTATTCCGACAGGAAGGTCGAAAGCAGGCTCTCCATTTGCTCCGCCGCCTGCGCGGGCGTGCTTGCGCCGGATAAGCAGGCCTCCACCACCGGCAGCAGCATCCTGGTCAGCGCCGTATCCTCGGTAATCGGCACGGTCAGGGACGCAATCAACGTACCGAGGTGATCGCGCCACGCTTTTCCCGGCCATTGCGAGAAGAAATCGCCGCCGTCGTTCAGCACATACCCGCTGCTCACCTCGTTGTTTTCGTACGCAAGCATCTCGGCATACGCCTTGGCGTTCACCGGAAATGCGGAACCATACTGATTGCCGCCCTGCGCATCGTAGGAAAGCATCATTTTTACAAACGCCTTGGAAGCCTCCGTTTCCGGGCTGGCTTTGTTGACGCCGACGACGCCCGTCGGCACAAACTGCCCGTTAACCGAGACGATGGACGCGCCGGACTTCTCCGCAGCGGCGGCAAACTCCATGCAGCTCATAACCGAACCAACCGGCTGCATCAGAATATCCTGCACCGTGCCGGACGCACAGGCAAACACCTGCGGCGCGCCGATATAATCCTTGAAATCCTCGTAGAGTTCATCCTGCGGCATGTCCTTCAGCGCGTCCCACCCGTCGGCCAGGCGGTCCGTACAGCCAATGGCGTCGGAAACGCGCTTGGCGTCCGTCAAAAAGGCCTCGACCGACGCGGCGTTCCCGTCTTGCAGCGCACCGCCGTAGTACTTGATCAGATAGAGCGCAAGCGTCTGATAGCTAAATGCGCAGGGGGAAAGCAGCGGCGTTTCACCGGCCGTTTCCGCCGCGTCCGCAAGCGCGGAAAGGGTGTTAAACGCGTTCTCCGTACCCGGCAGCGCAGCCGCAAGCGGTACGGTAAAGCCCGTTGGAACGGCGCACAGCGCGCCATTCTCCGTAAACGGCGTCATCACGTTTGCAAGCGTTGGCTCCGCATCCGACAATACGTCCGTCAGATCGAGCAGCACATCCTTTTCGATATAGGAATCGACAGGCAGATTGTCAAGCAGCAGGATATCCGGGCCGGTCCCGGCAAGGAGCTCCGTATTGAGCGCCTTGATATAGTCCTGCTCCGTGCCGCCGGTCGTCCCCTCCATAGCGACGGTATAGGTCACCTTGACGTCACTATGCGCGCGGCTGAACGCAACGATTGTCTGCCGCACCGTGTCGTTATCATGCAGGGAGAATACGGTCAGGCTCTTGTCCGCAGCCGCAGTCACAGTGGAGTCATAGCGATATACGAGCAACGCGCGCAGGTCGCTTGCGTAAAACGTCGGATACGCGCCGTCCTCCTGCGCCATCAGAAAACCCGCGTAAAAGTTCGGCAGGCCGAGCGTGCAGGTCGTGCCGTCCACCAGCTTTTCCCAAATGGTTCCGCCCGCCGCATGGCGGTAAATCCCGGCGTTGTCCACCAAAAATACCGCGCCGTCGCGCGAAACCGCAATCTGCGGGGAGGAAAGCTCCGCAAACGTAAAATCATAATCCGCATGCGTTCCGTCCGCGGTGTTCCACACGCTCACGCAGTTCTGCTCCGGTGCGGTGAACGCAATGTAATCGCCGTTTGCCGCGCAGGAATTGATCCGGCCCTGCCTGTCGGCGGCAATCTCCTCCGTGCGGTTCCCCTCGCTATCGAGCAATTGCAGCGAACCGTCATAGAAGTTCGCAACGGCAATCCCGCCGTTATCCAGCACGCCGAAGCTTGTGATCATATCCATGGCACGCAAGCCGTCGCCGGCCAGCATCTCCCCGGTTTTGCCGCCGTCGCGGCTGACAAGCAGGTGCGCAACGGAGTTCCCCTCCTTGTCATAGTCGGAAAAGCACATATACAGCGTGCCATCCTTTGTAAAGAGAACGTGCATCTCGTTTCCGCCCATCGGCGCAAGCTCATTCAGCCAGGTTTCGTCCGTCGTCGTCGCCGTTCCATCCGGCGCGAACGTATGCCTAAAATATCGGGAACAGCCCGTGTCCTCGTCCGTAGCGACATAGGAAGCCGTAATCACGCACAAGCTGTCCGCACCGGCGTCCATACCCAATATGATCTGGTCCGTCATCCCGGCAGGCAGCGGCAGCGCCTGCTCTTCTTCCATATAGCGGCCCACAGACGGCAGCTCCGCGTCCATTGCCACGCTGTTTTCCGGTTTTTCGGGCATACAGCCCGCCAAAGCGCCAAGCAGCAGCAGCGCCGTTAATAAAGATGCAATCCTTTTTTTCACAATCGGAATCCTCTCTTTCGTTTGTTCAATCCACATGTACCGTAAAAATCACCGTTGTGCATTCGCCCGCCGCATTCAGCCATAAATCCGCAAAGACATGCGCGTACTGCGAGAAAAGCGCCTGGGCCGCGTCTCTGTCAATAGCGGCATATGTACAAATGGTCTTTTGCACGTTACCGTTTGGCGAATACTGATAGGACAGCGTCTCCTGATAGAGACGCACATCATCCGCAAACGTATAGGCGGAGGCAACCGCCATAGCGGAGGCGTCGGGCGCGGCTTCCGGTACGCGGCAAAGTAGGCCGTCCTCCGAAAGACCGCTGGCAACGCATGTAACGGTGTAGGACGCGCGATCCAGCCCGTCGAGCGCTTCCGCATTCCGGTGTTCCACAACGCTGGGCAGTTCCCCAGGCGCATACAGCCACAGCGAAAGCAAGCCTGCAAGGCCGAACGCACATAGAAATCCAAGTGCCGCAAGCCGCCGCTTCCACTCGCTCTTGCAGCGCTTCAGTACGCCAAAATAGACGGCGCTGCCCGCCGCTGCGCCAAGCGTGTTTAGCAACAGGTCGTCCACATCCGTTGCGCCAAGGCCAAAGACGCCTTGCAGCAATTCAAAAAGCGCGCTGACGCATAATCCTAGCAGCGTGGGTTTCCACCATGCGTCAAACCGGCGAAACAACACCGGCGTCAGCACGCCTAGCGGAATAAAGATCGCAAAATTGCCCAGCACATTTTTTAGCGCAACGTCGATCGACGTCTCCGGATGCAGCAGCGCCAGCACAAAGCGGAACGGAACGAAATTCCAGGACCGCATTCCGGCGCCCAATCCATACTTAAAAAGGATGATCTTCAGCAGCACGGCGGCATAGCAGACAAATATAATGAAAAGCGCAGCCGAAAGCAGCGTTGAAAGTGTTTTCTTGGATTGCTCCATTTTGTATGCCTCCCTTACCCGGTACACAGTCATACATATATGGTAGCAACCAAATCTCTAAAAATCCTCTAGCAACTATGAAGAAATTATGAACCCGACCCGCACGGTGTGCAGCGGGCAACGCGTTTTCCATACGCGCGGCGCGGTTATAACGTAATCCGAAATGTGCACCCGCCCCCCGGCGTATCCTCCACGGTAAGCCTCCCGTTTTGCAGCCGGACAAGCTCCGTTGCAATCGACAGTCCGAGGCCGACATGCTGCTTCTCCCGCCGCGAACCGTCCCCGCGATAGAACCGCTCGAACACCTGCGCCTTCTGTTCGTTCGTCAGCCCCGGTCCATGGTCGCACACCGTTACGGTCACGCCCTTGCCGCTGCGCTTTGCAGCAAGCGCGACCGTCCGGCACGTTTGCGTAACCCCGTACGAAAGGGCGTTGTCCAGCAGGATTATAAGCACCTCGGAGAGTCTTTCCGCGTCCGCCGTTATGCGCGGCAGCGGCTCCTCCGGCAATGTGAGCGTAAGCGTGCAGCCCCGGCTAAAAAACAGCGGTGCCTGCGCCTCATATACGTTTAGCAAAACGGTATCCATCTCCGTCTCCACAAGGGAAACGGGCCAGCTGCCTGCGTCCGCAGAGGCAAGCAGCAGCATGTCGCCGATCAACCGGGACATCCGCGCACATTCGCTTTCAATTACGGCGGCCGCCTCCGCAGGCGCGCGGACATTCTCCGTAACGGCGGCGGCATTCGCCGAAATGACGGCCAGCGGGGAACGCAGCTCGTGCGACGCGGCGGCGACAAACTGCGTCTGGCGTTTCCGGCTTTCAACCGCCGGCAGCAGCGCGCGGTCGATCAATTGCGCGCCGGCCACGCTGAGCAAACAAACGCCCGCGACATATCCGGCGAAAAGCAGCGCCATTTTTCCGCCATGCAGCGAAGAAACCCGCCGCACCATCGTCACCGTACGGTATCCTTCCGGCAGCGGCAAAATACTCACCGCGCCCAGATATCGCACGCCATCCACGGAAAAGGTATAGGTCGGGCTTACGCGCCGCTCCGTCGTCAACGGCAGCATGGCAACGTCGTAGCCGTCCGTACGGGCGCGCAGCTCCGCTTGTGCAAAAAGCGCAAGCCTTTCCGCGCCGTCACCGCTGTTATAGAGCAGCTTCGCGCCGTTATCCCGCAGGGAAAGCAACACAAGGTTTTCGTGCTCCAGCTCGCGCAGGCGCGCGTGGCTCACCGACTCGTTCATACGAAGCTGATCGGATACTGCGAACAGCAGTGTGGAAAAGGTCTCCCGGTCCCGCGCGGCGGCGTCCCGGTAAAACAGCAGCGCCATCGTGAACAGCACAGCGAACAGTACGGCCGCAACCGTAATGCAGTATATCCGAATAAGATGCGCGCGCAGCCGTTGTTCTTCCATCAGTCTTCCTCGCCCGTCAGCTGGTAGCCGACGCCGTGTATGGTTTTAATACCGGCCGCACCTCCCGCAGCTTTTAGCCTTCGACGTACGAAATAGATGTAATTATCGACATTGCCGCCTTCGACCGCTTCGTCGCCGCCCCAAACACGGAACAGAATTTCGTCGCGGGAAAGTACCCGGTTCGGATTCTCAAAAAATAGCTCCAGCAGCGCCGTTTCCTTTCGGGATAGCGTTTGCTCCGTCTTGCCGCAGGTAAGGCTGCATTGCCGGATGTGCAGCACGCAGTTTTGAAACGTCAACGCATCCGCCGCGCGCATGGCGCCGGGACGGCGAAGAAGCGCGCGAATGCGGGAAAGCAGCTCCGCCATCGCAAACGGCTTTACCAAATAGTCGTCCGCTCCCGCATCCAGGCCCTGCGTACGGTCGCTGATCGTATCCAGCGCGGTAAGCATCAGTACGGGCGTCATATCCCCCTCCGCACGCATTTCCGAAAGAACGGTCAGCCCATCCTTGCCCGGCAGCATCCGGTCGAGCACAACGGCGTTGTATCCGCCGCCATGCAGATAATACGCCGCGTCGCCGCCGTCGCCGCAAGCATCCACCTCATAGCCCTCGCGTGCAAGATGCAACCGCAGCACACGTACAAGCGCTTCATCGTCCTCGATCAATAGCAGGCGCATGCGCGGTTCCCCCTTTCCACGGGTATAATGCAACGTTTGTATGGAAGTAATATAATCTGTTTCCCCGCACTTGGCAAGGGTTCGCCAACATGCAGGCGCATGCAAACGCGCCGCAGCAAACGCCGCGGCGCACATTCCGGACTGCTAAATTCCATGCATTGCCAGCCGTTTGACAGGCCGTCGCATGCATTTCTGTTTTGTAAGGGGACAATCGTTTATTCGTCACAGCAGGCATGCAAATATGCCTTTCGTCCTTCCGTGTACAGGTTCCGGCCATTGCTGTCGATCACAACCGTAACGGGTAAATCACGCACAATCAGCCGCCGCACGGCCTCCGTACCCAAATCCGGATAGGCGATAACCTCCGCAGAGGTAACGCGCTTGCCAAGCAGCGCGCCGCAGCCGCCGATTGCGCCGAAATACACCGCGCCATATTCCTGCATGGCGGCAACAACCGCGTCGCTGCGCTTGCCCTTGCCGATCATGCCGGTCAGGCCAAGCTTGATAAGCTGCGGCGAATACGCGTCCATGCGATACGAGGTCGTAGGCCCGGCGGAGCCGATCGCCTGCCCCGGTTTGGCCGGCGCAGGGCCAACGAAGTAAACGACCGCGCCCTTCGGGTCAAACGGCAGCTGTTCCCCCCGCGCGGCCGCCTCGCAAAGCCTTTTGTGCGCGGCGTCACGCGCCGTATAGAGCACGCCGGAGAGCAGCACGCTATCCCCGCAAACAAGCGAGCGCGCAGTTTCCGGTGTCAGCGGCGTTACGATACGAATGCTTTCCATTTTACAACACCTCCGTGGCATGCCGCGCAACATGGCAATTGATGTTGACCGCAATCGGCAACCCCGCAATATGCGTCGGCCCCTGCTCAATATGTACGGCAAGTGCGAACGTTTTCCCGCCAAACCCCTGCGGCCCGATGCCCAGCGCGTTGACGGCGGCAAGCAATTCCCTTTCCAGCCCGGCATAAAACGGGTCGGCATTGACGCTTCCGATCTCCCGCAGCAAGGCGTGCTTGGCCATATACGCCGCCTTGTCAAACGTACCGCCTATCCCCACGCCGACAACAATCGGCGGGCAAGGGTTCGGCCCGGCCTCCTCCACCGCCTGCAAAACGAATTGCTTAACGCCGTCCAGCCCGTCGGAGGGTTTCAGCATCCGTATGCGGCTCATGTTCTCGCTGCCAAAGCCTTTCGGCGCAACGGTAATCGATACGTTCTCGCCGGGAACAATCGAAAGATACAGCATAGCGGGCGTATTATCGCCGGTGTTAACGCGATCAAGCGGGTCCCGCACGACCGACTTGCGCAGGTAGCCTGCCGCATATCCCTGCCGCACGCCTTCGTCAACCGCCGATTGCAAATCGCCGGTGATATGCACGTCCTGCCCGATTGCAAGGAATACGCACGCTACGCCCGTGTCCTGACAGATGGGCGCCTCCTGCGCATCCGCAATTTCAAAATTTTCTATGATACGGTCCAGAATCTCCCGCGCGGGTTCCCATGGCTCCTCCGCGCGGCATGCGCGAATGCGGGCGCGCACGTCCTCCGGCAGGTGACAGTTGGCGTCGATGCAAAGCTTCTTTACGGCCTGTGTAATGGCTTCGGCCGGCAATTCCCTCATGGTTTTCTCCTCCTCGGATCTTCTCCGGCTCCCGCCGGCGCTTCCGTTTTCCATTCGCAGCGAAAGCTGTTCGACCGTACCGCCGGCTTGCGATACGCCTGCAACGGTGCGCATGCCCGCGCATCTTCCGGGGGCGCAATACCGGTCTATCCGTTCCTTCGTATTATAGGATACCGCATCATGCAGTGCAATGGCAGCGCAGTTTGTTCAGACAGATTATTGCGTTATTTTATATATGAAAGATTTGTATTGCATGCCATTCCGAACGAATATATAAGCCGCCGGAAGATGGAATCCATCGTTTCCCGGCGGCTTACTTGCGCATCTATTCGCCGCTGAAGACAAGTTCTACGCAGGTTCCCTGCCCCGGCTCGCTCGTCAGCTTCACCTGCGCGTCATGCGCCGCAGCGCCGTGCTTTACAATCGAAAGACCAAGGCCCGTGCCGCCCGTTGCCTTCGAATGGCTCTTGTCCACGCGGTAAAAGCGCTCAAATACATGCGCCTGCGCCTCCTTCGGGATACCAACGCCGGTATCCTCGACCGCAAGTACGACGCGCCCCGCTTCGCGCGTTACCTGCACGCGAACCTCTCCGCCTGCGTCCGTATACTTAACCGCGTTATCCACGAGGTTGAACGTCATTTCATCCAGCAAGGATGGAAATCCGGATACCTGCGCATGCTCGCCTGTTACAGTCAGCCGAATCCCCTTTTCGTCCGCCGCCTGCGCAAGGCGCTTTGCAACCCGGTTTGCTAGCGCCAACAGCTCGACAGGTTCTTTTTCGCCAAGACCGCGTCTTTCATCAAGCTGTGACAATGCCAGAATATCGTTGATAAGCGCCATCAGACGGTTTGCCTCGCCATGGATGCGGGCGGCGAATGCCTGCATGTCCTCCGGCTTTGCTAAGCCGTCGCGCATAATCTCCGCATAACCGGATATGGAGGTCAACGGCGTTTTGAGTTCATGTGATACATTGGCCGTGAATTCCCTTCGGCTGATCTCCGCAGAATATTGCTCCGTAATATCCGTTAGCAGCAGCACGACGCCTACGGTTTTTCCCGCTTCCGTGACGGGGCTTGCCGACGCCTGATACGTGCGGCTGTTCCTTGTAAACATGACGCCGTTGCTTTCACCCGACTGCGCTGCCGCTACAGCGTCGTTAATGGCGGCGTCGCGCGTTACGCAGAGCATATCCAAGCCGACGCGTTCCTTTGCGCCCGTGCCAAATATCGCGGCCGCGCTCCCGTTCATGGAAAGCACCGTTCCGTTTGCATCAAGCAGTATCATCCCCTCGCGCATGTTCTCCGTAATGGCAGCTAGCTCGCTCCGCTTGCCGGCGAGCGCCGCCATCTGCTGCGCGATCTCGTAGTTCTGGTGCTCCATCCGCACCAGCAGGGGAGAGAGCTCGTCATATACGGTGTTAACAAGCGGATGATCGAGATCCAGTTCGTTGACCGGCGCTACAATTCGTTTGGCAATCACCCTCGCCGTTATCAGAGATAGCACAACCACGCCGATAAAAACAAGTTCAAACATGGTGATCATGCGCATAAGCAGGCCAAGCACGCTCGCGCGCGTGTTGGACACGCGCAGCACATTACCAGCAGCCGTTCTGACCGCATAATATATCGTCATCTCCGAAAAGGTCTTCGAATACCGCTTATTCTCCCCTCTGCCAGCGGCAAGCGCAGCCGCAATCTCTGGCCGGCCGGCATGATTTTCCATGCTCTCCGCCTGCATGGTACTGTCATACAAAACGGTTCCGTCCGGCGCGACAAGCGTTACACGATTCTCGGAAGAAAAACCTGCAAAGTACGCGCGTTCATCCGACTCGCGTGAAAGCGAATGCCCGATGTACCCCGCCTCCGCACGCAGCGCCGCCGTCAGTTGCTTTTCGTACGTGTCGTACAGCGTCAGCGTGATAAAAATGGAAGCGAGCATAACCGCGATGAACACCGCAAGAACGATACCCCAAAAAATTCGTTTCGTCATTTTACTTTCCTCTAAAGCGATAGCCGACGCCGCGCACCGTTTCAATCATGCCCGCGCAAACGCCAAGTTTTCCGCGCAGGGTTTGTACATGCACGTCCACCGTACGCGTTCCCCCGTCGTAGCCATAGTCCCATGCCGCATCGAGCAGCTGCTCCCGCGTAAACGCCGTTCCACGGTTCTTCATAAGGTGATGCAAAAGCTCGTACTCCTTCAGGGTCAACGAGACGGCTTCCCCATCCACCATGACCGTATGCGCCTTTTCGTCCAGCAGCAACGCGCCGTAGGCAAGCCGTTTATCGGCGATCCCTTCCCCGTTGCGGCGCAAGCGCGCGCGCACGCGCGCAACAAGCTCCGCCATGCCGAATGGCTTTGCAATATAATCGTCTCCGCCAGCGTCAAGTCCCTGCACCTTATCAAATTCCGTGCCCTTTGCCGTCACCAACACAATCGGGATATCCGCCGTGTTCGCGTCCGCGCGAAGCCTGCGCAATATGGAAAGGCCGTCCTCTCCCGGCAGCATGATGTCGAGCAAAATCAACTCCGGCTGCGTCCGCGCCATCGCGGCATCAAACGCCGTCGCGCCTGCAAAACCTTCAGCCGCAAGCCCTACCTGATTCAGCGTGTATACCACAAGTTCACGGATATTGTCATCGTCCTCGACATAGTAAATCATGAAAGGTACTCCCCCTTATGCATGCCGGTAATAGCGTATTCCACCCATTCTGCAATATTCTGCGCATGATCGCCGATGCGCTCAAAGTATTTCGCAATCATCAGCAAATCAATAGCCTGCGACCCGTTTGCGGCGTCCTCGCGAATCAGGCCGATAAGCTCGTTTTTTATGACGTCAAACAAATCGTCGATTACATCATCCATGTCGATTACCCTGCGTGCAAGCGAAAGATCCTTGCTTACGTATGCGTCCAGGCTGCCGGACACCATCGCGATCGCGGCGTCCGCCATCTTCGGCAGGTGCGTAAGCGCCTTTACGTACGGCTCGTTTGCAATATAGATCACAAGTCCCGCGATATCCGCGGCCTGGTCGCCAATGCGCTCCATGTCCGTAATCATCTTCATTGCGGCGGAAATCAGCCGCAAGTCGCGTGCAACCGGCTGCTGCTGCAACAGCAGCTTGAAGCATAGCGTTTCGATATCACGCTCCTTCTGATCCACTGCCTTGTCGGATGCGATCGCTTCGTTTGCGGCCTGCACATCCTGCTGTAACAGCGCCCTTGTCGCATCCTTGATGGCTTGCTCGATCAAAGCGCCCATCGTAAGCAGTTCCTTGTTCAGCAGATTCAATTGCTCGTCAAACCGGTTTCGCATTATCCGAACCTCCCCGTAATGTAGTCCTCGGTGCGCTTGTCCTGCGGCAGGGAGAAAAGCCGTTCCGTTCCGCCGTATTCTACCACCTCGCCCAGCAGGAAAAAAGCCGTTTTGTCGGAAATTCGCGCCGCCTGCTGCATATTGTGCGTTACCATAATGATAGTATAATTCTTCTTCAATGTCACCGCCAAATCCTCAATTCGGGATGTGGAAATTGGGTCGAGCGCACTTGTCGGCTCGTCCATAAGCAGCACCTCCGGCTCAACGGCCAATGCACGCGCAATGCAAAGCCGCTGCTGCTGCCCGCCGGACAGCCCCAGCGCATCCTTTTTGAGCCGGTCTCGAAGCTCGTCCCAGATTGCCGCGGCACGCAGCGAACGCTCCACAATGTCGTCTATCTTCGCTTTACCGTGCACGCCGTGGGTGCGCGGGCCAAACGCCACGTTGTCATAGATACTCATCGGAAACGGGTTTGGCTTCTGGAACACCATGCCGACGCGCTTGCGCAGCACTGTGGTATCCATCGCGCCATAGATATCTTCCCCGTCCAGACGCACGCTGCCTGTAATCCTGCAACCCTCCACAAGGTCGTTCATGCGGTTTAACGTTTTCAGCAACGTACTCTTTCCGCAACCGGAAGGGCCGATAAACGCCGTAATCTCCTTCTCGGCGATGGACAGCGACACATTCTTCAGCGCCTGAAACGAACCGTAGTACAAATCAAGCTTTTCTATATCAAATTTACCCATTTCTTCCCCTCGCAAACCGTTTTGCCACGACAGTTGAAAGCGCGTTAATCCCCACTACAATAAAAAGCAGCACCACCGCAGTTGCATACGTCTCGTCAATATGCAATCCCTCGCTCGAAAGCGTATACATATGCACCGACAGCGTTCGCGCGGAATCCAGCAGGCTTGTCGCAGCCTCCGGCACCGTTCCGGCCGTATAAATCAGCGCCGCTGTTTCGCCGACGATGCGCCCAATGCCCAATATTACGCCCGCAAGAATCCCAGGCACGGCAGAGGGTAATACAACGCGAAAGGTTGTCCGAAGACGGCCCGCGCCAAGGCCAAAGCTGCCCTCCCGAAACGCATCCGGCACCGCGAGAAGCGCTTCCTCTGTCGTGCGCATAACCAGTGGCAGTATCATGATCGACAGCGTCAGCGCGCCGGAAAGCAGCGACAGTCCCATTTTACAATACATGACAAAGAACAGCGCGCCGAACAGTCCGTATATAATTGAGGGGATACCGGAAAGCGTTTCCGCCGTAAGCCGGATCGCCTTTACAAGCGTGCTTCCGCGCCGCGCGTATTCTGCAAGATAGATTGCCGCGCCAATACCAAGCGGTACGGCAACAACAAGCGATAGCGCGGTCATCAGGACGGTATTGATCAGCGCGGGCAGTAACGATACGTTCACCGAATTATATTCCCAGGCGAACAGATCCTTCGACAGGTGCGGAATTCCCTTTATCAGAATGTACCCCGCGACAGCCAGCAATACCGTCGCCGTAAAGGCAGCGCCCGTATACACGGCAATACGCATGCATTTTGCCTTTCCCTTTGCGCTCATAGCTTTGCCCTCCGTTTCAAAAGCGAAGTCAACAGGTTAATGATCAGAATAAAAACAAACAACACAACCGCCGTGGCAATCAGCGCCTCCCGATGCAGGTCGGCCGCGTAGCCCATCTCCATGGCAATGTTGCTCGTCAGCGTCCGCACGCCCTTGACCAAACTGTCAGGGATTACGGCGCGATTGCCCGCGACCATCATTACCGCCATGGCCTCGCCGATTGCCCGGCCTATGCCGAGAATTACGGCGGCGGTCACGCCGGACTTTGCCGCAGGCAAGATTACGGAAAACACTGCGCGCTCGTGCGTTGCACCCAGCGCAAGCGCGCCCTCATAATAACTTGCCGGAACGCTGTTGAGCGCGGACTCCGACACCGTGATAATCGTAGGCAAAATCATCATGCCCAGCAGACAGCACGCCGCAAGCAGACTTGTGCCGCTGCCGCCGAACAGGGTGCGAACCATTGGTACGATTACCACGAGCCCGAAAAAGCCGAACACCACCGAAGGAATCCCGGCAAGCAGCGCCACGGCGGGTTGCAGCACCCGCTTCATGCGCTTGCCCGCAAATTCCGAAAGATAAACCGCTGTGAGCAGCCCTGCCGGCACGCCGATCACCAATGCGCCCGCAGTTACATAGCAGCTGCCAAGAATCATCGGCAGAATGCCGAAAACATTGTTGCCCGGCTTCCATCTGGTTCCCGTCAGAAAGCGCAGTACGCCAATTTTAGTCATGCCGGGAACGCCGTTTGTGAACAGGAACACGCAGATGAGCACGACCGCAAAAATGGATAAGCAGGCCGCCAGCGTAAACATCACTCTAGCAAGGCTTTCCTGAAACCGTTTCATGCGCGCACCTCCTCTTGCATCAACCAAGGCCGAGGACATCTCCCCGGCCATCTGTACCTTTGTCAACCGTTGATCTCCTTCCAGCCCGTGGTTTCCCCCATGAAGATGGAACGCACCTGCTCGCTCGTAAGCGCGTTAACCTCGCTGTCGTTATGTACAATTACTGCGATACCATCCATCGCGATCACCGTTGGCGTAAGCCCCGCTGCAAGCTCGCTGTCCTTCAGCTCGCGGGAAGCCATGCCGATATCGCATACGCCGTCCTTTACTGCGTTCATGCCCGTGGAGGAATCGCTTTGCTGCACCTCAATCTCCGCGTTCGGATTCACCGCCAGGTACGCTTCCTTCAGCTTTTCCATGACCGGCGTCACGGAGGATGAGCCCGCTATCACAACCTTGCCGGATACTGCGCTGCCGTCATAGGCCGCTGCATTTTCCACCGCCGCGATATAGCCGTTCTCTTCCACGACCGCTTGTCCATCACCGCTTAAGATATAGTTTAGGAACGCCTGCGCCGCATCCGTCACAACTGCGCCCGTTGCGACGTTGAACGGCCTCGCAATTTTATACGTACCCGCCTTAATGTTCTCAACCGTCGCAGCCGCACCGTCGATCGCGAGCGCCTTTACGCTGTCGTTGAGCGAACCAAGCGAAATATAGCCAATCGCGTTGCGGTTACCGGCCACGCTTGTCATCATGACGGAGGTGCTGTTCGTAATATCCGCGCTGTCCGTCGTATAGTCTACCTTTTCGCCGTTTTCATCCTTTTGTTCAATGCCGAGCAACTCGACAAACGCACCGCGCGTGCCGCTGCCGTCCTCGCGGGAGATGACCGTGATCGCGTCGTCCGTCTTCGCCCCACAACCCAGTGCACCCGTCAGCGCCATCATGGCGGCGACTACGCTTATCCATACCTTCTTCATTTTCTCTTCCCTCTTTCTTCTCTCATTCATTATGGCTACAGCATAGCAAGGCATTGTTTGAGACAAATATCGGAAAGATCAAATGTTTGTAAAGTGCATTGGTGAAAAAAAGCGCTGCCGCTTTGCGCCGTTGCACGCAGCTACCGCATTGAGCGCGCTTATTATGTCGCCCCGTACAAAGAGTCGGCAAGAAAGACACGGCAAAGCTCTTTATTTTATACCGGAATTGCGCTATAATGTGACAAATGGGGGATATACGCATGCAAATCAGAAGATGGTTCTGCCTGTTTATCATATTGCTGCTTACGCTGACATGCCTGCCGCTTGGCGCCTTTGCCGAAAGTGGCGAGGAGGACGCCTCGTCCGCCGAAGACGCCAGCGAGGGAACCGACGGCGTTTCCTACGCCTATGAACCGCCCGCGGAGGAAGTTGCGCCGCTTTCAGGCAAGCTGGAAACCGCGTCCGCAGCCAATGTGGCGCTGCTGCTGCGCGGCGGCGGCGAAAGCGAGGCTTATCGATACTGGGAAACATGCTACGGTCATGTGCCCAAGCTGTATCGCATGAAAAAAGTCGCCATTGCGATGCTGAAAAACGCAGTCGGGCGGACGGATGACGCCGCTCCGGTGGGCAATGACGGGATTCGCTTTCAGCCTTGCTACGAGGTGCCGATGCCCGTTAACGACGAGAAACTGCAAAAGGGATTGGATTATAACCTGCACGGTTCCCTCTATACCAATAGCCCCTTAACGAACGTTACCGCCTCCTTCGTCCCGGCCGGCGGAACCGGCAAGGGCGTTACCGGCTCTGTTACATTCGACCCCGCCGCGAACATTACAGCCTACTCGCTCGTATCCAAGGATGAACCGTTGGAGAAAGCCGCGCTGGATTCCCTTGTTGATATAAGCGGCCTTTCCGCAGGCAAATACACGTTTACGCTTACGGCAACCAGCGTCGCGCAGTCCTCCCCCGTTACGCTATATACCGCAAGCGTACAGATCCAGAACACAGAAAGCAAGGAAGGGTATCTCCTTACACAGAATAAATTTGACGACAACTACTCGGAAGCCATCCGTTTCTTTGAAGGCGACACGAGTCAGTTTCTCTTCCGCTACTGGTTCCGGGGCAGCGGCGACGAGGGACGCGATATCTCTACCGCCACCGATTGGCGGGAATCGCATCTTGTTGACACAAGCCTCGGCCGCGCGCACATAAAAGCCGCGCCGTACTTCGAAAAAGCATACGAATACCTTACCAACACCTACATTGCCGTGGACGTTTTGCGCAGCACCGGCGAGGTGCGCCCCGGAAAGGTGATTCAACTGTTTAAGCTGATCGAGGGAGACTGCACGCCATATGTGCCGCGCTTCCAAAGCAACTTGGAATACGTCAGCCATCATACGCTTGGTACGGCCGCCGATGTTAACGACCGCATGCTTCCGAACATGAACATTATCACCAACCATGACGTAATCGGCGACGACGTGCGCAACAACCTGGACTATCTCGGCATCAAGGAGGATGAAAAGGGGCAGAAATACTACAGCTTCTTTTACTCCGGCGATTATCGGAAGGCGTTTCAACGCGTCCCGAAATCCATTATCAACTACTTGCTCTATGAGCTTGCGTTTTATCGCGCGGGCTTTGAGTGGGGATACTATTACGAAACGGCCTGCGACGCGATGCACTTTATGCTTTCGGAAAACGATCCGTACAAGTTTATGGATTCCGAAATCGGCATGCGCAAGGTGTATACCTATATCGAAGATTTGTCAGCGGAAACCGAAACGCCCGCCATCCCCGCAACCGGCGAGGACTAAGCGTAGCCAGGAACGCTTCGCGCTCCCTTCTGCCGCAAAGGCGCTATCATGCAAATTGCGCGGATTTTCCGCTATATCCATATCTTGTAATGAACGGGCATACTATTGTAGAATACTATGATTATGAGTTGGAAGCAAAAGATGCTGCGCATATTCGGCTGGACGCTGATTGTGCTCTCGGCAATGACAATGCTGTATAACGCCTACGATATGTTCATGGGCGGTATCAGTACGGTATTGCCTGCGTTGCGTTGCATTCTTATGGTCTGCGTACCGTTGCTGCTTGGTACCGCCTCGCTTGCGCTTGCCTCTGCTAACGTTGCGCACCGGCGGCGAACCGTTCGAATTGCGCTCATTGCGTTGTTTGCATACTACATCTTGGCACTGTTTGCCGTGCTGCTGTTCTCGCGCATCGACATTGCCGGCTACCCCGTACAGCGCGCGTTTTATCGCACCAATTATGACCTTATGACAAATTTCGTGCCGCTACGCACCATTCGCCTGTATATCCGCTGCCTGCTGTACGATTTTATCGGTACGACCATTCCCATCAGCAATCTTATGGGAAACGTAATTTTATTTATGCCGATGGCCTTTTTCCTGCCCTGCCTCTTTGCCGAAATGCGCACCGCATGGAAGTTTATCCTGCTCATGATCGCGCTGCTTTCCGCCGTAGAGGCCATGCAGCTTATTCTCTGCTGCGGCAGCTGCGACGTTGACGATGTAATCTTAAATCTACTGGGTACGCTGCTCATCTACGGCGTTATGCGGATTCCGCCGGTTATGCGGTTACTCCAAAGACTGTATCTTCTTCCGGAAAATCCAACATAAACTTGCATTACCTTCCATTATTCAGTCGCATGTATATGAAAAAGAATTGCAACAAGGGCTTCACCCTGATTGAAGTCATTGTTGTGCTTGTTATACTTGCCATTCTAGCCTCAACCGTAATCCCAGCCATGACAGGCTGGATTGACAGAGCAAAGGAAAAACGGCTGATCGTCGCCTGCCGCACCTGCGTTAACGCTGCGCAGACAATCGCCGTGGAATAGTATGGCCTTAGCGGCGCGGCGGGCGTTAACGTTACCCCCGCAGATACGCTTGCGCTGGCGGGACTCACAGGTTCTGTGGACGGCATAAAAATTGTCGACAACGCTACCGTGGACGCGCTAACCTATGCTGACGGCTCCGGCGATTCCGTAACATACGAGCGTCTGCCCTCGCCGCACTTTACATTTGGCGCCGGAAGCGGCGGCAGCACGCAAAAGCTTTCCATAGCCGATTTGAGCACCGCCGATACGCTCAACGAGCTTCTTGCACCATTCCCGAAAACTACCGGAATGATCAATTCCGAGGCAAC
>CAYPLG010000033.1:0-24139 GCA_964411535.1 uncultured Oscillospiraceae bacterium
ACAAGGGCTTATAGCCAAAAACAAGCCACCCGTTTTCACGGGTGGTCTTGACTCTGTCAAAGAACTCCGTTGCGCTCAAGCAGTAGCGGGGTTCTTTGTATAAAGAAACATAGAGAAGAAACAACGAATGACCGGTATAACAGGGCGGGGCCAGTCATTCTACTCCCTAGTGGCCTTCTTCTTGAGATTTACTGCAGCGTATTTCAGTTTTACCCAACAGGTTACTGCCCGAATGCCCCCGCAAGGCGTATAGCGCATAGCATACTTTTCTTTGACGTCGGCAAAGAAACGCTCAATCGTTTTTTTCATAAATTGTAGGTCTGTTTTCTCAACGGCGACTGGCGGATGTCCTCCGCTTGCTCTATGTACACACTCCAGATTTGATGCTCCACAACCTTTTGGCAGCTTTTGCTTGCCATACAGAGATGCCGAGTTGGACAGTTGCGGCAAAAAGTCGGATTGCTATTGTACTCCCGGTAACCCTGTTTGTTCGTTGTGCTGCATGTGAGAATCTGACATGCAGGGCAAATCACGAAATCGTATTATTTGTCATAGACGTACTTCCACCATTCATTTTTAACAGCACCACGGGATCGATGTTGGCGCGACCGTTGTCCTTGCAATATAACTCGCTTATTATTTGATATACTCGATCAAAATCTACCGCCGCATCGATCTTCCGAAGAAGGTGCTCTTGTGGTACCAATAGCTTCTTGCACATCACTTCCATCACGTCGCGTTCGATGCCTTTCTTCTCTATCAGCATTTTTTGCCCGCTTCTAGTTTATCAAAAAGACAGACTGCGCCTGGCTTTTTTTGACAGACTTTGAACGATTCTCGATAATCGATTCATTTTCACATTTTTGATGCATTTTTTCGTAATAAAAACTCGAAGAACGTTTTCTTGTGATACTATAAGAAAAAAGTCAGGAGCAGTTCATTCATGAAACACGATATTTCAATATGGGCCGCAAGGGCTGCGCGTTGGTTGTTAATATTAATATTGACGTTTGCAGTGACTCTTGTTGCGTTGCTCCCCGGCGCAGCACGCGCAGACGAAGATGACGAAGATGAGGTCTTTGATCCTATTGCATACGACCTCGACGATAACAGAGCGGGCGATTTCTGGTACACAATCGAACCAAACGGCGCACTTGTGACTGGGTACAGCGGTCGTTCCAGGCAGGTAGAAATTCCGAAAACACTTGGTGGAGAGCCTGTCGTAGGAATCGGGAAGAGAGCTTTTGCATATGTTTGGTGGATTGACGAGGATCCGATCGACTCCATTTTCATGCCGGATAGTGTAACGAGCATTGGCGAGGGGGCTTTTTCAGAATGCAGCTTTCAATCAATTGACATTCCAAACAACGTGACGCATATCGGTAAAGGCGCGTTTTATGGCTGCACAGAACTGACCTCTGTCCGGCTATCGGACAAAGTTACAAGCATCGGAGACTATGCATTCAATAGTTGCTCAAGCTTAACCGAGATTATCGTGGATGCGGAGAATCCGGAGTATTCCACTGTGAATGGGATCCTTTACGATAAAGACAAAAGCACATTGATTCGATGCCCAGGAGGCACGTTGGGAAGCGTCGATATATTGAATAGCGTGACGAGCATAAAAGAAGGATTCAACGGTTGCGCTGCCGTTACCGAAATCCGCATACCGGAAGGTATATCCAACATTGAGGCGGGTGCTTTCAACGATTGCACCAGCCTTATGACCATACGAATTCCAGACGGTGTTGTGAATCTCGGAGAATGTATGTTCAACCGTTGTAAAAGTCTTACATCCGTTACCATTGGAATCGGCGTGACCAACATCGGAGAAATGGCTTTTTCCGACTGTGAGAGCCTTAAATCGATTCGCATACCCGACAACGTGACAACAATAAGCGATGATGCTTTTAAAGGTTGCTATAACCTCACCATCAGCTGCAACGCCGGTTCTGTGGCCGAGGCATATGCAAAGGAACACGAGATTTCTGTACATGTGGAGAAAACGGAGACAGAGGCAGGCTTCTCGTATCGAATTGAGCCCGAAGGCGCGGTTGTGACGGGGTACAGCGGCAGTTCGTCACAGGTGGAGATTCCACAAAAGCTTGGCGGCGAAGCCGTTGTGAAGATCGGAGCATACGCTTTTGCAGATCGCAGGAAGGAACATGCGCCCATCGACTCCGTTACCATCCCGAACAGTGTGGCAATCATTGAAGGCAGTGCTTTTGCCGGGTGCGACCTGAGATCTATTGACATTTCTGGCAGCGTGACGTATATCGGCGCAGAGGCTTTTTGGGACTGTACCAACCTGACCCAAATCCACCTGCCAAAAAGCGTGACTGGTCTCGGATACGGGGTCTTCTCTGGTTGTAAAAACCTCGATACCATCTCTGTGGACATTGAAAACCCCATGTACTCCTCGAAGGACGGTCTCCTGTATAATAAACAACAAACTGAAATCATACTATGCCCGGAGGGCAGGCAGGGGCAGGTAGATATTCCGGACAGCGTAACAAACATTGGAAACTGGGCTTTTGCAGGCTGTGTCAAACTATCCGCTGTTAACATTGCGGATAGTGTAACGAGAATCGGCGTAAGGGCTTTTTACCTCTGCAACAAACTGACCTCGATTCACATTCCCGACAGTGTGACAAGCATTGGTGCGTATGCATTTTGCTACTGTTTCCGTCTTACCTCGATCATAGTATCCAAAAGCGTAACGAAGCTGGAATCTGGCGTTTTTTGTCTCTGCACAAGCCTTCCTTCGATCACGATCCCCGACAGTGTGACGAGTATAGGTACAGGTGTTTTCAACGATTGCCCCGCTCTTGTTTCCATCAACATCCCTGACAGCGTGACAAGATTCGGCGATTTCGTTTTCGGTGCCAACAAAGATCTTACCATCTACGGTTCCGCCGGCTCTGCAGCCGAAACATATGCAAAGAGCGAGGGAATTTCGTTTCAAATTCTTCCAAATTAAGAAGAAATGCTGCCGTTTTTCTACGCCAATTGGCGCTTTGCATGTTATAAATGAATACGATTGGCCAGTATGCATCGGAAAGTAGCGTAAACCTGGCCGCCTACGGACTGGAGGAGATTCATACATGGTCCATATCTTTAGGCACGCCTTCTTCGTAAAAAAATGTATACCGTACGCCAAACGGACGGTATGTACAATGGCGTAAGCGGATATTTTAGGCAAGTACCAAAAGGCGCAGCTCTCGCAAGACAAAAGGATTTAATGCCACATCTCATTCAACGCCCCGTAGGGGGGCGATCAGTCTGTAAATAATCTAGACATTGCCTACTCTTTTGACAGACTGAGAACCGGGCGTAGACCGGTTCTTTTTTGCTTTATTTAGTCAGCATGTTGCAAATTTGTCACATTTGTGATGCAACCGACAGCCGCTGCAAACGGTGTTGAAGATGAAAGTAAAAGGAGGCTATTACGAAATGAAAAAAATCATGGCAATCCTACTGGCGGTGGCCGCACTGCTGATGGCGATCGGCTGCAAGCCGAAGCAGAGTAATGAGAATATTACGTTTGCCGCTACAATTACGGAGATTACGGAAGACGGCACGATGGTGGAAACGTCCGCGGACGTTGGCTTCTCCGATGCGCTGGTGCATCTTGCGGACGGCTACCAGCCGGAGTTTACGCTTGCGCCGGGGCAGACGATACAATTGACTATCCTGCCGATGATGACAAAGAGCATTCCACCGCAAGTTACTGCGGTTTCAATTACGCTTATTGCGGATGCGCTTGATAACAATGCTGCAAGCGTTACGGACGGGCTTGATCCAATGCCAATGCTGACGCCCGGCACGGAACCGGTAACGGATGCGGAAGCGCCGGACACGCTGGAAGCGCATATGGCGGACATGCTGCCCATCATGGATGCGATTACGCGAACGATGGGGATTGAGGGTGAGCAGGGATATCTGCCTGCCGATGCGGTTTTCGTTTGGCATGTGCTTTCGCAGATGGCAGAGAACTGGGGCCATACCGCGCCGGATGCGGAACAGGAGGATGGCGCCGTATTTCTTCCGGAAAGCACGCTTGCTGCATTTGCGCTTGCCGCGTTTAACAGAACCGATGCGCTGCCGCCATTGCCGGAGGAGCTTTCCGAACGCGTGCAATATGATGAAACGCGCAAGGGTTATCAAGTACGGCTTGCAAATTTACAAAACGAGTCTGTTACGGCAATCGATACTTTTTCCGATAACGGCGACGGCACATACGTCGCAACGCTTGGATTCTACACGTCTGCTGGAGAACGGCTGGGCGGCGTGCAGTTCTCCCTGCGGGATACGCCTGCGGAAAACGGCGTTTATCGATATGCCGTAACAAACGCAGTGGTTGAAAAGGCGTAAACACGAAAGCGGATACAAAAGCAAGGCGGGGGATCATCCCTCGCCTTGTTGCGTGATTACGACTCGTTAATCCAGATTAGCGTACAGGATCTGTCGAATTCTGCGCCGCAGCGTCCAATCATGGCCCTCTACAATCTGTTGCATATAGCACATGGTAAGCTGTTCTGCCGGATCGACCATGAAGTAGCAGCCCGGTAGACCATCCCAACCGTATTCGCCCGTGCTGCCGTTGCTTCTTGCCTGTGCGCAATCGGTTAATATCCGGAAGAAATTGGAATAGTCGTATCCGTCCTGTCCAGTCATATCGAAGGTGCGGCGGATTTCCGGCGTCATTTGGCTCGTGCGAAGATACTGTACGGTTTTTCTGCCGAGGATACGTACGCCGCCAACTGTTCCGTCGTGGAGCAGCATATCCGCAAAACGCATGTAATCGTCCAGCGTGGCGTACAACCCTGCGCCGCATGGGAGGAAGCGGCCCTTGGTCGCATAGGAGTTGAGCACCATAGTTTGCAGGACACGGTCATCGGTGCGGTGCAGCCCGCCCGTGCGCGCGTACATATCCGAAAGACGCGGCAGCTTGCTTTCGTCCACCAGAAAGGCGGTGTCGCGCATGCCGAGCGGTTCAAAAATATACTGCTGCATAAAGGCCTGTGGCGTCATACCGGTAACAACCTCAATAACGCCGCCGAGAACATCCGCAGACGCGCCATAATGGAACGCGGTGCCCGGTTCAAACAGAAGCGGCGCCGCAGCAAGAGCGTTTGCGCCGCGCACTGTGGAGAAGCTCTCGTCGGAAAGCGCTTCCTTTGTCAGCTGTGCCTGTAATGCAAACATCGCCGTTTCGGCGGCGGAGCCCTGCGCCTCCGGGTAAACGATGCCGGAGGTCATATTCAGCAGCATTTGCAGCGTAATCGGCTTTTGCGCAGGCGTGCTGCCGTTAGGCGTTGCAACCTGCATATGGGAAAAGGCGGGCAGAAAGTCCGAAACCGGCTGCCACAGGTCAATCAGGCCGCGTTCATACAGGATGCCGATTGCAACTGCGGTGATGGGCTTCGTCATGGAGAAAATATGGTAGATCGTATCGGGTTTGTCAACGCCGAATTGCAGCGTTAAAACCCGCGCACCGCGGTATGCAACGGCGATGCTGACGCCGGCAAGCCGCTGTTGATCAATTTCATTCTGTAATAACGTACCAAGATCGCGCGCCAAAACATCCCGATGCAGCATAGGCCGTCAGCCTTTCTGCAAATCGTCGAGCAGGGAGGCGATTTTCTCATCCATGTCCGCATCGTTAAACTGACAGGTGCCGACCGCTTTGTGCCCGCCGCCGCCATACTTCAGCATCAGGCTGCCAACGTCGGTTTCCGATGTGCGATTGAGAACGGAATAGCCGACGGCGCAGCTGCAACCGTGGCCGCCCTTGCCGTTGACAATCCAGACGGAGATATTCTGCTCCGGATAGAGCCCATAGATGATGAAGCGGTTGCCGGAGTAGATGGGGTCAACGTTGCGAAGGTCGCTGATGATGACCTTTCCGTCGGTACGCGTGTGCGCCTTGACCATCTCGATGAACTTATCCTTCTGCTCCAGGTATATGACTTTGCGCTCGACAACATCCGGCATTGCGAATATCTCATCGATTGTCATGGTACGGCACCAATCGATAAGCTTTTCCATCAGGGCATAATTGGAGATTGTGAAATTACGCCAGCGTCCGAGTCCGGTACGCGGATCCATAATGAAACCTAGTAGAATCCAACCGTCGTCCGCAAGGATTTCCTCACGCGTCAGGTTTGCGGAATCCAGCTTATCAACGGCGATCATCATGTCGTCGAAACGCGGGAAACGCTCCTTGCCGCCGTAATACTCATAAATAATGCGCGCACAGGACGGCGCAATGCGGCTTTCCCCATTGTATTTGCCTTTCAAGGCAAGGCGCTCCATCTCGCTCGAATGGTGATCGAACCAGAGGCCGCAGCCGGATACGTAAGGAACGTTGGCAAGGCAATCGTCCTCGTGTACTTCCACAAGTCCGTCCTGTAAATCCTTCGGGTGCGCAAAGCGCCAGTTGTCAATAATTCCGGCTTCTTTAAGAAGCACGGCGCAGGCAAGTCCATCAAAGTCGGAACGGGTAATGAGTCGCATATTATGGTTGTCCTTTCAACTTTTGGCATTCGTATCAAACGCAGAGTACTCACAAATGAATAGTGATATAGTCTTTTCTTTCAACAATAATTTACATCATTTACAAAAGGATGTAAAGTCAAAACAGCTATCCAATGCGTATGAGAAGATTTAGTTAATTCCGCCGCACATGTAACGAATTCGTAAATTGGGCGCCGTCTTTATTGAGATTTGCTTAAAAAGGCACTACACTCAAAGACAATGATATACGCTCAATTTCGACAGGCAGGGGGCGCATGTATGCTTAAACGTATAATCGCCATCGCTATATTGTTTTTGACTATCTGCGCGTGCGCTGTGCCTGTGCGGACTGCATCCGCGCTCTCGCTGACAACCGGGCGGATTGTTGGCGCCGGGATTGCGTTTCGTTCCTCCGCAAGGAGCGATAGCAAACTTATCGCGCGCTTGCCGGAAGGAACGGTTGTGCGCTTGCTTGAGGCGAACGTGAATGCGGAATGGTTCAAAGTCGAGTATGCCGGGAAAATCGGGTACGTCAACCGTATGTACGTAAGCGTCGAGCCCTCTATGGATTCTTATAAACTAGCCTATAACGGCACCGTTGTGAATTGTAACGTTGATATTAACGTGCGTGATTCCGCAAGCCTAACCGGGAAAAAGCTGGGCGTTGCATTGAAGGGGGAAACGCTTAACGTCACGCAGGCATACTATACGGACGGCTGGCATCAGATTCAATTTGGCGATGCGACCGGCTATGTTTCCGCCAAGTATGTAGAGCTGACGGCAAAGATTGACGACGATAGCCTAACCGGCCTGACGGTAACGGGCGGCACGCTGTCACCACGCTTTTCCCCGAAGGAATTCGGGTACATCATTACTGCGACACAGGGCGACGTAGAAATTCGTGCAACGGCAAACAAGAACGTCAAGGTCAGTATTGGGAATACCGGCGTTGGGAGCGCGAAGTACTCGATCAATTCCGGCAACAGCAAGACGATTCGCATTTCATTGGATGGAACGGTTCGATACACGCTATATCTTGTGCGCGATGTTCTGACGGTTGGCACATGGAATATTAAGCGTGGAAACTCGCATCTTGTGGAACAAGGGTGGCTCATTGCAAATGAGAACCCGGACATTGTCGGCATTCAGGAAGTGTTTTCCGACAATAGAAACGATATCAATAACTTAAAATCCATTCGCACGCGCAACGCCCAGTATATGTCGTTTGCATCCACGGTCGACTATCCGGACGGCAGCCAGTATGGTATTGGGCAAATCAGCCGCTTTGAGCCCTTGAGCAATGAAAAATTCCAGCTTTATGACGGCGGTAAGGAAGCCCGTTATCTACAGAAGGTTGTGTACAATGTTGATGGCAAGAAGGTTTCCTTTTACAACACGCATTTCTCCTGGGAGGGAGCCTCGATACGCAAACAACAGTTTGCAGCGGTGCTAAAACAGATGAATGCGGATGAAAACGAGTTTAAGATCCTGACGGGCGATTTTAACGCAAAGGAAGCGGAGTTTGACGCGTTTAAGAGCAATTATAAAATTATCAATACATCCTTGACCAAGTTTTACGATTATTCACAGAACCGTATGACGTTTAGTCAAATTGACAATATTATCGTCAGCAAAAACATCACCGTACTGAACGCGCGTGCGCTTCCGACAAAGTATTCGGACCACTATCCGCTATTTGCGTTTCTGCGGCTTAAATAGCTTTCAATGATTTCGCATAGTATACGGTATACGATGAAAAGCGGGGAATTCGCGGTTGTCCAACGGATGGCCGCGTATTTCATACACGCTTTAGAAGCACCTGCGAAAACCTGGATATTGAGTATTTTTTGGAATGATGATATACTCATTACAGCAACATGGGGAGGTATGGATTTATGAAGGCCACTTTGTGCGAGAAACGGTTTCCTTCGGCGACAGGGTTGTGCGATATTCGTTATCGGATGTGGATTCCAGAGGAGCCGCATGCTGCCGTACAGATTGCACATGGTATGGCGGAGCATATCGACCGCTACGACGCTTTTGCATCGTTTCTTGCTGAAAACGGGGTTTTGGTGTTTGGCAACGACCATGCCGGCCATGGCAAAAGCATCAAATCTGACGGAAAGCTTGGCTTTTTTGGAAAGCAGAATGGTTGGGACGCGCTTGTGCAGGATATGCGTACGCTCCATGATGCTGTAAAAAGTGCGTATCCCGCCTTGCCCTACATTTTATTTGGGCATTCAATGGGCTCGTTTCTTGCGCGCACCTATGCGGGGCGGGATGGAAAAGATTTTGATGCATTCATTTTCTCCGGCACTGCGGGCAAGAACCCTGCGATCGGTATTGCAAAGCTGATTGCAAAGCACAACATCAAGAAAAATGGCGGCGACCAAATTGACATGATGCTGTATAACATGAGCTTTGGTTCGTATAATAAAGCATTTCGGCCCAACCGCACGGAGGTGGACTGGCTTTCTCGCGACGAAGCGATGGTAGATAAGTACGTGGCGGATCCGCTTTGCGGGTTCCCGTTTACATCCAGCGCGATGCTGGACCTGTTCAACGGACTTACGGAGATTGGCAGCAGGGAATGGGCGCAGCGCGTACCGGATCGGCCGATTCTGCTGATGTCCGGAGCGATGGATCCCGTTGGCGGCAATGGCAAAGGTGTAAAGCAGGTTTTCGGATGGCTGAACCAAACGGGGCACAAGACGGAATGCAAGCTGTACGAAGGCGGCAGGCACGAAATGCTTAACGAAACAAACCGTGAAGAGGTCTATAACGATGTGTTATTGTTTATCAACACGGTGGAAGCAATGGGGGAAGTTGAATGAGCAGCGTGCTCGTATACAGGGACAAAGCGACTGCAAGCGCCGCAGCGGCTACGATTGTTGCGGCTAGCGTTATAGAGAAACCAGCGTCCGTGCTGGGCCTGGATTTTGCGCCGGAGTTGACGTCGATCTATCGCACGGTTGCACGCATGACCGGCGACGGTTTGCTGGACTGGGGCTGTGTCAAGACTTTTAATCTATTTGAGTTTGTCCGTTCCGATGTGGAGAATTCCGTTGACATGCAACTGGGAAACGTTTTGTTGGATCGGATCAATCTGCCGGAGGAGAGCCGCTTTTTGCCCAATGCAGCCGGAAACGACTGGAGCGTCGTCTGCAATGAGTACGAGAACATGATACTTAATGCGGGCGGGCTGGATACCGTAATCTGCGCTGTGCGCGCGGACGGCAGCGTTGCCTATAACCTTGGCGCGTCGGAGCTTGCGCCGGTTACGCATGTGGAGCGTACGGAGAATGGCCGCGTTGTGACGGTCGGTATTACGACGCTGATGTCGGCAAAGAAGATTATTGTGGTGCTGACCGGTTCCGATAAAGCGGCGATTGCGCCCATGGCGCTAAACGGCTCTATCGTTCCCAGCGTACCGGCAAGCTATTTGCAACTGCATGGCAACGCGGTTTTCATTATGGATGAGGACGCTGCGGATAATATCTAACGACTGAGAGTACCGGAGGTGGCGCTTACGCACGTAAGCTGGGAACAGTTGGAAAGCGAAGTTGCCTGCTGTGAAAAATGCAGGTTGTGCAAATCGCGCACGCATACGGCTTTTGGCGAGGGAAACCGACATGCGGAAATTATGCTCGTTGGCGAAGGACCGGGGCGCGAGGAGGATTTGCAGGGGCGTCCGTTCGTAGGCCCGGCCGGGCAACTGCTCAACCGCATGTTATCTGCGACGGGGTTTCAGCGCGAGGATGTGTACATTGCCAACGTTGTCAAGTGCCGCCCGCCCAACAATCGAAATCCGGAGGACGACGAAGCGGCGGCATGTCTTCCATATCTGCGCGGCCAGTATGCGCTCATTAGGCCGAAGATCATTCTCTGCCTGGGCGCGGTCGCAACGCGTCACCTGTATGACGGTGACGCAAGGATTACAAGAGTGCGCGGGCAATGGAAACAGAAGGGCGGCGTATGGTTTTTGCCGACGTACCATCCGGCCGCGCTGCTGCGGGATGAAAGCAAGAAACGCGACGCCTGGGCAGACATGCAGGCGATGCTGCAAAAATACACCGAATTGACGGATGAGAAAGTATAGGAGGATACCATGTCAGGACATTCCAAGTGGGCGAACATTAAGAACAAGAAGGAAAAGACCGACTCCCAGCGCGGGAAGATATTCACAAAGATCGGCCGTGAGATTGCGATTGCCGTAAAAGAAGGCGGTGGGCCGGATCCGGTGAACAACTCAAAGCTACGCGACGTTATCGCAAAGGCCAAGGCGAACAATATGCCGAACGATAACATTCAACGCTCGATCAAGAAGGCTGCGGGCGAGGGCGACAGCGTAAACTATGAGGAGATCACCTATGAGGGCTACGGCCCCGGCAATATGGCCGTCATCGTCGATATCGTGACGGATAACCGGAACCGTATCGCCGCCGAAATGCGCCATATATTCGACAAGAGCGGCGGTAATCTCGGCAACTCCGGCTGCGTCGGCTGGATGTTCGATAAAAAGGGCGTTATCGTCATCGAGCGTACTGCGCTGATGGATGAGGACGAGATCATGATGCAGGCGCTGGACGCCGGCGCTGCGGACTTCGTCGCGCAGGATGATGCGTTTGAAATCTACACCGATCCGGCGGAGTTTTCCGCTGTTCGCGAGGCGCTGGAAGCGCAGGACTTTACGTTCATCAACGCGGAAATCCAGATGATTCCGCAAAACAGCGTGGAGATTGCGGACGCCGAAACCGTAGACAAGATTCTTCGCTTCCTGGAGAAGTTGGATGATAACGACGACGTACAGGAAGTTTATCATAACGCGATCCTGCCGGAGGATGCGGAATAACGTTTGTTTTGCGCGTGGGTTGCAATTGCGTCCCCTCCGGAGTACAATGAACGACACGACTTAGGCAAGGAGGTACTGTATTATGGCTGCCGAATTGGTAACGGAACTGGGCAAGATCACGATTTCGGACGATTTGATTACCAGCATCGCCGGATATGCCGCAGTAGAGAACTATGGCATTGTCGGCATGAATTCAAAAAAAGCGTCCGACGCGTGGGTGGAACTATTTGGAAAGGACAATTTGCGCCGCGGCGTAAAGGTGACGACGGTTTCCCCGAACGTACTGGACATTGATTTGTATGTTACGCTTGAATACGGCGTATCTTTACCTGCCGTCGCACAGAATACAAAGGGCAATGTGAAATACCGCGTGGAGGAGATGACGGGCCTGACCGTACGGCAGGTAAACGTTCATGTGGAGAGCATTCGCGTATAGCTTTTAGGCTTTGCGAATGAGCGGAGGATTTAAGAATTTGAATACAATGACAATAAGCGGCGCACAGTTTCGTGATATGATTCTGTCCGGCGCCGTGCTGTTGGAGAAGAACAAAAAGGCGATTGATTCGCTGAATGTTTTTCCTGTACCGGATGGCGATACCGGCACGAATATGTGTATGACCATGCAGAGTGCTGTTCGCGAAATTCGTGCGTTGCCGGATACGGCGGGTGTCACGGAGGTTGCGGATGCGCTGAGTATCGGCGCATTGCGCGGCGCGCGCGGCAATTCCGGCGTAATTCTTTCACAGATATTCCGTGGTTTTGCCAACGCGCTTAAGGGAACAGCGGTTATGGACGCCAAAGCGCTGTCGTGTGCTCTGACAAGTGGCAGTGAGTCCGCGTACAAAGCGGTTATGAAACCCAAGGAAGGCACGATACTGACAGTATCCCGCATCATTGCGGAGCAGGTTGCCCAAACGCTGGAGCAGGGAGCAAACGTATACCGCCTAATGGACTGCGTGCTGGAATCCGGTGAAAAAGCGCTTGCCGATACGCCGAATCTCTTACCCGTGTTAAAGGAAGCCGGCGTCGTCGATTCCGGCGGCAAGGGCCTTTTGACAATCTATAAAGGATTCAAGCTCTCCCTCGACGGGGAAGAGGTTGAAAATTACGAGGAACTTGTACCGCAGGAAGCGGCGTCCGTTCCGGCGTCCGGCAGCGACAGCTTTTCCGGAGAGAACATCCAGTTCGGTTACTGTACGGAATTTTTCATTATTCATCCATTGACCGCTGACGGATTTCTCGAAGCGGATGTAGACCTGTTTCGCGGGCACCTGAACCGACTTGGCGATTCCGTTGTGGTAGCGTTTGACAAGGACCTCGTAAAGGTGCATGTGCATTCCAACGCACCGGGCAAGGTGTTGCAGATGGCGCTTCGTTTGGGCGAGCTGGATCACCTGAAGATTGAAAACATGCGGGAACAGAACCGCGCGTTTATGGAGGAGAGGAAACGTTCGGAGAAGGAATTTGGCATCATCGCCGTCAGCTGCGGCGAAGGACTTGACGCCATGTTCCGCGCATTGGCCGTAGACGAGATTATATCCGGCGGACAGACGATGAATCCAAGCATTGATACGATCGCGTCCGCGATCAATCGGGTAAACGCGAGGAACGTGTTCATCCTGCCGAACAATTCCAACATCATTCTTGCCGCGCAGGAGGCCGCGCAACTGACGGAGAAGCACATTGTGCTGATTCCGACAAAGACGATTCCGCAGGGCATAGCGGCTTGCATGGCCTATTCCGCAGACGAAACGGTGGAAGCCAACGAGCAGAACATGCGCGAAGCGTTTGCGGAGGTTATCAGCGGCGCGGTAACGTACGCGGTACGGAAGACGAAGTTTGACGGCAAAGAGATTGCGGAAGGCGATATCATTGGCCTGATGGACAACAAGCTTTGCTCTGTTGACGGCAATATCGATAGCGTTTGCTTGGACCTGCTTCAAAAGATGGCGGAAAAGAAGGGCGAACAGGATGGGACGATCACCCTGTATTACGGTGCGGATATAACGCCCGAAAACGCCGCCGCCATTTGCGAAAAAGTGGAGACCGCTTTTCCGGATGCGGAGGTGCTTGTGCAACCCGGCGGTCAGCCGCTGTACTATTACTATATGTCGATGCAATAATGTGTTGCATAACGGCTTGAAACAAACGATGTGGGCGGAGCATTCCGCCCTTTTTTAACAACATGGAGCAACTGCTGACGGAATCCTTACAATCGATCAAGGGGATCGGGGAAAAACGCGCGGAAGCGTTGGGCAAGCTGGGCATTGCGACGGTAGAGCAATTACTCAACTACCTGCCGCGTGATTACCTTGACTATTCGCGCGCCGTGCCGGTTGCCGCGCTTACGAGCGGGCAGGCGGCAGCGGTGCAGGTACGCATCAGCGGTGCCCCAAAGTATTTTAGAAAAGGTGGAATGACGGTTCTTTCCGTACAGGCTTCCGACGAGACGGGGGCCATAACGCTGCGCTGGTTCAATCAGCCGTATATGCGCGCAAAGATTGTTCCCGGCATAACGGTCTATGCTTGCGGCCGTGTGGCGAAGAAGAAGGGCGTTTCGCTGATCAATCCTTCTCTTCTTGGCGAACTGCCTGTCATTATCCCTGTATATCCAACCGCACAGGGCGTTAAGCAGCGGACCATTCGCGACGCCGCATTCGCGGCTTTGCGCGCGCACTGGACGAAAATTCTTGAAACCCTGCCGCTTTCCGTTCTGAGCCGGTATTCGCTCTGTACGCGTCAGCTGGCGCTTCGGCACGCACATTTTCCCGCAAGCATACAATTGCTAGAAATCGCAAGAAAGCGGCTTTCCTTTGAGGACATGCTTTGCTACCTTTTGATGGTGGAGTGGGAACGGCAGGAACGTACGCGCGCAACCGGCATCGCCTTTGCCATCGACGGCGTACGCGAGCGTTTTCTATCTGCGCTTCCGTTTTGCCCGACAAGCGCGCAGCAGCGTGCGATGGATGCGCTTGATTGCGATATGCGTGCGCCCGTTCCAATGAACCGCCTGTTGCAGGGGGACGTCGGCTCCGGCAAAACGATGGTGGCGCTATATGCGCTGTCTATCGCAAAGCAAAACGGATATCAGGGCGCGTTGCTTGTTCCGACGGAGATACTTGCACAACAGCATTACGAAGAAGCGCATGCGCTGTTTGGGGACGCGGCCCTGCTATTAACCGGCAGCATGAAGAAGCCGGCGCGCGAGGCGGCGCTTGCGCGGATAGAAAACGGCGAAGCCGCATGCGTAATCGGCACGCATGCACTGCTGCAATCCGGCGTGCGCTTTCATAAACTCGGCGTCGTTATTACGGATGAACAGCATCGGTTCGGCGTGCAGCAGCGCGCAATGATACAGGAGAAGGGCACGCGCCCGGATGTGCTGGTGATGAGCGCCACGCCGATTCCGCGCACGCTGGCGCTGCTGTTGTTTGGCGATCTGGACATCAGCGTGCTCGATGAAATGCCGCCCGGACGAAAACCGGTGAAGACCTCTGTCATACCCGCGGAAAAGCGCGGCGACATGTATCGCTATGTTGCGGCGGAGGCGGCAAAAGGCGTGCAGACGTATGTCGTTTGCCCGATGATTGCGGAGAACGAGGATTTTGACGCGCCGAGCGTTGATACGGTTTTTGCGGACGTCGTGAAGGCCATGCCGGATGTTGTGGTTGAAAAGCTGCACGGGCGCATGAAGGAAGCGGAGAAGCAAGCTGTGATGCAGCGTTTTCGCGACGGTGCAACAAGGGTACTTGTAACGACAACGGTGATTGAGGTTGGCGTACACGTTGCGTCTGCCAACATTATGATTATCGAGGGTGCGGACCGGTTCGGCCTTTCACAGCTGCATCAGCTTCGCGGCCGCGTAGGACGCGCGGAAAAGCAGGCATACTGTTTTCTGCTGTCGGATACCGGCGCGGACGCTGCGCAGGAGCGCATGCAGATCATGACGGAGAGCAACGACGGTTTTGTGATTGCCCAGCGCGATTTGGAATTGCGCGGACCGGGCGATTTTCTTGGACTGCGGCAGCATGGAGACGGTACCGCGCAGCTGCTTGGACAGGCGATGCAGGTACCGCTGTTGCAGGAAGTCCGCTCCGCCGCGCAGGAGATCCTTTCCACACCGAATGAAGAGAGCAATGCGCTTCTTGCTTACGCGCGCTCGCGTTATGATTTTATCTACAGCCAGATAGCGATGAATTGACGAAATACAATTGATTTACACATCAAATTCGTAATTGCAGGATTTATTATATTACGTAATCATTACCATTCATATTTGAAACGAATACGCGCAATATAATCTCACATCCGAAAAAGGAGGTGACAAGTATGGCACGCAACGGTTCCTTGGTTCCGGAGTCCAAGACCAAGTTGGACAGCTTCAAAAACGAGGTAGCAAATTCGCTGAACGTGAATCTGAAGCAGGGCTATAACGGCGACCTGACCTCGCGCGAAGCGGGATCGATCGGCGGCGAAATGGTTAAGCGCATGATCGCGTACGCGGAAAAGAATATGCACTAACCTTGAACGCTTACCATATAGAAAGGAGATCTGAACATGGCACGAAACGGTGAACTGATTCCTGACAGCAAAAGCAAGATGGACAGTCTCAAAACGGAAGTTGCTAACCAGCTCAATGTGAACCTGAAGCAGGGCTATAACGGCGATTTGACCTCGCGCGAAGCGGGATCGATCGGCGGCGAGATGGTGAAGCGCATGATCGCTTATGCGCAAAACAACATGAGCAGCAGCATGATGAGATAAATCCCCTCTGCTGGACAAGGCCGGTGCGGCAAACGCCGGCCTTGTTCGCGTATCGATTTTGTATTACAATAACAATATGAATCAAAAAGTGCTATCAACATTGGAATACGACAAGATACTCGACATGCTTAAGCTGCATGTGTCCTCCGCCGTGGGCCGCGAATTTGCGGATACCCTGCGCCCGGCGGATAACCTCCGCGATGCAGAAACCCTGCTTACGCAAACAACGGAGGCGGATGACGTGTATCGCCGCACCGGAAAAAGCCCGGTCGCTGACTTTCCGGATGTCCGGCCGGCGCTTGGCAGGCTGCACGCTGCGCTGTATGCATCGACCGGGGAGCTGCTCGCGATTGCGAGGGTGCTGCGCGTTTCACGGGATGCAAAGACGGTTTTGCAGGAAGGGGAGGCGAGTGGTCTGCTTTGCAACATGGCGAACCTTCTCGCATCCCACCGCAATGTGGAGGAGGAAATCGCACGCTGCATCATCTCGGAGGATGAAATTGCGGATAATGCGTCGCCGGAGCTTTCGCGCATTCGCAGGCAGATCAAGATTGTCGGGGAGCGCGTTCGCGAAAAGCTGAACGCCATGATAAAAAGCGCTGCAACACAGAAGTATTTACAGGACCCGATCATCACCGTGCGCAACGGACGCTACGCGCTGCCGGTAAAGGCGGAGCATCGGGCGCAGGTGCCTGGGCTGGTGCACGACCAAAGCAGCAGTGGGGCGACGATTTTCATCGAACCTGCCGCAGTGGTGGAGCTTGGGAATGAGAACAAGCGCCTCCTCGCGGAGGAGAAGAACGAGATTGAGCGAATTCTGGCTGGCCTTACCGCGATGGTCGAGCCATACGAAAACGAGTTGTATACAAGCGTTACGACGCTGGGCGCGCTCGATATGATATTTGCCCGCGTAGTGCTTGCGCGCGATATGCGCGCACATTGCCCGATGCTCAACGACGAGGGTAAGCTGCGCATCGTCGAAGGACGGCATCCGCTTCTGCCGAAGGATACGGTTGTGCCGGTCAACGTTTGGCTGGGCGACGAATTTACGACGCTGATTATAACGGGACCCAACACAGGCGGCAAGACCGTAACGCTGAAAACGGTTGGGTTGCTGACGCTGATGGCGATGTCCGGCATGTTTGTTCCGGCGGATCCGCGCACAAAGCTATCCGTGTTTTCCGATGTGTTTGCCGATATTGGCGACGAACAATCGATTGAGCAGTCGCTTTCCACGTTTTCTTCCCACATGACGAACACGGTTCGGATTTTACAGCATGCGAACGAACGCTCCCTTGTACTGCTGGACGAATTGGGGGCGGGTACGGACCCCGTCGAGGGCGCAGCGCTGGCGCAATCGATTCTGGAAGCGCTGTATGAACGCCGTGCACGCACGCTTGCCACAACCCATTACAGCGAGATCAAGGCGTATGCGCTTACGCATGCGGGCATGCAGAACGCATGCATGGAATTTGACGTCGATAAACTTTGCCCGACGTACCGGCTTTTTGTCGGCATTCCCGGCCGCTCGAACGCGTTTGAGATATCCAGGAGGCTCGGCCTTGCCGAAGACGTCATTTTGCGTGCGCAGCAATGCATGGAGAAGAAGGATATTGCGTTTGAACAGGTGATCAGCGAGGCGGAAGCGGCGCGTAAAAGCGCGGAGCAGGAGCATGCGGAGGCGCAAAAAGCGCGTACGGAGGCGGAGAAAATCCGCGCGGAACTGGTGCATGCGAAGCAGCGTCTGGAGGATGAGAAATCCGCGTTGCGTGCCAAAGCACGGGAGGACGCAAGGCGAACCGTGCTGGAAACACGCGAGCAAATGCAGGGATTGATCAAGGATTTGCGCGCTGTAAAGAGCATTGATCAAAAATCGCTGGAACGTGCGATACAGACGACGCGCGATAAGATGCGCGAGACGGAAGACCGTCTTTTCGAGAGCGTGATTACGAGCGCGGAAAGTGGCGAAGCGCCAAAGAACGTACAGCAAGGCGACCGCGTCCGCCTTGTGAAGTTAAACAGCGACGCAACCGTGCTCAAACCGCCGGATAGCAAAGGCGAGGTGCTTGTGCAGGCGGGCGTGATGAAGATGAATGTGCCGCTTTCTGATATTCGCATGACTGAAACGCCAAGGAAGAAGGAGCATACTTCCGCCGCAATCGTGTTGGAACCGGCGGAGGGCCGCGCGATGGAGCTGGATTTGCGCGGGAAGATGGTGGACGAGGCCTGCGTAGAGATTGACCGCTTCATTGACAACGCCTCCTTTAACGGTCTGACGGAATTGACGATCATTCACGGGAAGGGAACCGGCGCGCTGCGAAAGGGCGTACAGGACTTTCTTCGCCGCCATCCGAGGGTGAAAGCCTACCGTATGGGCGCGTACGGCGAGGGAGATGCGGGCGTAACAATCGTGACGCTAAAGCCGCTTCGCTAGGGCGCATGCGATGCACAGCAAATTGTAGACAAATTGTAAACACAGTGGTATACTACTACTATATGTTGTGGTTGGTGGACGTAAGTTTGGGAACACGTTGGAGGCGTGCATATGGAGAATAATACCATTCTGGTGATTGATGACGACAGAAACATTCTGGCGATCATTGAGCTGTACCTCAAAAAGGCCGGTTTCCAGGTGGTAACCTGTGATAACGGCAATCAGGCGATGGCTGCGTTCAACGAAACGAAGCCTACTCTGGTGGTTCTCGATATCATGCTGCCCGGACGCGACGGCTGGGAAATACTGCACGATATCCGCATGAAGGGGGATACGCCTGTCATAATGCTGACGGCAAAGGGCAATCTGACCGACCGTGTGCAGGGGCTGGAGCTGGGCGCGGACGATTATATTGCCAAACCGTTCGACGCAAAGGAGCTTATTGCGCGCATTAAGGCGGTTCTTCGCCGCATAACGCCGGTTGAGCCGGAGCGTACGATCATATTGCCCGGTCTGTCCGTATCGCTCGAAAACTATTCCGTTATACTGGACGGAAGGCAGCTGGAGATGCCGCCAAAGGAGATCGAGCTGCTGTATTTTCTTGCAGCGCACGCAGGGAAAGTGTTTACGCGCGAACAACTGCTGGAGCAGGTTTGGGGATTTGACTTCTTTGGGGATTCGCGTACGGTTGACGTGCATGTAAAGCGTATTCGCGAAAAACTTGGAGAAAGGCATGAATGGCAGCTGAAGACCGTGTGGGGCGTAGGCTACAAATTCGAACAGCAGTAAAATTCATGCGTAAGCGGAAGGATCAGGTTCGTTCTTTATACAATCGAATGCTCGTTACGTATCTGACTGTAACGCTCAGCATGCTGCTGCTGACAGGCGTTGCGGTCAGTATTCTGTTGAAGAGCTATACGATGCGCGAGCGCAAGGATATGATTTCGAGGGAGCTCGCCGTTGTATCGCAGGTATATGCAAACCTGAATACAGGCATCGTTTCAAGCGAGTATGTCGATAACGAGCTGACGCTTGTTGCAAGGCATTATGACGCGCTGATACAGATTATCGACGCAAGCGGTGTTGTCCGCTCGTATGCTTCTAGCGTCAAGTGGGAAGCTGTCAACGCTGCGCCGTATTCTGAGGAGCAGTTGCGGGGGATGCTTGGCAGCGCGACGCTGTTTAACAAGAGCGGTCTCACCTTTACAAAGCAGAACGAGCCTTTCAAGGCGCTTTCCGCCATGCTGCCCGCAGAGAGCGACGGCGATACCGCGGCATACTGCGTGCGCTTTTTTACGGATATTACGGACGTAGGCGCTGCGCTACGCACAAGTTATCTGGAAATACTGCTGATTATTATGGTTGCTGCGCTTGCGTCGGTTGTTGTTGTCAACTATACAACCACCCGGCTGACAAAACCGTTTTTGGAAATTAACGATACCGTACAGAAATACTCAAAGGGCGACTATAATATCCGTATTCCGGTTGGCAATAGCAAGGAAGCATCCCAGCTTGCGACAAGCTTTAACGCGATGGCGGATCAGCTCAAGGATCTGGAAGCGACGCGCAGAAGCTTCGTTGCCAACGTCAGCCATGAACTGCGATCCCCGCTGACGTCCATTAAAGGCTTTTTAGAGGCGATGCAGGATGGTACGATCGATCGCCGCGATTACGACAAGTATATCGACGTCGTACTTTCCGAAACGCGTCGTATGGCCGCGATGGTCAACGACCTGCTTGACCTTGCGCGAATCGAATCCGGAAAAACGGCGCTGCGTCTGGAAGTATTTGATATTAACGAGCTGATTCGGCGGACGCTTCTGACGTTCGAAGCGCGTATTTACGAAAAAAGTATGGAGGTTGATGTTAAGTTCGCGATAGAGCAATGCTTCGTGGAGGCGGACAATGCGCAGATTGGTCAGGTGCTGCGCAATATTATCGACAATGCAATCAAGTATTCGCCCGATCATTCCAGATTGCGTATTGCGACCTATGCCATGAAGCGGGAAGCATACGTAAGCATTGCGGATTCCGGACAAGGTATTCCGGAAGAGGATGTTCCGCATGTATTTGACCGTTTTTACAAGGTAGAGAAGGCGCATACGCCCACGCAGCAAAGCGGTACAGGCCTGGGCCTTTCGATTGTAAAACGCATTATTGACCAGCATGGGCAGACCATAACGGTCAAGAGCGCGCGCGGAAAGGGGAGCACGTTTACCTTTACACTCAAACGTGCAGCATCACCAAGAAGAGTGCAACAGGACGGAGGAAGAAGAAATGGACCGGCAGTATGATTCGTATTATGCAGATAAACAGAATGGAAAGCGCGAAGGCGGCGCCTTTACCGTCGTTGTTATTGTCGCGGTAGTTGTTTTACTTGCGCTGACGGTATTGGGGCTGCTTCGGCTTGCCAGCACAGGGGAAGTCCACCACGAAATACAAATGCCCTTGACGACAAGCCAGCCTTCCCAACCGAAGACGCCGGCAGAAACGCCGGTGCCCGCCGCTACGCCGGAGGTAACGCAGGAGGATCGTGTTATGCCGGAGCTTGACGGCGTTGTTCCGACGCTTCCGTTTACCGTGGATAATCCGATACCCGATATTTTTGACGCGGCTGCGCCCGGCGTTGTCGGCGTTGTGAACTATACCACACAACCGGAAACCGGTATTGCCGGTTTGCAGGTGTACGGCAGCGGCTCCGGATTCATCGTTTCCAGCGACGGGTATATTCTTACCAATGCGCACGTCGTAGACGGCGGGGAGAAGATTACCGTTCTGATGGACAATGGTGAGGAAATTGAAACAAAAGTGATCGGCAAAGATTTGGAAACGGACATTGCCGTATTAAAAATTGACAAAACCGGATTGCCTGCGCTGGCGCTTGGCGACTCCGACAAGGTTCGCGTCGGGGAATACGTGCTTGCGATCGGTAACCCTCTTGACGCGGACAAGCTAGCCAACACGTTGACATTTGGCATTATTAGCGCCCTGACGCGCGAGATTACAATTGATGATTACACGAATACCTATCTGCAAACGGACGCTGCGATCAACTATGGCAACAGCGGCGGTCCTCTGCTTAACATGCAAGGCGAGGTGATCGGTATCAACAGCGCGAAGACCATGCTTGCCGGTTATGACGCATTTGGCAACGCGGTCAGCGCCGAGGGCATTGGTTTTGCACTGCCGATCAATAAAGTCAAGATTATTATGGAATCGCTGATTCGCAAGGGAAAAGTGGATCGGCCTGGCGTCGGTATTGTTGTTTCCAGCATCACGGAGACGATTGCAGAGGCGGAGAACGTGCCGGATGGCGCCCTCGTTGTCGGCGTTGTTAAGGGAGGTCCGTCCAGCAAGGCGGGCGTGCTGGTAGGGGATATCATCGTAGAAGCGAATGGCACGAAGGTTAGCACGCAAACCGAACTTGTCGAGATTGTGGAGAAGCTGAATATTGGCGAATCCCTCGTAATCTCCGTATTCCGTGACGGAGAGTATATGGAGCTTACCATCGTTGTGGAAAACAAAACGGATATGAACTTTGATGACGTAGAGGAGAGCTGACAAACCGGAGAACAGCGGTATATGCAAAGAGTTACGGGCGCGGAGTTTTCGCGCCCGTATTACATACAATATATTGTGTCGATAAGAGAAAAAAACACAATGACTTGTGGAAAACGGATAAAATAAACTATGAACTCTTTATTAATAAAATTTATAGAAATGCATTGCAAACGAATGATATGCGGCCATTACGCAGAAAAATATAAATGCAGGAATGCCAAAATTGTCAACAATTGTGCGGAAAGCACACACGAAACGGAATCTTTGCACCGGTTTTCCACAGATTATCCACTGTTTTTATCAACATGTAGTATGCAATACCGGCACCTTGACACAAAATATGCGGCAAGGTACACTAACAATGCACGAAAGAAAAAAGCCAATTGGGGGAAAACCAAACATGTTTACAGAAATCGTAAAGCGCG
Organism: uncultured Oscillospiraceae bacterium; assembly: GCA_964411535.1. GTDB lineage: Bacteria > Bacillota > Clostridia > Christensenellales > CAG-138 > CAYPLG01. The sequence continues at coordinate 22,556 of CAYPLG010000033.1, forward strand.
ACGGCAGGAAAGAAACGTTTGATCGCCAGAAGATTAAAAACGCGATTTGGAAGGCTGCGCAGGCCGTTAACGGCACAAATGAGGAGCTTTCGGATCGTCTGACGGATGAGGTTGTGCGTCTTGCGGAGCGCAAGTATGCCGGTCGTGCGCCGGATGTGGAAGGCATTCAGGATATTGTGGAGAAGGTGCTCATCGAAGCGGGTCATGCACGCACGGCGAAGGCATATATTCTCTACCGGGAAAAGCGCCGCGGTACGCGTGATATTAACGCGCTCATCGGCGCCACTATCGACATGTTTGGCGACTATCTCAACGATAAGGACTGGAATATCAAAGAAAATGCAAACATGCAGAAGAGTGTGAACGGACTTAACAACTATGTCCGGGAAGCGTTTACCAAAAAGTATTGGCTATATGAAGTATATCCGATCGATATCTGCAAGGCGCATGAATCCGGCGACGCGCATATTCACGATTTAGGCTTTTTCGGGCCGTACTGCGCAGGCTGGGATCTTCGTCAACTGCTGATGGAAGGTTTCGGCGGCGTGGAAGGAAAGGTGGAGAGCAAACCGGCTAAGCATTTGCGCAGCTTCCTTGGGCAGATCGTCAACTCCACGTTTACAACGCAGGGCGAGACTGCCGGTGCGCAGGCCTGGAGCTCGTTTGATACCTATTGCGCGCCCTTCGTCGCGAGAGATCATCTGACGTTTGAACAAATCCGGCAGTGCTTACAGGAGTTTGTTTTCAATATCAATGTGCCGACCCGCGTAGGTTTCCAATGCCCCTTTTCGAACCTGACGTTTGATATAAAGGTGCCCAGTACGCTTCGCGACGAGCCGGTTATTATCGGCGGGGAGTATACCGAACACACCTACGGAGAGTATCAGGCGGAGATGGACGTGTTCAACAAAGCGTTTTGCGCCGTGATGCTTGACGGAGACGCCAAGGGCCGCGTGTTTACGTTCCCGATTCCGACGATCAATATTACAAAGGATTTTGATTGGTCGAGCGACGTAGTGGATGAGTTTATGAAAATAACCTGCAAATACGGCATTCCGTATTTCGCAAACTACGTCAATTCCGACCTTTCGCCGGAGGATGCGGTCAGCATGTGCTGCCGCCTGCGGCTGGACAAGCGGGAGCTCCGCAAGCGCGGCGGCGGCTTGTTCGGCAGCAATCCCATGACGGGTAGCATCGGCGTATATACGATCAACCTGCCTCGCATCGGTTATCTTGCGACGTCCAGGGAGGACTTCTTTGCGAGGCTCCGGCATATCGCCACGCTTGGGAAAACGAGCCTGGAAATCAAGCGTAAGATCATCGAACGGCAGACGGAGCAGGGTCTGTACCCGTATTCTGCGCATTATCTGCGCAATATTAAGGCGCGGTCCGGGGAGTATTGGACGAATCATTTTAACACCATTGGCCTTATCGGCATGAACGAGGCCTGCCTCAATTTCCTTGGCAAGGATATTGGCAGTCCGGAAGGGCTTGCGTTCTCGCTGGACGTAATGAACTATCTGCGGGATCTGATGATCGAGTTCCAGGAGGAGACGGGGCACAGCTATAATCTGGAAGCCACCC
>CAYPLG010000034.1:0-23747 GCA_964411535.1 uncultured Oscillospiraceae bacterium
GTTGATTTTGGCGAGGCTGAACACCTGAAAACCGCCGCTGTCGGTGAGAATGGGCCGGTCCCAGTGCATGAACGTATGCAATCCGCCCGCTTCCTCCACCAGGCGGTGACCCGGCCGAAGATAGAGGTGGTAGGTATTGGACAAAATGATATTCGCACCAACGTCGGCAAGGTCGCGCGGCGTCATGGCCTTGACCGTCGCCTGCGTGCCGACCGGCATAAAGCAGGGCGTTTCAATATCGCCGTGCGGCGTATGCAAAACGCCGAGCCGCGCGCCGGACTGTTTACAGGTTTTGATCAGTGTAAAGGTAAATGGCTGTTCCATAGCGTCTCCCGTCATTGGATGAACATCGCGTCGCCGAAGCTGAAAAAACGGTAGCGTTCCTCGATCGCATGCGCATACGCGCGGAGCGCCTCCTCCCGGCCCATGAACGCGGAAACGAGCATGAGCAACGTGGATTCCGGCAGATGAAAGTTGGTTATCAGCGCGTCGACCGCCTTAAAACGGTAACCGGGCGTGATGTAAATGCCTGTCCAGCCGGAGCCGGGGCGGACCGTGCCGCACTCGTCCGTAACGCTTTCGAGCGTACGGCAGGATGTGGTTCCGACGGCGATAATCCGGCCGCCGTTGGCTCTTGCGGCGTTGATGCGGCTTGCGGCGTCCTCCGTTACCTCGTAGTATTCCTTGTGCATTACGTGGTCTTCAACGTTTGTTTCGGATACGGGGCGAAACGTGCCAAGGCCAACGTGCAGCAGCACGTCGACAACGTCCGTACCGTTATTGCGGATTTGGTTTAGCAGTTCGCTGGTAAAGTGCAGCCCCGCTGTGGGTGCAGCGGCGCTGCCGCGCTCGCGTGCGTACACGGTCTGGTAGCGGGAGCCGTCGGCAAGCCTTTCGGTAATGTACGGCGGCAGCGGCATTTCGCCGATGCGGTCAAGAATCTCTTCGAATATACCGTCGTAATGCAGCTCGATCAGCCGTCCGCCGTCGGCCTGCGTTTCCCCAAGCACGGTTATGGATAGCTCGCCGCTTACGATATAGGTGCGCCCTGCGACGGCGCGTCTGGCCGGGCGGGCAAGGCATTCCCAGGTATCGTCCTTTACGCGGCGTAGCAGGAGGAACTCCATATTGCCGCCCGTATCGCTGCGCTTGCCGTACAGGCGCGCGGGGATGACGCGCGTCGTGTTGCGCACGAGCACGTCGTTTGGCCGGATATATTCGACAATGTCGGAAAAGTGACGGTCGGCGAGCGTATGGTTCGCGCGGTCATAGGCAAGCAGACGCGACGACGCGCGGTTTTCGACCGGCGTTTGTGCAATCAGCGCATGTGGCAAATCATAATAAAAATCGCTCGTTTGCAAAGGCGTTGCTCCCGTCATAGAAATGCCGCTTCCATGCGGCAGGTAGTATTATAGTGGGAATTTCGGCAGAATGCAAGGGCGGCGGGGCGATAGGCGCGCCGGATGCGGAAAGCCTGCTTACTATTATACGAATCAGCGAAACACCCGTCAATTGGCGGAAGCATCGGGAAAGTTGACATATTTTCTGTGTCTTATATAATATAGGCAATCGATTTTCGCTTGGATACGCCCTGTGTTCGAGCTTTTCTATGCGAAAAAGGGATAAACGGTTTCTTGCGTATGCGCAAGGGTGGTTTGTGGGCGCAGTATTGCCCACGGAGGGAACGAATGGAAATTGCGGCTAACAACCTGAAACGCCAGTACGATCTGTTTGCCAGGGAATATGAAGAAAAAGCGGTTGCGGTGCTGCGCAGCGGCTGGTATGTGCTTGGGGAAGAGGTGCGCAGCTTTGAACGCGAATGGGCGGCGTATATCGGCGCAGCGCATTGCGTTGGCCTGGGCAGCGGACTCGACGCGCTCTGGCTGAGCTTTCGTATTCTCGGCATCCATGCGGGCGACGAGGTGATCGTTTGCGCCAATGCCTATATCGCGTGCGTGATGGGAGTCACCATCAACGGCGCAACGCCGGTTTTTGTCGAGCCGGACGCGTATCTGAATATAGATGCGGACCGCATTGAGGCGGCTGTTACGGACAGGACAAAGGCGATTCTTGCGGTGCATTTATTCGGGCAGGCCTGCGACATGACCGCCATCATGGATATTGCGCGGCGGAACAAGCTTTACGTGGTGGAGGACTGCGCGCAGAGCCACGGGAACCACTGGCAGGGACGGACGGCGGGAACGTTCGGGGATATCGCATGCTTTAGCTTCTATCCGACGAAGGGCTGCGGCGCGTTCGGGGATGCGGGTGCGATTACGACGAATGACGAAAGAATTGCGGAGCAGTTTCGCATGTACCGTAACTACGGAAGCCGTGTGCGGTATCAAAACGAGGTCGTTGGAACGAATAGCCGGTTGGACGAAATACAGGCTGCGTTGTTGCGCGTAAAGCTTTCGCATATGGATGCGCTCAACGCGGAACGAAACGTCCTTGCGGAGCGGTACCTTGCCAATCTGGATACGGAGGTTGTCGCGCTGCCTTCCGTGCGGCCGGGGGCGGACAGCACCTGGCACCAGTTTGTCGTGCGCTGCGCGCGGCGCGATGCGCTGGCGGCGTTTTTGAAGGGGCGCGGCGTCGGCACGCTGATTCATTATCCCATCCCGCCGCATCTGTCGCAGGCGTATGCGTATCTGGGCTACAGGGAAGGGGATTTCCCCATTGCGGAGCAGCAGGCGGGCGAGGTGCTAAGCTTGCCCATGTATAACGGTATGACGGAGGCGGAGCAGGCGTACGTGATCGACAGTGTGCGGCTGTTTCGGGAGCAGATATGAGAATACGGCCGTTGCAGCAAAAGGATATTCCGGGGATGCTCGAATGGATGCATGATCCTTCGATCCATCGCTTTTTCCGGTTTGCGCCGGAGGGGCAAACGGAGCAAACCTGCCTGCGCTTTGTGCAAAGCTGCATGACGGAAACCGGCAGGCATTATGCAATCGTGGATGATGCGGACGTCTATCTTGGAACGGTGAGCCTAAAGTATATCGACCGCGATGCGGGTACGGCGGAATACGCAATCGGTATGCGCATAGCGGCGCATGGGACGGGCGCGTCGGCGTTCGGTACAAACGCCGTGCTGCATATCGCGTTTCAGGAGCTGGGCTTAAGTCTCGTATACCTGAACGTTTTGGATGAAAATGTGCGCGCATGGCGATTTTACGAAAAAATCGGCTTTGTCTATGAAGGCATGTGCGGCGAGGCGTTTGAGCGGGACGGCAGAACGGTTATGCAGCGCCGGTACCATATGACGGCGGAATGCTTCCTGTCGCGTTCCGGCTTATCCGCCGTGCGCATGCTGGAGTTCATGCAGCGCGGGGACGCACGGGGACACCTCGTGGTTGCGGAAGGCGAGACGGACATTCCGTTTGCAATTCAGCGGATATTCTACATATACGGGTCGGACGCGGATGTTGTGCGCGGGCAGCATGCAAACCGGTTCTCGGAGTTTGTATTAATCAATGTTTCCGGCACGAGTAAGGTCCGCGTGACGGACGGACGCGGCAACGAGGCGGTGTTTTCGCTGACGCGCCCGCATACCGGCATCTATATTCCCACGATGGTTTGGAAGGAAATGTATGACTTTTCACCGGATTCCGTGCTGCTGTGCCTGAGCAATGCGCATTATGACGCGACGGAGTACATCCGTGATTTTGCCGAATACGTAAAGGAAGTGAACCGCGCATGAGTACGCTGTCCGTTGTTATTCCCGTATACTATAACGAAGAGAATTTGCGGCCGTTGTATGCGGACATTGTGAAAACCTTGCAGCCGTCCGCAGATTTCGACTATGAGCTTGTGATGGTGGACGACGGTTCCGGCGACGGAAGCTGGCGGGTGATGTGCGAATTGGCCAGGGCGGACGCACGCGTAAAAGTCTACCGGCTTTCCCGCAATTTCGGCAGTCATGCGGCGATTTTATGCGGGCTGACGCATGCAACGGGCGACTGCGCAGCGGTGAAAACTGCGGATTTGCAGGAGCCGACGGAGATGCTGCTGCAACTGTACAACAGCTGGCGGCGCGGAAACAATGTCGTACTCGCTGTGCGCGAGGGGCGCGAGGATGCAAAGCGGGACAGCTTTTTTGCCAACGTATACTATGCCGTTGTGCAGAAGATGGCGTTGCCCGCCATGCCAAAGGGCGGCTTTGATACATACCTTGTCGACCGGAAGGTGATAGAGGTAATCGAGCGCATGGACGAGCGGGACAGCGCATTGACGGGGCAGATTCTGTGGGCCGGGTTTACGACGGATCGGGTGTATTATACGCGGCAGGCGCGCACGGTCGGAAAGAGCCGCTGGACGCTGAAAAAGAAAATCCGGCTGTTTGCCGACACGCTGTTCTCCTTTACCACATTGCCGATTACAATCGTGTCGGTAATCGGCGCGGTCTCGTTTTTCGGTTCGCTGATTTGGGCGCTGACCGTATTCATTGCCAGGGTTACCGGGCATATTGCAGTCGACGGTTTTACGACGATGTTTATCTTCAGCCTGTTTTCCTTTGGCGTAATGATGGTCACGCTGGGACTGCTCGGCGGGTACCTGTGGCGGACGTTCGACGCTTCGCGCAATCGCCCCGTATATATTGTCGAGGAGGCGGGCGTTGCGGCCGATGGCAGCGAGAAGGATGGCTTTGTCCGGTAACGCATGTTTGCATCCGGCGTATTGCGCACGCGTATTTGTATAAGCAGATTGCATTTGCCAATATGCACCAAAATACGCGCTGTTATACCGGATTTTTTGCTTACATTCGGGTGAACAAACTGATAAAATATACTTAGCGGGTAACGGGGGAGCTGGCGGAACAGCTTCCCGTTCCGCGCGTTTGCCCATATTGAATTTGGGTACGCTTTACCCACGCTCATTCATGCAAAGGCAGCATTACATATCGTGATTACGGCAGCCATTCCCCGATGTATCGGCAACCGGGGCAAATTGGACTGCAAGTTACGGTTGGCTTGATGCGTTCTGTTTTGCACAAGGGGCGGAATATATATGGGTGAATGGAAACAGGAGGCGTGTTGTATGTTTAACATTGGCGATAAGGTGATTTATGCGCAGATGGGCGTATGCGATATTACCGATATTATTGTGCCGTCGTTTTGCGAGAAGGGAAAGGAAAAGCAGTATTACGTGCTGGCGCCCGGTAACCAGTCGGGGTCCATATTCGTTCCCGTGGACGCAAATGTGTATATGCGAAAGCTGCTTACGCGCGAGGAGGTGGAACGCCTGATCGACGTGATTCCAGACGTACAGACGCACTCCTATGATAATGCAAGCTTGCAGGAGCTTAAGCAGCATTATGCCGACGCGATGCAATCGCATGACTGCGGCGATTTAATCGAACTCGTGATGTCCATTTATGCAAAAAAGCAGGCCCGTATCAAGAACAACAAAAAAATCGGGGCCATCGACGAAGCGACGATGAAGCGGGCGGAAGAGTTGCTCTACAGTGAATTTGCCATTGCGCTCGATATACCAAAGGACACGGTGCCCAAGTATATTGCAAAGCGGTTACGCGCGCTGAAGTCGGCCGTAGCCAACAAATAGGCGGGCGCATACGCGTACAGGGGGTGCAGACGGTTTGCCCCCTTTTTTGTTTGGCAATCGATCAATGTTGGCCATGTGGAAGCTTGCGAAACCAGGCGGTAGATGGTAACATGGTGACAAAGAGAAAGAGGGTATGAGCATGCAAATGAACGAGTCCATAGAGAACTATCTGGAGCGTATCCTGATTCTGCAACAAAAGAAGGGCGCTGCGCGCTCTGTGGATATCGCGAGCGAGCTTTCTGTTACCAAACCGAGCGTGAGCCACGCAACCAAGCTTTTGCGCGAGAACGGCTACATTACGATGGACGGCGATAACGTGATCTTTCTGACAGCTGCCGGAAGAGAAATTGCGGAGCGAATGTATGAGCGACATCAGATGCTGGCAAAGTTCCTAATGCAGCTGGGCGTTTCCAAAGAAAACGCTTTTGCCGACGCCTGTAAGATGGAACATGATATCAGCGCGGAAAGCTTTGACGCCATCTGCCGGCACGCGGGGAAGGGCGAATAACCCGGCTGCCGAAAAGCAGGCGGGGGACAAAACAAAAATATATTTTGCATATCTGATAATTTTTGCATACGAACGGTTGTAATGCGGGCAAAACATCGATATAATGGTGTCGCAAGGTGCATTAGATGCAACACACCTATACTATATGAAACAAACAAGGAGCGTGTCACAATGAAGTACGATCGTATCTACAATTTCTCGGCAGGTCCGGCGACGATGCCGGTAGAGGTACTCGAAGAAGTGGCGGCCGAGGTGCTCAATTATAGGGGCAGCGGCATGAGTGTCATGGAAATGTCCCACCGTTCCAAGGTTTTTCAGCAGATTATTGACGAGGCGGAAGCCGACCTTCGCGACCTGATGGGCATCCCGGACAATTACAAAGTACTGTTTATCCAGGGCGGTGCGACGTTGCAGTTTGCGGCAATTCCGATGAACCTGATGGTCAACGGCGTTGCGGACTACATTGTGACAGGCAACTGGTCGAAGAAGGCCTTTAACGAAGCCAAGAAGTTTGGCAAGGCCGTCTGCGTCGCGTCGAGCGAGGACCGGAACTATTCCTATATTCCGGATTGCAGCGATCTGCCGATTGATGAAGATGCAGACTATGTTTATATTTGCGAAAACGAGACCATTCATGGCACAACCTGGCAGACGCTGCCGAATACGAAGGGCAAAGTCCTTGTATCCGACCAGTCTTCCATGTTTCTGTCCCGTCCCTGCAATGTAGCCGACTACGGCCTTATCTATGCGGGCGTGCAAAAGAACGTCGGCCCTGCGGGCATGACGGTTGTCATCATCCGGGAGGATTTGATTCGCAAAGATCTGCCGGCGAGCGTTCCCACCTATATGCGGTATGATATTCATGCGGAGAACGGTTCGATGTACAATACGCCGAACTGCTGGTGCATCTATGTCTGCGGCAAGGTATTCAAGTATTTGAAGAAGATCGGCGGCCTTTCCGCGATGGAGAAGATCAATGAGGCCAAGGCGAAGGTCATTTACGACTTCCTCGACAGCAGCAAGATGTTCAAGGGCACGGTGGACAAGGAAGTCCGCTCGCTGATGAACATTCCGTTTGTTACGGAGAGCAAGGAATCCGACGCAGAGGTGGTTGCGGCCACCAAAGCAGCCGGTTTTGAGAACCTAAAGGGCCATAAGAGCGTCGGCGGTCTGCGTGCGTCGGTGTATAACGCTATGCCCATCGAAGGCGCACAGGCGCTGGTCGACTTTTTGAAAAAGTACGAAGCCGAGCATTCCGGCAAATAAGAAAAGGAGAATCGCTATGGTAAAAATTCTTGCATCCGACGGTATGGAAAAGGGCGCGATTGCCGCGCTTACCGAAAAAGGCTGCCAGGTAGACTGCGAATTCTACGAGTCCGAGGCGCTTAAGGAAGCGGTCAAGAACTATGACGTGCTTGTTGTGCGCTCCGCGACCAAGGTGCGTGAGCCGCATATCGACGCCGCGCTGGCGACCGGCAAACTGAAGCTGGTCATTCGCGGGGGCGTAGGCGTGGACAATATCGACGTAAAGTATGCGGAAAGCAAGGGCATTACCGTGCGAAACACCCCGCGTGCGAGCAGCGACGCCGTTGCCGAGCTGGCGCTTGCGCATATGTTCTCCGTAGCGCGCTTCATCTCCATTGCCGGTCATACGATGCGCGAAGGCAAGTGGGAAAAGAAAGCGTACAAGGGTATCGAGCTGCATGGGCGTACCGTCGGTATTGTGGGATACGGCCGCATCGGGCAGGCGCTCGGCCGCCGCTGCCAGGCGTTGGGTATGCAGGTAATCGCAAACGATCTGCCGCAGTTCCAGAATCATGATTTGGAGTGCGAGACGATGCGTTATGCGGAGCTGGACGAGCTGTTTGCCAAGTCCGACATCATCTCCCTGCATGTGCCGTCCCTGCCGGGTCAGCCGATCATCAACGAGGAGAACCTTGCCAAGATGAAGGATGGCGTGATTCTCATCAATACCTCGCGCGGCACGAATGTGGACGAGGACGCGCTGCTTGCCGCGCTGGAAAGCGGTAAGGTGCTCGGCGCAGGTCTGGACGTATTTGCCGAGGAGCCCGCGAAGAACGAGAAGCTGTATAGCCACCCGCGTGTGAGCTGCACGCCGCATATCGGCGCGTCGACCGTCGAAGCGCAGAAGCGCATCGGTGCGGAAATCGTCGATATTATCAGCGCACAGTTCAATCTGTAGAGCCAAAAGAACAGGCAACTTTGTGCGGCACGGTGTGAACCGTGCCGCTTTCTGTCGCTTGCCTTTGAAGAGAATGTATACTATACTTAAGCATGCAAAATCCCCCTTTGTTTGCGTTCGGACGCGAATGGGGAGGGTGCGGGCAAGTATTTACTTTGCTGGTTTCGCAGGAAGCGAAAGCAGATCGGAGGAACCATGGAAGACGTTCTTGCGCAGGCGCGGGCGGCGAAAAAGGCTGCGTTTGCGATGATGACGCTTGATGCAGAGAGAAGGGTGCGCGCGCTCCATGCCATGGCGGATGCGCTGGTTGCCAATACCGACGCAATCCTGCTTGCGAACGCCGTGGATGTCGAAGCGGCGCGTGCGGCGGGGCGTACGGATGCGTTTATCGACAGGTTGAGCCTACATAAAGCGCGTGTCGAGGGAATGGCGCAGGGCCTGCGGAAGGTCGCGGCGCTGCCGGATCCGATTGGCGGCGCGGATTTTGTTACCAGGCGGCCGAACGGGCTTATGATCGAAAAGCGGCGCGTACCGCTCGGCGTGGTGGGCATCATTTTTGAAGCGCGGCCCAATGTTACGGCGGACGCGATCGGCTTGTGCATGATGTCCGGCAACGCCTGCGTTCTGCGCGGCGGGAGCGAGGCCATTGCAAGCAACGGCGCGATAGCGGACTGTCTTTCCGGCGCCGCGTATGATAACGGAATTCCGGAGGATGCGATTCAGTTGATTCGCAGTACGGACCGCGCGGCGGTAAACGAGCTGATGCACTGCAACGAGTACATTGACGTTTTGATTCCACGCGGCGGCGCCGGGCTGATTCAAACGGTCGTACAAAACGCAACCGTGCCGGTGATCGAGACGGGCGTTGGCGTTTGCCATGCCTATGTGGACGCCGGGGCGGACGTTTGTATGGCGGCGGACATTGTAGAAAATGCAAAATGCTCGCGTCCATCCGTGTGCAATGCGCTGGAAACGCTGCTGCTGCATCGCGATATTGCCGCCTGCGCCCTGCCGGAAATTGCAAGGAAGCTTCGGGCGCACCATACCGAGCTGCGCTGCGACGCCGCATCCCGTGCCATTCTGCCGGAGGCGGCGGAGGCGACGGAGGCGGACTGGTCCACGGAATATGGCGATTATATCCTGTCCGTCAAGGTGGTGGACGGGCTGACGGAGGCGATCCGGCATATCAACACGTACGGAACGGGCCATAGCGAGTGCATTATCACGAACGATTATGCGCGCGCGGAACGTTTCCTAAACGAGGTGGATGCCGCGGCGGTATACGTCAACGCCTCCACGCGGTTTACCGACGGCGAGGAGTTCGGCCTTGGGGCGGAGATCGGCATCAGCACGCAGAAGCTGCACGCGCGGGGGCCGATGGGACTGCACGCGCTTACGTCGGTCAAATATGTTGTTCGCGGAAGCGGGCAGATTCGGTAGGGGGAACCAGAAAGATATGGCAATCAAACTGATTGCGTTGGATATTGACGGCACGCTGACCGGAAACTCGGAGAATACGGTTGGTGCGCATAACATGGAGGAGATACGCCGCGCGCAGGAAGCGGGCGTATTTGTAACGATTGCGACCGGGCGTTCCAGCTTCGCAACGCGGACATTCTGGCAGCAGCTTTCGATTGCCGGCCCGTCCATTCAATATGGCGGCGCATGGACGGTCGACACACGCACGGATGAGCGCATCGACAGCCGTCCGCTTGCACCCGAAGTTGTGCGGGAGGTTATGCGATATGCGCGGGATACGGGCGCTGCGGCGCATTTGTATCAGGACGATATTGTGTATACCGGGCAGGCGAACCCTTATTCATGCGCTTACGTCGGCAAGAACGGCATGCCGTTCGTCATAGACCCGGATATTTGTGAGAAGCTATATGAGAATGTGCCGAAGGTGCTGGTCTTTTCCCGCGAGGGGGAGGAAACGGCGCTGTGGACCCGGTTTTCGGAACGCTTTGCAGGCGTGGCGCATGTGACGCGGTCACAGTCGACGTTTGTTGAGATCAATGATTTTTCCGCTACGAAGGGACAGGCGCTGAAATCCCTGGCAGAGCGCATGGGATTCCGCCGCGAGGAGGTTGCTGCGGTTGGCGACAGCTATCTGGACCTTGATATGATCGAGTGGGCGGGCACGGGCGTTTGCGTTGCGAGCGGCGTGCCGGAGGCGCAGGCGGTTGCGGACGTGATTGCGCCCGCGTGCGAGGACGATGGTGTTGCGGACTTTATCGAGCGGTACGTACTGTAGCAGGAAGGCGGAGGAACATGTATTCGATAGGCATTGACGTAGGCGGGACAAATATTGCAGGCGGGCTGGTTTCCGAAAGCAACGCGCTTGTCGCAAAACGTTCCCTGCCGTATCCGGGCAAGGAAACACCGGACGCCTCCATAACCGTTATGGCGAAGCTGGTGCATGCGCTGCTGGCGGAGAACGGGCTTACCCCTGCGGACGTCTGTGCGATTGGCACGGCTGTGCCGGGAAGCATCGCATACGATACGGGCTGCGTCAAGGACGCGCACAATCTTGGGTATCACGATTTTCCGCTTTGCGCGCTTTTGCATGCGCACTTTCCCGACACGCCGATTTTCATTGAGAACGATGCGAACGCGGCGGCGCTTGCGGAGTACTATTGCGGCGCGTTCCGCGGGCATTCGTCCGGGCTGCTCATTACGCTTGGCACGGGCGTCGGCGGCGGATTGATTATGAACGACCGGCTCTTTCTTGGCGGAAACAAAAACGGGTTTGAGTTCGGGCATGCGTATTTGCAGTTTGGCGGGGAGCCTTGCTCCTGCGGAAACCTTGGGGATGTGGAGGCGTATTGCTCGGCGACCGCGTTGATTCGCGACGGGGTCCGCGCGGCGGAGGCGAATCCGGACTGTATGATCGCAAGGCGGCATGCCGGCGGGGAAAAGATTGACGCAAAGCTGATCATCGACTGCGCAAAGAGCGGCGATGAAACGGCGGAAAAGCTGTTTCATGCGTATGCGGAGCACCTTGGCGCGGCGATTGTTTCCGGTATTGCCATGCTGGATCCGGAGGTTGTTGCGTTGGGCGGCGGCGTAAGCAACGCGGGCGATATTTTATTCAAGGCCGTGAACGCGTTCGTCAAACCGCATGCGTTCTTCCATACCTGCGCGGACGTTGTGCCCGCAAGCATGGGGAACGACGCGGGCATTGTCGGCGCGGCGATGCTGTACCGGCAGCGCGGATAGGCGGAGGACGGATTGCCCTGCGCAGGGCATATGACCGGCGGCGGGGTCGGTGCGGATTCTCGAAAACGGATGATGGGGAAGAGAACAAAAAGAGACCGGTTATTCCGGTCTCTTGTTTTCCGTTCAACTGCCTTTCCGGCGGTGCCCTATCCACCGAAAAGTTGGATGATGGTACATAGTAGTTCGGTTACGCGGTTTTAAGGAGGAAATCGGTAATGAAAAAACTAACAGCCGAACGGAAACCTTATGCACTTGTATTTATGTATATAGTATAGCAAAGGGAATATGCATTTGCAAGCACAAAAATCACTTGAATATGTCTTTTTTATTGCATTTATGTGAAGCTTGGCGTAAAATCCGCGCTTGCGGACTCCTTTTCCTGTACCCAGATATGGTCCATGCCGAGGGATAGCGCATACGACATGATGCGTTCGTACTCCCGGTCGGTCAGTTTTCGGTTCAGTGGAGGCGTTGTTACATGCGCGGCAGGTACGTATTGCCGCATGAGCGATAGATACACCTTGGGCGTGTAACGCGTTACAAGATCGTGCAGCACCTTCCGGCTGTCGTCGATGCAGCCGGGCAGCACGAGATGCCGGATCAGTACGCCGCGGGTGGCGATTCCGTCCGGCCCGATCATCAGCTGCCCGACCTGCCGGTACATTTCGGAAATGGCGTCGCTTGCCACGGCAAAGTAATCCGCCGCGCCGGAGTAGCGCTCGCTCAACACGGGGGAAACGTACTTCATATCGGGCAAATAGACGTCGACGAGGCCGTCGAGCGCGCGCAGTGCAGAAACGCGCTCGTATGAGCCGGTGTTATACACAATGGGGAGTGAGAGACCGTTTTGCTTTGCGGTAAGCAATGCTTTGCGAATCACCGGAATGTGCGGCGTTGGCGTAACAAGGTTTATGTTGTGCACGCCCTGCGCTTGCAGCGAAAGAAAGATATCGGAAAGCGCGTCTGCATTGCAGGCTTGTCCGGCAAGGCCGTCCTGCAATACGCTGTTTTGGCAGAATATGCAGCGGAGATTGCATCCGGAGAAGAACACCGCGCCGGAGCCCGCCGTGCCGCTGATGCATGGCTCCTCCCACCGGTGCGCCATCACGCGCGCGACACGCGGCGTCAGGCCCGCGCCGCACGCGCCCAGTGTGGAAATACGGTCCACGAGGCATTGCTTGGGGCAAAGATTGCAGCGCATCAGAAAACACGCCTTCCATTGATGAAGTTACGCGTCCAGTAATCGGTGCTCACGGAACTGTATCGAACCTCGCCGGAGCTGGACGACGCATGCACAAACTTGCCGCCGCCGCAGTATATGCCGGTGTGGTTTACGCTATCGGAGGTATCGCTCTTAAAGAAGAGCAGATCGCCCTTGACAAGCTCCCCGATGCTGCCGACATAGCCCCAGCCGCTGACATTGCTAAAGCCGAGCGCGCTGTACCGGCTCGTGGAAACGCCGCAGGTGCGAAGGGAAAAGTATACGAGCCCGGAGCAGTCAAAGCCTTTGTCAGGGCTTTCCTCCGACCAGGCGTACGGCTTGCCGAGCATGGCGCAGGCGACGGAGACAATCCCGTCCGCGCTGTACGAAGCGGAATAGCTCGGCGTATAGGAGCTGCCAGAATCGGACCCGCCGCTTGACGACGAGCCGGAGTCGGACGACGAGGACGAGCCGGACGAGGAGGAAGCCGTTTTACTCGGCTTGGGCGTTTTTGTCGAAGGCTTCTTCGTGGGCTTGGGCGTCGGCGTGGGCGTGGGGTCGATCTTTGGCAATGCGGAGGGCGAATACAGCAGGTCGCGGTCATCAACATGGAAAACGGCGTCCACCGCAATCTGGTTCTTGGTCTGGAAATCCATAAGCGCCTGCTCGGTGGCGACGCCGAAGTAGCCGTTCACTTTCCCTTCGTAATAACCAAGCTCATAGAGGCGCGACTGCATGCTTTCCACATCCGCACCGCTGTCGCCAAGCTTTACTTCATATGGCGTAGCATCGTCGGAGAACAGGTTTTCCTGTAACTCGATATCGGCGACGCCGTTCATATCGTAGGACAGCGTACGCTGAAAGAGCGATACGGCGTTTGCCGTCGCCGCTCCGTATACGGTCGTCGGTTCGTCGGAGTCGAGGTAGCCTAGCTGCATCAGGCGCGTTTGCAGCGTCTCTACGCTGGGGTAGTCGTCGCCCTGTTGCAGTTGCAGGTATAAGGAGACTTCAATGCCGGCGGAAGGGGTTGGCAAAGGCGCGGGCGTTTCTTCCGGAACGGGCGTAGCAATTTCGAAGGAGTATGGCTCCGGCGTTTCAAAGTCGTTATGCTCGGCCTGCGCCATGATATATACGGCATTGGCGCCGGCAGTATTTTTCAGAAGAAGCGGAATCATCACAAAGCATACGGCGCAAACGCCCGCCATGCCCAAAATCCACATGCGTGCAACGGAGGATAACCGCCGTTTATGCGTGCCGCCGCTCAAAAGCCGCGACGGCTCGTGACGCGAATTTGTGTCCTTCATAATGAAAAAGTATACAGCATGGCATACGGGTTTAGTTTGAACTTTTTGAGAATTTCCGGTAAACATGC
Organism: uncultured Oscillospiraceae bacterium; assembly: GCA_964411535.1. Lineage (GTDB taxonomy): Bacteria > Bacillota > Clostridia > Christensenellales > CAG-138 > CAYPLG01. The sequence goes on from CAYPLG010000034.1 coordinate 14,069, forward strand.
CGGTTGCGTATGCGGCATTGTTTGCAGCAGCGTGCCGGTTATGTTAGAATGAGTGCATTGATTTGGAGCGAGTATATGGCACTGATTCACGCAACTGGACTTACGAAAAGCTTCGGCGAACGCACGATATTTTCCGATGTTTCCTTCGACGTGTTCGAACGGGATCATATCGGCCTTGTCGGCGTTAACGGCTGCGGCAAGACAACACTTTTGAATATGCTGACGGGCTGTGAGCCATATGACGGCGGGCAGCTGGCCGTGTCCAAGGGGGCGCATATCGCCGTATTGGACCAGTCGCCCGTTTGGCCGGACGGCGCTTCGCTGTATGAGGCGGCGCTTGCGGCGAGCGCGCGGTTTATGCGCATGGAAACGGAACTGAGCGCGCTGGCCGAACGCATGGAGCGCGCGGAGCATGTCGACGACGCGATGCTGCGGCGGCAGGCGGAGCTGACGGAGGCGTATCAGGAGCAGGGCGGGTTGACGTACAAAAGCCGCACGCGCGCGGCGCTGCTTGGCCTTGGCTTTACGGAGCAGGAGCTTGATCAGCCGGTTGCGAGCATGAGCGGCGGGCAGATGCGAAAGGCGGAGCTTGCCCGCGTGCTGCTGTCGGATGCGAACCTGCTTTTGCTGGACGAACCGACAAACCATCTCGATATACGATCCCTTGAGTGGCTGGAGGATTACCTGAACGCTTTTACCGGCGCATACATCGTGATTTCGCACGACCGGTATTTTCTGGATCATGTCTGCACGCGCATATTTGAGCTGCAAAACGGATCGATGACGGTGAGCAGCGGCACGTATACGCAGTATGCGGAACGCAAGCTTTCCGAGCACGAGTATGCCATGCGCCGTTATCGGAACGGCCTGCGGGAGATACGCCGCATTGAGGGCGTGATTGCGCAGCAGCGCCGGTGGAACCAGGCGCGCAACTATGTGACCATCGCGAGCAAGGAAAAGCAGATTGCGCGGCTGAAGAATGCACTTGTCAAGCCGGAGGAGGCGCCGCGGTCGATTCGCTTTTCGCTGACGGCGGACGAGCTGACCTGTAACGAGGTGATCGTGTGCAAAGGCTTAAGCAAGCGTTTTGGGGATAAGCAGCTGTTTTCCAACCTGAACATGCTGGTTAAAAACGGCGAGAAGGTATGCATTATCGGGGAAAACGGCTGCGGCAAGACGACGCTGCTTCGAATCCTCCTAAACCGCGAACAGCCGGACGAGGGCAGCTATCTGCTTGGCAACAACGTAAGCGTCGGCTATTTTGAGCAAAGCACCGTGCATACGGATAAAACCTGTTCCATCCTTGCGGATTTGCAGGATACGTTTCCACGCTGCGACAACGTAACGCTGCGCAATTATCTTGGCACATTCCTGTTTCGCGGCGACGACGTGTTCAAGCCGCTCAACACGCTTTCCGGCGGGGAGCTTGCGCGCATCCAGCTGCTAAAGATGATGCTGCGCGGCAATAATGTGCTCTTTCTGGACGAGCCGACGAACCATCTGGATATTCCGTCGTGCGAGGCGCTGGAAAGCGCGCTGGCCGACTACGGCGGCACGATGGTAATCATTACGCACGACCGGTATCTGGCAAACCGGATTGCGGACCGGATTCTCATTATGGACAAAAACGGACTGAGCGAATTTGCGGGCGATTGGGATTATTATAAGACCTTGCTTGCCGAAAGCGCGGAACCGCAGGAAAAGCAAAAGCCTTCTGAAAAGAACGAATACACGCGCAACAGGGAGCGCCGCGCGGCGCTTGCGCAGGCCAGGGGCGCGCTTTCCCGTGCGGAGACCGCCGTTGCATCGCGCGAGGCGGAGATTGCCAAACTGGAAGAGGAGATGTGCGCGCCTGCGCTTTCCGTGGATTACGAGGCCGCGAACGCGCTTTATGAAAGGATTACGACGCTGCGTGCCGTGCTGGATACGGAGTATACCGAGTGGGAAGCGGCGGAAAAAGTATATATGGAACTGACGCAGGAGGATATGTAATGGAGTTTTCACGTTTTTCCGTGGGGCTTCGCTTCGCGATGACGCCGGATGCGGCTCTGACGCCGGAGGACGTATGGCAAATTGTCTTTTCCCGCGTGCCGACGACGCTGCTGACGGACAGCAAGCTCTACGGCATGTGGGACGATGCTGCGGAGGACGAGCCGGAGAAGGCGTACATTTGCCTTTTTAGCAATCTGCGGCTGACGGTCGGGCAGGCGTTATACGATCTGCTGTCCACGGACTTTGTGCTTTGCTCGTACCTTACCGCATACATGCCGTTTGTGCAGAATAACCATGTGGAACGATGCAGCCGCGTGGAGTATCTTGGGCAGATTCAACCGAACGGTTCCGTTATCTGCGGGGACGTCCGTTACGGCGATATGTTTTTTGCGGGGCAGAAGCGTCCGGCGCCGAACCGCAATAACAAGCTGCCGTGCGTGGTTGTCGCGTCGGAGCTTGTGTACGGCGGATGCACGTCCACGGATGCGGCGCGGCGTATCTGCCGGGCGGCGGCAAAGGCGTACCCCAACACGCGCGTCATTCCGCAGCGCATCGCCTCCGGCGGAGCCGGTACGCTCGACGCGCTGGTTGCAGCCTGCTGCGGCCGGTATATGCGCGTGAAGAGCACGGACGTTCGTTACGGCGTGCTGCCGGATAGAACGGCTATACTGGAGACGGCCGGGCTTACGCAGGAAAACCTCCTTGCGACCATAACGGCGGTCCGCGACGCCGGATATCACAGCGTTATACTCGCGGCGGGCGCGGATACGCTTCCGGAAATCTTCGTGGAAGGCGTCGAACTGCAAATCTGGAGCACGCATCCGGATATGGCAGAGTCGGAAGGAAACGGCGTGCGCCGTTGCTCCGGTCTTGCAAGCGTGCTGCGGTATGGCGGGTTTGCGCATTTACTGGACAATGCCGCGCTGGTCGTGGCGGCAACCAACGGGGCGGACGGCAGCCTCGGCATTATGGATACGGTTACGGACACCATTTGCTTTGCCTGCCGGACAAAGCGGATTCCGTTTGCGCTTATTGCACGCACGCAGGACGGCAATTATGCCATCCGCTACGGCGACGGAGAAACGGTGCAGAGGCACGAAACGACGCTTGATGCGGTTGCGGAGCAGCTTTTTTCGGGCATTCCGCTAAGAAACGGCCGTCCGGTTCCGGCGGCAAAGACGAACGCATAGGAGGAAACGCATATGATGATGGCGGAAATTATTGAAAAGAAGGCGGAGGGGAAAACCCTTTCGACGGAGGAGATTCAATTCGCGGTTCGGGGCTATGTGGACGGTGCGATACCGGACTACCAGATGGCGGCGCTGATGATGGCGATCCGGCTTATGGGCATGGACGGGCGTGAGAACGCGGATTTAACCATGACGATGATGCACAGCGGCGACGTGATCGATCTTTCGGATTTGCCGGGCGTGAAGGTGGATAAGCATTCCTCCGGCGGCGTCGGGGACACGACGACGCTGGTTGTTGCGCCGCTGGTTGCGGCCTGCGGCGGCACGGTTGCGAAGATGTCCGGACGCGGACTTGCGTTTTCGGGCGGCACGCTCGATAAGCTCATGGCTATTCCCGGTACGTGCGTAGAGCAGCCGATACCGCGCTTTAAGGAGATTGTCCGGAAAACAGGCGTTGCGGTTATCGGGCAGACGGGTGATCTTGTGCCTGCTGACAAGAAGATGTATGCGCTGCGGGATGTAACCGGCACGGTGCAGAGCGTTCCGCTGATCGCGGCAAGCATCATGAGCAAGAAGCTTGCGGCGGGAACGGACGCAATCGTGCTGGACGTAAAGGTCGGCAGCGGCGCGTTCGTCAAAAATCTGGACGATGCGCATGCGCTGGCGCGTGCGATGGTCAAGATGGGTACGGTGCTCAACCGCCGCGTGACCGCCTGCATTACGGATATGAACCAGCCGCTCGGCCTTGCCGTTGGCAACGCGCTGGAGGCGCGCGAGGCGGTGCAGCTTTTGCTGGGGCAGGTGCCGGAGGGCGACCCGCTCTATGAAATCTGCATGCTGCTTGGCTCGAATATGCTGAAGCTGAGCGGCCTTGCCGAAACGGATGCGGAGGCGCGCGAAAAGCTGACGGATGCGCTCCGTTCCGGCCGCGGCATAGAGAAGCTGCGTGCGATGATTACCGAATTGAACGGGGACGCGTCGTATTTGACGCTTACGCGCATGAACGAGTTGTGCGCCGTGCGCCGGCTTGTGCCGCTTTGCCTGGAGAAGGAAGGCTATATCACGAGCATGCAGACGGAGAAGATCGGTACGGCGGCGCAGGTGCTTGGCGCTGGCCGCGCGACCAAGGAGGATGTCATTGACCCGGCGGTGGGTCTTGTCATGCATAAGCGCATCGGCGATTATGTAAAGGCCGACGAGCCGGTATGCACGTTCTATGTCAACGACGAAACGAATCTCAATACGGCGGAGCGCCTGATGCGGGAGGCAATTATGCTCGGTGAAACGCGCGTTGCGCCGCCGCAGCTTGTCTACGACGTCATTTCGGCGTAAGAGGAATAGGAGTATTATTTGAAAAAGCTCATTGCCATCGACGGAAACAGCCTCATGCACCGCGCGTATTATGCCCTGCCTGCGATGACGACGGCGGACGGCGTACCGACGGGCGCGCTGCACGGTTTTTTGAGCATGCTGCTTAAGCTGGCCGCGCAAAAGCCGGATTATCTGCTTGTTGCGTTCGATATGCACGGCCCGACCTTTCGTCACGAGACCTTTGCGCAATACAAGGCGGGGCGCAAGGAGACGCCGGAGGATTTGCGCGCGCAGTTTCCGCTGCTCAAAACGCTGCTTGCCGAGATGGGCGTGGCCATATGCGAATGCCCGCATTACGAAGCGGACGATATACTTGGCACGTTTGCGCGCAAGTGCGCGCGCGCCGGTACGTTCGCGCTGCTCGTAACGGGGGATCGCGATGCTTTGCAGCTGATCGATGCGACGACGCATGTATTACTGACCAAACGCGGCGTTACCGATACGGTGGAATATGACGAGGCCCTTTTGCAAGAAACGTACGGGCTGACGCCGGAACGGATGCGGGATTTGAAGGGCCTTATGGGCGACAACAGCGACAATATACCGGGCGTGCCCGGCGTTGGCGAAAAGACCGCGTTGAAGCTGCTTTCCGAGTACGGCGATATCGAAGGCGTGCTTGCCCATGCGGGCGAGGTCAAGGGGAAGCTTGGCGAAAAGCTTGCCGCAAACGCGGATTCCGCGCGCATGAGTTACGAAATCGGAACGATTTGCACGGAAGCGCCCGTAAGGATGGAGCTTTCCGACTGCGTATGCCTGCCTGCGCGCTTTGCCGGCGCGCGCGCGCATCTTTCGCAGCTGGAGCTGCGCGCGATTGCCTCGCGCCTGCCGGAAGGCGATGCGCCCGCTTTCGATGTGAGCGATGCGGTAAAGGTAAGCACCGTGCCGGTGGACACGATGGAGGCGCTTCGCGAAACGCTTCAAAAGCATGCAAGCGCCGCGCAGTTTGCCATCGACGTGCAGGAAGCGTTGACCTTTGCCTTTGACCGGGAAACATGCTATCGCGTGGCGCCGGGGGGCGATCTGTTTTCCGCAGGCCTGGATACGGCGGAGGTTCTTTCCGCGTTTGCACCGTATTTTACGGACGGAAACAGGACGCTGCTTGTTTTTGACAGCAAGCGCCTTATGCACATACTGATCGAGAATGGTATCGAGCTAAGCTGCCGCGTGTTTGACGCCATGATTGCGGATTACCTGCTGCATGCCAACCGCCCGGCTGGCGCCCTCAGTGCGCTAGCGGAGCAGACGCTGCATGTGGGCGACGCCAACGCTGCGACGCTGTTTTCCCTGTACGCACCCATGCAGAGCGCGCTGGAAGCCGCAGACATGGGAAGCCTGTACCGGGATATGGAGCTGCCGCTTTCCCGTGTGCTTTTTCGCATGGAGCGCGAAGGCTTTGCCGTTGACGAGCGCATCCTGCATGAGTTGCAGGGACAGTGCAAAACGCGGATTGACGCGCTTGCGGCGGAGATTTACGAAGCTGCGGGCGGGGAGTTCAATATTCTTTCGCCGAAGCAGCTTGGCGAGGTGCTTTTTCAAACGCTTGCGCTTCCGACGCAGCGCAAAACGAAGTCCGGCTTTTCCACCGATGCGGACACGCTGGAGGCGCTGTCGGACAAGCATCCCATCGTGCCGCTGGTGCTTGAATACCGGTTTTTGACAAAGCTTAAGAGCACGTTTATCGACGGCTTGCTGGCGGTGCGCAGCGCTGCCGACGGGCGCGTGCGTACGCGCTTTAACCAGTGCGTTACGGCGACGGGCCGCATATCGAGTACGGAGCCGAACCTGCAAAACATTCCCGTACGGACGGAGCTGGGAAGGGAGATCCGCAAAGCGTTTGTTGCGTCGCCGGGCTGCGTGCTTGTGGGCGCGGATTATTCGCAGATCGAGTTAAGGCTGCTCGCGCATATCAGCGGCGATCCCGCCATGATAGCGGCCTTTGCAAGCGGAAAGGACATCCATCGGATAACGGCGGGCGAGGTGTTCAACGTACCCTTCGAGGCGGTTACCGCCGAAATGCGCAGCGCGGCCAAGGCGGTCAACTTCGGCATTGTGTACGGCATCAGCGATTTCGGGCTTGCCAGGAATCTGGGCATTCCCGTCCGGGAGGCCAAGGCGTATATCGAGATGTATTTTGCCCGGTATCCGGGCGTGCAGGCATACCTGACGGAAAGCGTCCGCACGGCGAAGGAACGCGGCTACGCCGTCACGATATGCAATCGCAGGCGCGCGCTGCCGGAGCTTGCAAGCGGCAACTACAATACGCGTTCGTTTGGCGAGCGGGTCGCCATGAACATGCCGATACAGGGCGCAGCGGCGGATATTATCAAGCTGGCTATGGTGCGCGCAAGCGACGCGCTGCATAGCGAGGGGCTTTCTGCAAAGCTGATTTTGCAGGTGCACGACGAACTGATTTTCGATACGCCGGTTTCCGAGGCGGAGACGGTTGCAAAGCTTGTGCGCGACTGCATGGAGAATGTGGTTTCGCTTTCCGTACCGCTGCTTGCGGACGTGAAGACGGGCGACAGCTGGTACGATACAAAATGAGCGGGAAGGGAAAGCACATCATAGGCCTGACGGGCGGCATCGGCAGCGGCAAATCCACGGCTGCCGCGTACCTGCGTGCGCTTGGCGCGAGGACGCTGGACGCGGACGAGATTTCCCGCGGGTTGCTTGCCGTGGACGGGGACGGATACGCGGCGGTGGTCGCGGCGTTCGGCCGTGGCATATGCCGTGAGGATGGGACGATTGACCGGTCGGCGCTTGCCAGAATCGTATTTGCCGACGAGGCGGCGCGTGCGCGGCTAAACGGCATCATTCACCCGGCGGTTTGCGCTGCAATGCTAAAAAGTGCGCGAGCTATGCTACAGGAGGATGCGCATGCGGTTGTGGTGCTGGACGTGCCGCTGTTGTTTGAGTGCGGCCTGTATCGCGATACGGACGCAAACATTTTTATTTATGCAGACGACGACGTTCGCCTTGCCCGCACAATGGCGCGCGACGGCCTGACCAGGGCGCAGGTGGAGGCGCGGATGCGCGCGCAAATGCCGCAGGAGGAGAAGCGGCGGCTTGCGGACGTCATCATTGACAACAGCGGTACGCTATCCGCACTGGAAGCGCAGCTTTTTGCCTGGTATTCGGAAACGGTCGGCACATGGGAGGTGCGGGAATGAGCAGGCGCGTGCTGCCCGGACTGATGGCCGTGCTTGCCGCCATGAGCCTGCTGCTGTTCCTGCTTGGGCTGTACGGGGACGGAAGGCGGCAGTATCTTATGTATCGATACCCGGTTGCTTATGCAGATGAAATTGCGGAAAGCGCCGCCCAATACCGCTTGAACCCATACCTGGTTATCGCGGTGATTCGCTGCGAAAGCAGTTTTCGCGCGGACGCGGTGAGCGGAGTGGGCGCGACCGGGCTTATGCAGATCATGCCCGCGACTGGCGCATGGATTGCGGAGGAGCAGGGGCTTGCCGACGTTTATGACGAAAGCTGGCTCGCCGTACCGGAAAGGAACATCGCTTTGGGCTGCTGGTATCTTCGGTATTTGGCGGATCTGTTTGACGGCGATTTCAAAAAGATTGTCTGTGCGTATAACGCCGGGCAGGGCTCTGTGGCAAAGTGGCTTGCGAATCCCGCTTATGCGGTAAACGGTGCGCTTATAGAAATCCCGTTTCCGGCGACGGCGGCGTATTACGAAAACGTGGAGACCGCATACCGGCAATACATGGCGATTTACCCGCACTTGTTTACGCAAAACGCGGCGGAAGTTGTCGAAGTGAAGACCGGGTGCTATAATGTCGTATCGGAGGAAATGCCGTGTTAGAAATTGTTTTGATTGTTGTTATACTTGCCGCCGATCAATTGGTCAAGATCTGGTCGGAAGCGACGCTTGTACCGCTTGGAACCTCGCTTCCGGTTATACCGGGCGTGTTTCAGCTTACAAGCGCGCATAATACAGGCGCCGCATGGGGGATGATGCCCGGCCAAAAATGGCTGTTCCTTGCGCTGACAATCGTCGTTTGCGCCGTTATGGCGTACCTTTTGCTGCGGCATCGAAAAAAGATGACCGTATTTGCGCGCATCATACTCTCCCTGCTGCTTGCGGGCGCGCTTGGCAATGCGATTGATCGCGTGGCGCTTTCCTATGTGCGGGACATGTTTGACTTTTGCCTCATCAATTTCCCGGTGTTCAACGTGGCGGACAGCGCGCTTTCCGTTGGCTGCTGCCTGTTGATTATCGATTCCTTTGCGATGAAGGACCGTGCGCTGCTCAACATCAAGCTGAAGGATGATGCAAAGCATGTGCCGCCGGAGCAGCCGGGCGATGCGTGAGGAAATCGTACTAACGGCGGACGGAGCCGAGCGGCTGGATGTGTTTGCCGCCGACAGTACGGAGCTGACAAGAAGCGCCGTGCAGCGGTTGATTCGCGCGGGCGACGTTACGGTGGACGGTCAGCCGCAAAAGGCCGGATATATGCTTTCCGGCGGGCAGGCCGTATGCATACGGCTGCCGGAGCCGGAGCCTATCGACGCAAAGCCGGAGGATATTCCGCTTGCGATTGTTTACGAGGATGCGGATATCGCGGTGATTGACAAACCGCAGGGTATGGTGGTGCATCCAGCGCCGGGGCACGCCTCCGGCACGCTGGTCAATGCGCTCCTGTATCATCTTTCCGGGTTAAGCGGCGTGGGCGGCGCGCTTCGGCCCGGCATTGTGCACCGTATTGACCGGATGACGAGTGGGCTGCTGGTCGTGGCAAAGAACGACGCCGCGCACCAGGCGCTGAGCGCGCAGTTTGCCGACAGGACGGCGCACCGGTCCTATATCGGCATCGTTTGCGGAAGCTTCCCGGAGGATACGGGCACGGTGGACGCGCCGGTTGGCCGCCATCCGACGGACCGCAAACGAATGGCGGTCGTAAAGAACGGCCGCAATGCCGTTACGCATTGGCGCGTGCTGGAGCGGTGCGGCAGCTATACATTGATGCGGTTTACGCTGGAAACGGGCCGTACGCATCAGATTCGCGTGCACATGGCGTCGCTGCACCGTCCGCTTGCGGGGGACGATGTGTATGGCAGCGGCAGGAACTCGCTCGGCCTCGCCGGACAGGCGCTGCATGGGTACCGGC
>CAYPLG010000035.1:0-9857 GCA_964411535.1 uncultured Oscillospiraceae bacterium
CCAGGGGCCTGCGGTAAACTTAAATCTGCTCATTGCTTTTCTCCTTATTGGCTAATGCCTGCATTTCACAAATTGGTAAAACGGATCTCCCGCTTAAGTAAGGCCGTTATCCTTACTTATGCTTCCGCTTCGGGATGAGGTCAAAGGCAACTGCGGCCAGGATTACAATGCCCTTCACCGTCTGCTGCCAGTCGGCGGAAACGCCCATCATCGACATGCCGTTGTTCAGAATGCCGATGACAAAGCAGCCGACCAGCGCGCCGGGAATCGTGCCTGCGCCGCCGGTAACGGATGCGCCGCCGACAAAGCACGCCGCAATGGCGTCAAGCTCAAAACCGACGCCCGCCTTCGGCGTTGCCGCGTTCAAGCGCGCCGCATAGACCAGCGCGGCTACAGCCGCCATAAGGCCCATATTGGCATACGCAAGAAACAGGTTCAGGCGGTCCTTGATACCGGATAGCGCCGCCGCCTTGCGGTTGCCGCCAATGGCATACAGTCCGCGTCCGAACAGGGTGCGGTCGCAAATGAAGTTATAGATCAGTGACAGAACCAGCATGATAATCATGACGGTCGGATAGCCCTGGTAGGTCGCCATCTGGTACGAAAGATACAGTATTGCAACGGAAATCAGCGCGCACCTGACGATAAGGCCGGCCGGTCCCTTCACCGGTACGCCGTGCATAACCTTGTCCTTGCGGCTCTTAAACTGTGAATACACGAACACGCCGCATGCCATAAGCGCCAGTATCAGCGTGGTAATATGCAGGCTGCCGCCCTTGAAGATATCGGGGATAAAGCTACCCGCCATGGCGCGGAACGTGTTCGAAAACGGTCCGATGGACGCGCCGTCAAGGACGACCTGCGTCAAGCCGCGGAAAGCCAGCTCGCCGGCCAGCGTCACGATGAACGCAGGCATATCGTAATACGCGATAAAGAAGCCCTGCAAGCAGCCGATCGCAACGCCGATTAGCAGCGATACGATCAAAGTCACAAACATGCCGCAGCCATAGTTAACCTGCAATATGGCCGCAACAGCGCCAACGAACGCCAGCGTGGAACCGACGGAAAGGTCGATATTGCCCGTCAGAATGATTGGCAGCATGCCTAGAATCAGTATGACCACGTAGGAGTTTTGCAGAATGATGTTGGTCAGGTTCATAGAGGTAAATATCAGCCCATCCGTCAAAAAGTGGAACAGTACCGCTATGAACACCAGCACAATGACCATGCTGTATGAACGAAGATTATGTAATACGCTTGTCTTTTTCATACTCTTTCCTCTCATCCCATGCTCAAATGAGCAGTTTCATGATGTTTTCCTGCGTTGCTTCGCTCTTCAGCTTCTCGCCTTTGATCTGCCCTTCACTCATGATATAGATCCGGTCGCACATACCGAGAAGCTCCGGCAATTCGGAGGAAATGACCAATACGCATTTGCCTTCCGCAGCAAGCTGGTTAATGATGCAGTAGATCTCGTACTTTGCGATGGGGTCCAGCTGGCTGGTGGGCTCGTCCAGAATCAGCACCTCCGGCTGGTTGAACATCCATTTAGACAGCACGACCTTCTGCTGGTTGCCGCCGGAGAGATTGCCGACGGACTGGAATATACTTGCGCATTTTACGCCGAACTGTTTTGCGTTCTCGCCCGTAAGCTTAATCTCCCGATTGAGATTGATTACGCCGCGCTTGGAAACGCGCTTCAGGTTCGACAGGGAAATGTTGTGGCTGATGGTATCCATCAGTACGAGGCCGTACGTCTTTCGATCCTCCGAAAGATACGCAAGGCCGCGGTTGATCGCCTTCGGCACGGTGCTGACGTCCACCTTCTGCCCGTTCATCCATATTTCACCGGTAATATTGCTGCCGTAGCTTTTGCCGAAAATGCTCATCGCAAATTCGGTGCGGCCCGCGCCCATCAGGCCGGCCAGGCCGACAACTTCGCCGCGGCGAATATGGATGTTTGCGTCGTCTATTACCTTTTTATCCGCAAACTCCGGATGATGAACCGTCCAGTTCTTTACTTCAAAATAACGTTCGCCAACCGTAACGTTTTCGCGCGGCGGGTACCGGTTGCTAAGATCGCGCCCGACCATATCCCGAATGATTTCGTCCTCCGTAACCTTCGAAGCGTCGGAAAAATCGGCTACCGTCTTTCCGTCGCGTAATACGGTAATGGAATCGGCAATGTAGCAGATCTCGTTAATCTTGTGCGAAATCATAATGCAGGTCATACCCTCGTCCTGTAGCGACTTGAGCAAGTCAAGCAAATTTCGGCTGTCGCGCTCGTTTAATGCGGCGGTCGGCTCGTCCAAAATAAGAATTCTACACTTTTTCGAAAGCGCTTTTGCGATTTCAACCAGTTGCTGTTTGCCAACGCCGATCTGGTTAATTGGCGTATCCGGATCGTCCGTCAGTCCCACCCTTTTTAACAGTGGTATCGCGTTTGCACGCGTCAGGTTCCAGTCAATGATTCCCTGGCTACGGCACTGCGGGTTACTGATAAAGACGTTTTCTGCAATGGAAAGCAAGGGAATCAGCGCCAGCTCCTGATGGATGATGGCAATGCCCTTCTGTTCGGACTGCGCAATATTACTGAACTGACAGACTTCTCCGTCAATCACAATGTCGCCCGTATAGGTCCCGTGCGGATAAATTCCGCTCAATACGTTCATCAGTGTCGATTTTCCGGCGCCGTTTTCTCCGACCAGCGCCTTGATTTCTCCGCGTCTGACTTGAAACGAAACTTGATCCAGCGCCTTGACGCCCGGAAACTCTTTGGTAATACCGCGCATTTCAAGGATGTAATCTTGCATGGAATCGGCTCCTTTGTTCAGAATGGGGTTTACGCTCGTTTACTTTGGTGATGAATCCGAGACGGTGTCCGGAAAGCCGGACACCGTCTCTTGTTTGCCGTTCTGGCAACGTCAGCCGTTAATTTCCGCTTCCGTATAGAAGCCAACCTCTGTGAGATAATTGACATTGTTTTTGTCAATCAGGTACGGATCGTAGTTCTTCGTGGGCACGTCGAACACGCCGTTGTTGTATGTGCTGTCCGGCGTAACTTCCTTACCAGCGAACAAGTCGTTCACAAGCGGCACCATGATTTCCGCAAGCTTGTTCGCGTCGAGGAACACGGTCATGCTCTGCTTGCCGGCCATAATGCTCTTCACGGCCGCAAGCTCTGCATCCTGTCCCGTCACGACCGGGAAGGGCTGTCCTTCCGCGCCGTAGCCCATGGATTCCAGCGAGGAGATAACGCCCATGGAGAGGCAATCCGCCGCAACCAGAACCGCATCAAGATGCGAATCGGCATAGTAACCGGAGAGCAGGTTGTCCATACGGGCCTGCGCCTTGGAGGAATCCCAGGACTGGATAGCCGTGGCGGTATACTCCACCTGACCGGACTTAACAACAAGCTTGCCGGAATCGATGTACGGCTTCAGCACGCTCATCGCGCCGTTATAGAAGGAGATCGCGTTTGTATCGTCCTGCGAACCGGAGAAGATTTCCAGAGAGAACGGGCCTGCCTGGTTCTCAAGATCGAGGCTGTCCGCAATGTACTGTCCCTGAATCTCGCCCAAGCGAACGAGGTCAAAGGTCACATAGTAATCAACGGCCTTCGTGTTGGTGATCAACCGGTCGTCGGCAACAACGAGGATTCCGGCGGCTTTCGCCTTTTCGCATGCATCGGTCAGGGATGCGCAGTCAACGGCAACGATAACAAGACCGTCAACGCCCTTCGTGATGAAGTTCTCAATCTGCATGACCTGCTTTGCGGAATCGTCCTCAGCATACTCAATGAGCACGTTGTAGCCGGCGTCCTGGAAAGCCTGGGTCAGTCGTTCGCCCTGGATAGTCCAGATGGTCTGCTCCTTGGTGGGCATGCAGATACCGATGGTCTTTGCGCCATCGGCGGCGGCTTCCTGCGCGGCGGGCGCAGCGCAAGCGGCCATACCCAATACCAGCGCAAGGCACAGAAGGATTGCAATAAGCTTTTTCACAGTTCGGTTTCTCCTTTTGTTTTATTTTCAGGCTTCCGCCTGGAATACGGTTTTGGGAGAACGGTTCCTTACGATTTCACGTATGCAAGCACGTCGCACAAAGACTGCCGGTTGACATACGTCGGCCAGTATTCGAACCCGAAGTAACGGTCGTAACCGGCTTCCTCGGCGGCGGCAATCACGAACGGATAATTCGTTTCGCCCTTTTGCAGCTCATGCCGACCCGGCGTGCCTGCGCTGTGGAAATGGCCGATAAAGTCAATGTTCGTCGTTATGCTGTTGACCAGGTTGCCTTCCATCAGCTGCATATGATAGCAGTCGTAGAGCAGTTTGATATGCGGGCTGTTCACCGCCTTGACGATTTCAAAGCCTACATACGACGAATCGAGATAGTAGCCTTTGTGATCGTACAATGAGTTTAGCGCCTCCATCACAATGGTTACGTTCGCCTTCTCGCAGACGTCCGCCACGCGCTTCAGGTTCTCGATCAGCAGCGACTTCTGGCTGTCCGTCTTGCACTCCAGCTCGCCGGAAAGGCCGATAAATGTCGAGCACCCGACGTCCTTGCCGAATTCAATGGACTTTTCCACGTTGCGTTTCACCGCGTCATACGGGAAGTTCATTCGGATCGTCCACGCCTGGTTGAGGCAGCACGCCGCAACGGGCATATTGAGCTTTGCGGCCGTATCGCCGATCCGCTTCGTGTCGTACACGGACGGGTCCCAGAACTCAATGGCGTCTACGCCGCAGTCCTTCGCAATCGCGATGCGGTCATAGATGGGCACTTCCTCAAAAATCGGTTCGATACACAGGGAGTATTTCATGTTTCCTCCTTATGCCAATTCCGCCGCGACCTTGTTGATGCCCTTGGCGATCATATCGCAGTCCTCGTCGCTCATCTGCGCGGGAATATCGAGGTGCACCACGCGTCCCAGATATTCGAGCGTGTTCGGGTTCATATCCGGCGCGTACCGTACCGGCTCCGCCTTCGTGTGATACGGGCACTCGTACGGGCACTTGACGTCCGTCGGCGCCTTTTCGTCGATGACATGCTTCCAGTGCGCATAGATATGCCAATCCGGAATACCCGCGTTGAATACGCCCGCCGCGTTTACGCCCTCCGCCTTCAGCGCGTCGACAAACGGCGCAACCTTGTCCTTGCTGTCAAGATAGAACATCAGGCAGATGCCGGTATCGCCCGCCGGATCGTTGCAGGGGCGTACGTGAATGCCCTTTGTATTCTTGATCTGCTCGATAATGCGATGCTGATGGTCGCGCATCCTTGCGTTCAGGCCGTCGAGCCGGTGCAGCTGCGCAAGCATGACCGCGCCGGTGAGCTCGCTCATACGGAAATTGCTGCCGCAGAACAGCTCGCCCTCATAGCGCTGCTCTGCAAAGCGATCCGGGCGCCAGCAGGCCGCCGTATCGTGATAGCTCATGCAGCGGTCATATAAGCGCTCGTTGTTTGTGATGATCATGCCGCCTTCGCCGGCTGTGATGGTCTTGTGATACTGGAAGGAGAAGCAGCCGCAGTCGCCGAACGTACCGACAAACTTGCCCTTGTACGTCGCGCCAACCGCCTGCGCGCAATCCTCCACCACGATAAGGTTGTGCTTCTTGGCAATCGCCATAATACGATCCATATCGCAGGGCACGCCGCGCATATGCACGACCACCATGCCTTTGGTTGCGGGCGTAATTTTCTTCTCGATATCATCCGGGTCAATGGTCAGCGTTTCGTCCACTTCCGCGATGACCGGGATGGCCTTTGCTGCGACAATTGCCGCGCAGGAGGCGAAGAACGTATATCCGCTGACGATCACCTCGTCGCCGGGGCCGATGCCGCAGGCAACCAGGGAGGAGACCAACGCGCCGGTGCAGGAGCTTGTCGCAAGCGCGTACTTTGCGCCCATTTTCTGCGCAAATTCCTGTTCAAAGCGCTTTACCTTGGATTCGCAGCCCGCCGGGCCATAGTACCGGAACAAGTATTTATTGTCCAATACCTCCAGCACCTGCTTCTTCTCCTCATCGCCAATCTCTAGGCCACCGGGATACATAGGATAGTTTTCCGTCGTCTTGGCCTTCGGGCCGCCATAGATTGCCAGTTTTTCTTTCATCTGATTTCGCCTCCGATTTGTTTCATCATCAATTGTTTTGTTTGGAAATCCATAACACAGTTTTGCGCAACGCGACTCAGAAATTGCTATTTAGAACATAAAATATATTTTATGTATTTAAAATATACAAATAAATTCTCCATGTCAATAACTAAAACATTTTAGTATTTTAGCTTGCAATATTGGCATTTACCGTTATATTATATGTATAAATCGGTTCTTATTATATGTTTTAGTTTTTAGAAAATAATCTATTTTGGAGGCAGAAGCCCATGGCGCGTCTTACCATTGTGGATATCGCAAGGATGGCGGACGTCTCGCCGACGTCGGTTTCATTTGCGCTAAACGGCAAACCGGGCGTTAGCAAGGAGACGCGAAAACGTATATTAAGCATTATTGAACAAACGGGATTTTCGCCTAGTCAGAGCGCGCGAAGTCAGGTCATGAAGCGTACGCAGAACATCGCGTTGCTGTTCAACGCCGATACGCTGCCGCAGGATCATCTATTTCAGTCGGGGCTGAACACGCACATTCTCCGCTGGTGCAACAACCGCCGCTTCAACCTTGTGTTCGTGGGCTGCGACCCGGCGGACTCGCCCTCCGCGCCGCTTCCTCCGATTCTTCGGTCGCATGACGTGGACGGAATCATTACCTTGGGCTATGTATCCGAAATCATTCTTTCCAAGCTTCGTCTGCTGGGTATTCCCTATCTTTTGCTCGATTGCCATCAGGATGTGCCTGACGTGCTTACGGTCAGTATTGATTACTACAAAGCCGCCTGCCTGGCGATGGAACATCTGATCAAAAACGGGCATCGCCGCATTGCCTATATCGGCTCCAGCATCCCCCGCCGCTTCAGCCAGCAAACGTTGGACGGATATCGCAAAGTGCTCGACGACCACCACATTACCGTTCCGCTCGGATGGATGCGTATGCAAATGTCCGACTTTGACGACGCCGCGGCGGAACGGGAAGCACACCTGATTCTTTCCTGCGAGGAGCGCCCAACCGCTATTTTTTGTACGGCGGATGTGTTCGCCATATCCGCGATTCGGCAAATCAAAGCGGAGGGCTTTCGCGTGCCCGACGATATTTCCGTTATCGCCATCGACGACGCCCTTGTCAGCTCCTATATTGATCCACCGTTGACCACCGTACGCATCGACGCTGCGGATTTGACGAGGATCGGCTGCAATCTGCTGCTTGACGCGATTGAAAGGGGCACGGGCACAGCCCGTTCCCTCGTTTATAACGACCTAGCCGTGCTGGAACGGGTTTCCGTACGAAACATCACCGCGCCCTGACACGTTCTGCTCTGACCGCGATCTACGCGCGAAAATCGTTATTCCATTGAAATTGCGAACGGAACCGTTGGCACGCCGTCTTCGGACGGCGCATCGTTTTCGAAAGTCCAGCCGCTAAGCCTGGTCGGCCGCAACAAAATGAACTCCGCGTCCCTGCCGCCAAACGCGACACCCTCGTCAAACGCGCCAGGAAACTTTTCGTTGTATGCGCTGCGCAGCGCCTCGTTTTCGTCCAGCATCGTCGGGCCGGAAAACGCAGCCGTTGCCTCCGCAAAAAAGCCGCCGGCGGCAACGCAGCAATGCGGATTGGCCGCAAGCTGCCGGTACTTGTTTGACGCAGCGGAAGTAAAAATCAATATCGACCCCTGATAGTATACCGGGCTGACAACTCGCATGGTCACGCTGCCCTCCGCCGCCGTAGCCAGCGTCATCGTCATCTCATTGCGTATTGCCGCAAAGAATTGCTCGCGCTTATCCATTACCCAACCGTCCTTTCCTGTTTTTGATCCGCAGCCGTCAGCTCGCCAAGCGGTCTTGCCGCGCTGAACAGGTAACCCTGATACAGCATACATCCGATGGCGGCGAGCGCATCCATCTGCGCCTTCGTTTCCACAAACTCCGCCAGCACGTCAAAATGCAACGTTTGGGAAAGATACACGATGGAGCTGATGATTTCGCGCACACGAGGATTATCCACAACCTCGCGCACAAGCGAGCCATCCAGCTTTACAAGATCGAAGGAATTCATTTGCAGATATTTGAGCGAGGTATGGCCCATTGAGAAATCATCAATGGCCATCGGATAGCCTATCTCCCGTATTCTTAGGAAAGCCTCGTCGCTGCGCGCGCTCAAAAACGCCATCTGCTCCGTAATCTCCAGCCAGATATCCCCGCGCCGAATCGTGCCGTCCGCAACGAGCGCCTCCAAAAAGGCAATGTAAGCCTCGCTCTGTACCGTCTTGCCGGAGACATTGACGCTAACCTTAATGCCTTCGCCAAGGACATCGTGCAACCGCGGTAAATCTTCCGCAACACGACGCAAAATCTGCTTCTCCAACGTTTCCAGCAAACCGATTTCATCGGCCAACTTTATCACAAGCGGCGGATAGATCATCCCGGCCTGATAATGCTCCCAGCGCAGCAGCGCCTCCACCCCGGCGCAATGGCCGTCATAATGATACTGCGGCTGATAATAGATCGCGTACGTTCCCGTCTCTATGCTGTCCTTTAGGTCTGCGGCAAGCACCTTCGCAACGCTGCCGCGCTCGTCATGCAGCGCCGTGAGCATAACGTCCACGCCGCTTTCCTCACTGTTCTTGCATATTTCCGTAAGCTCGTTGATACAGCGAATACTGCGATGGAACAAAACGTCGTCATAGATTCGCACAAACGGGCGATAGATTAATATGCCGACGGCAGCGCAAGCAAGCTGCAACGCTGCGCCAGAAAAGTTGCCCACCGCGCGGTACCCGCCCAACAAAATCGGCGTCGTCCAATGCACCTGCATACTCACTGCCGGTACAAGGCCGAAGTGCATCGCGCCATACGAAAGCAGGTATGACGCTACCGGCACAGCAATAAACGGAACCAAAAAGCAGGGATTGAACACCACCGGCAATCCAAATATCATGATTTCATTAATGTTAAACAGGATTGGCATCGCGGACATCTTTGCAAGCGAGCGGCTCGCACGCCGCTTGGAAAACAACAGAATCGCAAGCAGCAGCGCGACAGCCGTTCCGCATCCGCCCATCAATACGAATGTATCAATAAAGCTTTTCGTAACAATCTGTGAGTCCGCCACAAGCGCCGCGCCTGTCCCCGCCGAAACCGGCGCAAGCAAAGTCTCGCTGACACCTTCCAGCACGTCGCTTCCGTGAACGCCAAAAAACCACATGACGCTTGAAAGCAATACGAACAACAGACCGCTCCAAAACCGGCTGCTGATTCCCATAAACAGCTTGGTTGCCGCAAGAACAAACAGCTCGTGCATTCCGGAAACGTGAAAAAGCCGCATGATCAGCATACGCACAGCGGAGAAAAGCAGTATCACCAGTATCGCAGGCAATATTACCGAAACCGCATTGTTAAACTCCGCATCCGCGCCATCCGCGCGTAAAGTACGCTTGCGCGCGAGAAGCCATTCGCTAAAGCGCGTATACAAGACGGAGGCTGCCGTCGCGGAAACGATAGCGGTAAACATGCCCTTTACGCCAAAGTATTCAATCGAAAAGCGCTCCAACCCAAGGCCGACCAGAATCGCAAAACAAACCATCGTTGTCATGCACGCGCCATATGGAAACAGCATGCGCATGGGCTTTATCCGCACATAGCACGCGCTGATAAACACCGCCATGTAGACGGACAGCATGCCGAACGTCGCCGCATTAACAAACGCAAACACGGTCGAAAGCGTGCCGTTTAAAAATGAATTC
>CAYPLG010000035.1:9957-23226 GCA_964411535.1 uncultured Oscillospiraceae bacterium
AAATGAATTCAGAAACGTCTGGTACGCATCAATCGGCAAATTTTGCAGTATCAATGCAAACGCACCGATCATTAGCACCGGAATCGACATGATGAGGCCGTTGCGTATCGCAACAACCATGGTTGCATTTTCCGCTCGCTCCAAACCATCCGCAACAATCTTGTGGAACGGCTTCCTTTTTGCAGTGCGAAGTTCCATATTTCCCCCCCAGGAAATCATTTGTAGATTCCGCGACAAATTACAGCATTTTTTATATTATAACATATAATCGAAAGTATGAACCCCGCCTATCCCGAAGTTTCGCCCTTTTCCGTACGTTCCCCGCAAACGGCTTATAGCTGCAGATACTCCAGCCAAAGCTGCACGCACGCCTCCGCATCCGCCTGCGTCGGCATCTCGGACGCAATGCGCAGCAGCGGCTCCGTCCCAGAGAAGCGGCATATCGTCCAACCGCCGTTTGAAAAGTATACCTTGCAACCGTCCGCCCTTGATACATGATCCATCACAAAGTGAAACGCCGGAAGCGCCTTTTCCTCGTAAAGCAATTTTTCCAGCGCCTGCTTGCGCATAGGCGTCATACGACGGTCGGCGTCCGCGGAAAATACCGCTCCGAACCGTCCGGTAATTTCCGAATACAGCGCGCTTAAACGCTTCCCTGTCTTTGCAACCATCTCGCAAAGCAGCGTTGCCGCATAGATCCCGTCTTTTCCCGCAATGTGCCCGCGTACCGTTAAGCCGCCGGAAGATTCTCCTCCGATTATTGCGCCGGTATCCTGCATTTTTGCCGAAATATGCTTGAATCCCACCGGAACCTCGTAGCAGGTTTCCCCATACGCCGTGGCGACGCGATCAAGCAGATGCGTCGTCGAGTTGTTGCGCACGCAGGGTCCTCGCCATTTCCGATACTCCAGTAAATAGTAATACAACAGCACAAGAAGTTTGTTCGGGTGCAGAAACGCGCCAGAATCGTCAATGACGCCAAGCCTGTCCGCATCGCCGTCGGTCGCGAGGCCAAGATCGCAGCCATTTTCCAGCACAAAGGCCGCAAGGCCGCGCAACGTATCCACATTCGGCGCAGGCAGCCGCCCGCCAAACAGCGTATCATGCCGGTCATGAATCACGTCCACCTCGCAGCGCGCGGTCAGAAGAATCGTCGAAAGGCTCGTCCGGCTCACGCCATACATCGGATCGAGCGCAATTTTCAGTCTTGCGCGCTTGATAGCCTCCATGTCCACAAGCGCCAGAATACTGTCGATGTATTCGTTTAGCGGGTTGATCTCCGTAACCAGCCCCGCCTGCTTGGCCGCCTCGTATGGTAGCGCAGGAACGTCCGCACCGGCAAGCGCGGCAATTTCCGCTTCAATGCGTCGGGTAACCAATTCGTCCGCGTCGCGTCCGCCGGCCGTGAACACTTTGACGCCATTGTATATTGCAGGGTTATGGCTTGCCGTCACGGCAAGGCCATACGGCTTCTTATGCTCGCGCACGGTAAACATGATAAGCGGCGTCGGCGCCTCCCGATCGATTAACTCTACGGGTACGCCAGCGGCGGCAAACACCTCCGCCGACCAGATCGCCGCCTCACGCGAAAGAAACCGGCGGTCATAGCCAATGCAAACACCCGGTTTGTCCGTGCCTTCCTTTTTCATAAGCGCGCATATCCCAAGCGATAACAACTGCACGTTCGCTTTCGTAAAGCCGTCCGCAATAATCGCACGCCAGCCGCCAGTACCAAACCGAATCTCCTGCATCTCTTTCACCCCACGCCCAGCGGCCCGCTGCCGCCGGTTTCCAAAATACTGTCAGATTGCACCAATGCAATACCGTCTGCCATCAATCTGCATTTTGCAAAAAGTATCGCCATGCATTTAAATTTTAGCATTTTCTTTTGCACAGTACAATGCATGATACGCCGGATCGGCGGTTTCTTTTGCAGCGGGACGATTTTGCCGGCGCACACGCGAATTTCACCAGCCGTTCACGTACCGGCCGCAGGAAACATATTGACACTATTCGCAGACGGATATACATTGTAATTGTATTTCTTACGATTACAATTAAAGGGAGCGGTGGAAAATGAAAAAACTGTTTACAATACTTATCGCAGCAGTTATGCTCGGTGCATGCCAAATTGCGCCGGCAAGGGAAAAGGAACTGCCGTACGCTACTGCAAAACCAACGGAGGTAATTATGGATTTTCCGAACGAACCTGAACATGTAATCTACCTGGCGGGCGGCTGCTTTTGGGGTCTGGAAAAGCTTATGCAATCCATCCCAGGCGTGCTTGACGCAACAAACGGTTATGCCAACGGCACCTGTGAAGCGGACGCAGTATACCAGACGGTATGCCGTGGCGGCACCGGTTTTAAGGAAACGGTGCGAGTTACCTACGATCCTGACAAAATTAGTTTGGACGCGCTGTTGATGGCATATTTTTACGTAATCGATCCTACGCTTAAAAACCGGCAGGGAAACGACGTCGGTACCCAGTATCAGACCGGTATATATTACACAAACGACCGTGCAAAAGGGATCGTTGAACGCATTGCAGCAATAGAAGCGAGCCGAACAGAAGATTTTTCTGTGGAAATCGGACCGCTTTCCAACTTCTTTCCAGCAGAGGAATACCATCAGGATTACCTCGACAAGAATCCAGACGGATATTGCCACATTCCCAGTGCGGAAATTGCACTGTTTTCCAAGCTCAAAATCGATCCGGGCGATTATCAGCGACCGGCCGAGGACATCATCCAAGAAAAGCTCAACGACCTCCAGTATGAGGTCACCCAGCAGAATGGAACGGAGCGTCCCTTCGCAAACGAATACTGGAATCAATTCGAACGCGGCATCTATGTAGACATTGTGACCGGCGAGCCACTCTTTTCCTCGCTAGACAAGTTTGAAAGCGGCTGCGGCTGGCCGGCCTTTTTCCAGCCCATTGAGGAACCTGTTGTCGTGGAGAAAGCGAATGGCAGTCACGGCATGCAGCGCGTTGAAGTACGCAGCCGCGCAGGAGACTCTCATCTTGGGCATGTGTTTACCGGCGACCCGGACTCCCCAAACGGCGTACGCTACTGTATCAATAGCGCATCAATCCGCTTCATACCATATGCGGAAATGGAAGCCGAGGGATATGGCTATCTTTTGAATGTATTTTCTTAAGCAAAAAAGCGCTGCCGGCACGTAACCAAACCTATGCGCCGGCAGCGCCGTATGCCATTGATCAACGTATATCCTTTCCCTGAAACGCCTGCGCGCCACAAACTGCGGACACAAGAACCCATACCGCATCCATGCCCACATAGCGGACAATACTTAAACACCGCATAGCCGACAGTTGCGCCGCCTGCCCGGACGGATTCAGATCGTGAATAAGCGCATACACGACTCTTTTGGCTCCCATAGGGTATGTCGGATTAAACGCGCCATTAACGTACATTTCCTGCGCCAGTATCTGATTGGAATGCAGGCACAAAAGAAGCATCAAAAAGGCGAGCATCATGCAAGCCACAACCCCGGTATTCCGATTTCCGAGAAGCATGGAAATCATATGAAAAATGCTTGCGTACGCCATGCAGGTACACATCCCCAGCGCAACATATCCCACAATCTTGCCCGCCGTGATGGTAATTGGAAACAGGCACACGCCAAGCCCGATTGTAATGCTTACCGTAAGCAAATAAACTGTTAGGCAGCCCAAGCCACCGGCAAGCATTCCGGACCTGTAGACATCACGTCTTGCTGCGCCGGAAATAATCTTGTTTCTGATTACGCCGCCGCTAAAGTCCTCCCCGACAAACATGCTGACAAGCGCCGCCGCCGCAACGCCATAGAGCGACATCGGCAAAAATAACACACGGTCAATGGAAACGGTGTACTCCATAGCCAAGCGCTGTATCATCACAAACGCGACTGAAACCGCCGCCATAAAGAGTGCGCAAAGCGGGAGCCATTTCCCTTTATACATTCTGAATATATCCGCACGCAGTAAATTACGCATCCCGCTCGCCCTCCACCAGATGAATAAAATACTCCTCCAGATTCTCATTCTGCTCCCAACAATACAAAATTTCACAATTTTCCGTAAGCAGCTCCGCTGCCAGCCGTGCGAAACTAACCTTCGCAAAAATGTCCGCCTGCGTACCCGATACAAGCCGGAAATCTATCCGTCTGCGCTCCAGCGCCTCCGCAAGGCGCATCGTGTCACACACTTCCACCCGCGTCGCCTTTTTGCATGCACGTTCCAATTCCACGGCTGTCATTTCCTGGATCATACGTCCATGGTCAACAAACCCGTAATGCGTTGCCAGCTTTGACAGCTCGCCCAGAATATGACTAGAAATCAAAAAGGTAATGTTTCGCTCCCGATTCAGGTCTGTAATAAGCGCCCGCAGGTCTATGATCCCCTGCGGATCCAGCCCGTTTACCGGTTCGTCCAGCACAAGAAAGTCCGGTTCCCCGGCCATCGCCATAGCGATCCCAAGCTTTTGCCGCATGCCCTGTGAAAAATGCCGTGCTTTTTTGTTCCCCGCGTCCTTGAGCCCGACAAGCCGAAGCAAATCATTCGCGCCGCTAAATGACGTTGCGCCCAGCACCCGATACTGCTGTTGCATGTTTTCCATAGCTGTCATATCCGGATACACGGCCGGCGCTTCTACCATTGCGCCGATTCTGCGACGCGCTTTTGCGATCTCTTTTTCTGTATGCAGCGTGCCAAATAGCGAATAGGAGCCGCCGCTTGGAGATTGCAGCCCGCACAGCAGTCGAATCAGCGTCGTCTTCCCCGCGCCGTTTTTTCCAACAAAGCCGTATATGGCGCCCGTCGGTATCCGCATGGAAAGCGAATCCAACGCTTTACAACCGCCATAGCTTTTGCATAACGCATTTGCTTCAAAAACTGTGTCCATCCAAACGCCCTCTCGTCAATGCGCAGCCGCCGCCCGCAGTGGACGCCATGCTGCATTTGCATGCTTATATTGCATTTATATTATTATACCATATGCATATGTTTGACGCTCGTACATGGATCGAAACATCACGCTGCTTGTTTGATGCCTACTCGTTACGTTGGTAAATGTATGCTATACTCCACCCCTGCGAAATACAGGGCGCATCTGGAACGAATTCTCTGGTATCTCGATGCGTTCCCGAACTATCAGACGGTCTTTTCGGATGACCCGACACTGAAGAACGTGATTGCTTACGCCAAGTGGGATCGCCGCGCGTTGCTGGTTAAGACGGCTACGCCGTTTGCCGTTTTCGACGTGATCGAGCAGTCGATGGCGGCGGCCGTTTGCTACTATCTGCACCGGGTGGCTGCAGAAAAGCTTGGTCGCGACGCGCGACACGCAGTAACGGAGCGAATTAGCGAAGAGATCCGGCGGTTGGACAAGGCGAAATAGCGCCGCCCTAGCCGTGCAGCAGGCTCAATGCGATCAAAAGCTGCCCGGCATAGTACAGGAGCAGGTTGGAGGTGCGCAGGGATTGCCGCGGCTGTTTTCCAAAGGTATTCAATATCATGATGACGTCGCTCATAAGAAACAGCACCGCGCCAAGGAAAAACAGAAGACTCCCCGTCGCCCCACCTGCATTGGCGCCGCCCACCCCAATTAGGTTCCCTGCGGCAACTGCCGTCATTATGGAGATAATCCCGATGTACAGGATACCAAATATCCTAAAGGACTTCTTGATTTCGCCCAACGTATGGAAAATCCAAATCAGAAGCAGCGTCGCCGCGGCAAGCCCCGCAACAAGGCTAATGGCAAGATGGCTAGCCACGGAAAGCAGCGCTGCCAGGTACAGGATATGACCCGCAAGAAACGCCGCAACGCCCGCAAGAAAGATCGTCTGCCCCTGCTTTTCAAACAAAAAGCGTAGATTCAGCAGAATATCCCCCAGCGCCCCCAGCAGCAAACCAATGGTAACCAGCCTTGCAAAGCTGACGTTCCCGGACGCCCCTGCGCACAAAAATCCCAGCACGACGAATACGATGGATGCAGCGCCCTTCAGGATCACTGCAGGCAGATAGCGCTTTCGGCTCTCTACGATGATAAAAACGATCTGCAGCAGCAGACCAAGGATGCAAAGTGACCAGTATTGCACAGGGGAACCTCCTTTTACTACATACAAAATGGAAATCGTTCTTTTGTAAACGATATGTTTGTCATAACGCGCAATCGCCTCGCTGCAACACCGTGGCAAGCACGTGATACAACGCAGACGGCGTGTACGGTTTCCCGATATGCCCGTTCATTCCGGCCGCTTTTACCTGCCGCACATCCTCATCAAACGTATTGGCCGTCATGGCGTAAATCGGAATCGTGCACGCATCCTCCCGTTCCATGGAACGGATGGCGGCAGTGGCTTCATATCCGTTCATGACGGGCATCTGAATATCCATAAAGATTAAGTCAAAATAGCCTGACGGGCGCTCTGCGAACGCCTCCACGCCCTCCTTGCCGTTGCACACCTCCACAACCTCCGCACCTGTCTCGCTGATAATCCTGCATGCAATCTCCCGGTTCATCAGGTTGTCCTCCACCAGCAGAATCCTTTTACCGGTAAGATCCGCGACTGTATACCCAGTTTGATTTACATGCATCCTGCCCGGCGTTGTAATATGGGACAAGCCCTCCGTTTGGATTGCATACTGCATGCGCATTGTGACGGTAAACGCCGTTCCTTGTCCCAGAACGCTTTCGCAGCTTATGTCGCCATCCATAAGCTCCACAAGCTTTTTGGCGATAGCCATGCCAAGCCCGGTGCCCTCCGTTTCGGATGTAACAAGCCCGTCGGCTCTCGAAAAAGTATCAAACACCTTGTCGATAAACTCCGGCGGTATACCTATGCCCGTGTCTGTAAAGGTAAATGTATAATTGCCAAATTGTGTATCGTCTGCAGGCGTTTGCCAGGCTTGCAATGCAATCCTGCCGCGTTCGGGCGTAAATTTCACAGCGTTGGAAAGAATATTGATGAATACCTGCATGATGCGAATGCTGTCCCCGACAACGGCCGTTTGCTTTATGCCGCTTATGTCCACAGTAAGCGTTTGCCGCTTTGCCTCCACGCTTGAAGTCATCAGGGAAACAACGTTATCAATTAGCGCAGGGAGCATCACCGTCTCTTTTGTTATAGGGATCCGTCCGGACTCAATCCGGCTCATGTCGAGCACGTTATTGATAATATCCAGCAAATAGTCTGAGGACAACTGTACCTTTTGCAAGCACTCGTCCACGTATGCCTGATCCCCTATATGTTTTCGCGCAAGCGCCGTCATTCCAATAATCGCGTTCATCGGCGTGCGGATGTCGTGGCTCATGCTGGAAAGGAAAGCGGATTTTGCCTTGCTGGCGGCGTCCGCCTCGTAAAACGCGGTTTCGTACTTTTGCTTTTGTGCGCTGTCGTCCTGCAGCGTTGCAATCGTATCGGAAAGCAACACCCGCTCGTCAACCACTTTTCCGCCCGCGCCGCCATTCTGTTTTTCCCCCGCTACCTGCGCGGCAAGGTTGCTGATAGGCCTGAATTGCCTGATAACGCTGGCAAGCATCGCAACAACCGCCGTAACAAGCAACGCCAAAACGGCGGCAATAAAAGCAACCTGCTTGTTGGCAAGGCCTGTCAACGTGTCGCTGTGCCGCATTACGGAAACGTACGTCCAGCTGTTTGTGTTCGACACAATCTTTTGCAGTACATACCTCTGCCCGGAAGGCGCCTTGTAATCCTCCTCCTCGATGCCGTTTGCCACAAAATCTGAAAGGTCAAACACGTCGTCCGGATTTCCAGTACCGTATATTTTATTGCCTTCGGCGTCAAACACCGCCGCTGCACCGTTCGAATTGATCAGCAGCGTTTCCAGCAGCCGCTGCACCTCCTTGACCGGTATCATCATCAGCACATGCGCCTGCGGCTTCGTCGAAAGCTGCGGCAAAGGATACCCGTATGTAAAATAGGCGTTTGCACCTTCGCCGCTAATCAGGATTCTGGTCTTCGGATCCTGATGGATTTTGCGAACCGTTTCTTCCGCTTCAGATTTTGCAATGCCAAGGCTGGTAACCAGAAACTCGCGCAGAGAACGAACGCCTTTGGGCGTATAAATATCATCCGGTTGGGCTGCCCTGCAATACGCAAGATGCTCAATGAAATTATTGCCGACCAAATAGCGTTCCAGCATTTTCGCCATTTCCGTCGTAGCCGCAGAATTATTGGGTACAGGTTCCAGGTAAAAAGCCGGGTCGTTGCCAATATTGTAAGCAATGCTCGTGATCTCCTCCATGCGCTCGGAAATCGTCTTTTCCACAACGGCAAGCTGCCTTTGCCTGTCGCTGAGTATAGAGCGCCGGATCTCCGTCGTAAAGGAGGAGAAGGCGATCGCAGCGATGATGATGCTGACGGTAATAAATATCGCCAGCACCCTTGTGATCACCGACCTTACAAAGCCTGACTTTGCTACATTGGACAATATACCCGGTTTATTCTTCATCTCTAAGCACCTTATGCCTTGGGTTTCTGTCAAGACGGTCCTTCGTTCAGCGCTGTACGCAATGCGTGGTATCTATCGGCAGCAGCCTGATAAATGTGTACCATCTCCGCAGCCCCCATCCTGTCAAGCTGTGCAACGTATGCATCCCATTCAGTAAGGGGACGTACGCCGGTAACAAAATCAATGCACATGCTGGCACAGTATTTGCTCAAATCGCCATTGAGCGCGTCGAGCGTATCATTTTCCTCCTGCGTAAAGGTAAAACTCGGCCAATACTCCTCCGGTCCATACTGGATCAGCGATCTGGCCGCAGCGGCCGGTATCTTCGCCATCTCCCCGCCCATGAAATACGGCGCAATCTCTACCGTAGGGTTGCTGCCGCCGGGATACGGCGAATATTTGCTCACGACGTCGTCGAAAGAAAGATTCTTTTCCTGCATTTCCTCATAGATCTTGGGCAGATAATCATAGGTGCCGTCAGGAAGCGCAAAATAGGTCTCCCCCTCGACGCCCATATGATAAAACAGCGTCCCCGCGTCCGTCCAGAAGTAATCCAGCCACCGCAGTACAAGCGCAGGATCGCTGCAGGTGGCGGGAATGACCGCCGCGCCGGTAGAATGAAAATTTGCGCGAATAGGCGCCCACAGCTTGTCTCCGTATGGGCCCATCAGCGCTTCGTCAATAGCGACCCAGTTGTCGGCTTTGTCCGCCGGCAGCAGGGCAAGGTTGGTGTTGGCAAATATACCGACCCTGTCGTCAGCAATGTTGCCCATAAGTTGATTGTTCGTCATATCGAACAGATTCTTGTCGACGAGCCCTTCGGCATACAGTTCCCGCATATAGGCAAGAAAGTCCCGGTATTGCTCACAGCGCTCGATCATTCTTACGCTTCCTGTAACGGGGTCGCAGTCCATTGTTTCGTTATGCATGCCGCGGTTTGCAAGTCCAAAAGCCCCGAACAGAGCTATCCGCAAGCCGCCCCAGTCCATGCACATCGGTATTTCATCATTGGGATCTCCGTTGCCGTTGGCGTCCTGCTGCTTGAATGCGGATAGCAACGCGCGCAATTCCTCGGTAGAGGTTGGAACAGGCATATGTACCCGATCAAGCCACGTCTTATTCACAAATATTTTTACCCCGACCCGCAACTCCGCGCCGGAGTTCACCTGCGGCAAGGCATAGATCGTTCCATCCGGGTTCATTACGGAGGCTAGCGCATCCGGATGCGACTGCAAATATGCCCAGCAGTTCGGCGCATACTTTTGCAGCAGGCCATCCTTCGCTAGATCCAGTATCAGGCCGCTCTGCCCATATCGCAAAAGCTTGGTTGCCGATATCTTACAGCGCAGGATCAAATCATACTGTTGGTTATTCGTCAGCGCGTTGTGGTATGCTTCTGACCGCGTGTCTTTTGTCACCGTTGTCCAGTCTACGCCAACGCCAGTCATCTCCTCGTATTCCTGCCAGACGTAGACGTCCTCCTGATCCCTTCCGTCGTATCCGGTAATCATGATTTTTATTGTCTGCGGTGCAGTTACAAGCGGAAATGATACCGGTATGTTGCCAAGGAGTGCCGGCTTATCCTGCGACGGTTCCGCGCGCTCCGGTTGCGCAGTCCTTTCGGAACAGCCTATAAACAATGCGCAGGCCATAACGGCGGCTAACGCGAAACATAGTACCCTTTTCATTTCCCCCACCCCCTTTGACTTGCGCTTCCCGAAAACGCGGTCAGCTGTCGCGTGAACGCCCCTTGTATCTCTTCTTCCCGCATGTCGTTTCTTGCGCCGCATTCATTTTGCCATACTACGCATTTTTTCGCTTTTTTACTTCATTTTTTAATTCATTTTCTATTGCCGCAAGCAATGCATTGCGGCTGGATGCGTCCGGTTCCACCCGCTTGCGCCGTGGTTGCCACGCAAGTTATTGTAACCGATTTGTAACATGTATATTATTTTATCACGTCACAAGTTGCGACACAATGAAAAACAATAAACTTATTGATTCTGAAAGCGCCCGTTTTCGCAAGCCTGCCGTACGCAAAACCTCTCCCGCCAGTCAGCAGGGTTTTCTGCCTGCGCGGCAAAGCCGCTTGCCCCGCGGCATAATGCGATATACCATTCTGCCTAGCATGTTGCGGTAAATTGCCTAACGGATGGTAGCACAAAGATGCTTCGATTACCGAACGCAGCAAGCTGATCGTTCAGTACGGGTCATGGCCGCATGGCAGCAAGCCATGAAAGCGGCGACGAGCGTAGACGGACTGCGGTTACGTCCTTCCAACGCAATAGGGAGTCTCCTCACGTAAGAAGGCTCCCTGTTCGTTTTCCGAAAACGCGAATCCCTTATGCGAACGGATTCTCCGACGGATACAGCATCCCCTTCGGTTGGTTAAACGCCACGTCCGCCACACCCAGCAGCTTGAATACGGAGAACAACGCCTTGCCATGCTTGCCGAACGCCACCGCGCCGTGATGCGGATACCGTTTCTCGATCAGTACATGCCGGTAGAAACGGTTCATCTCCGGAATCGCAAATATGCCGATGCCGCCGAAGGAATGCGTCGCCGCAGGCAGAATCTCGCCCTGGGCAACATATGCCTTCAGTTGGCCCTCCGCATTGGATTGCAGACGGTACAGCGTTACTTCACCCGGAATTATGTCGCCTTCCAGCGTACCGCGCGTAATATCCGGCTCCTTGTCGGGCTCAAGGCCGCGATGCATAATGAGCTGATACTTCATCGTTCCCTTCCGCAGACGGCACATCGGCGTATTGCCGCAATGGAAGCCCATGAAAACCTCATCGCTTCTATAGCCCGTGCCCGCGACGTCCGCCTTGTATAGCTCGGCCGGCACGGAGTTGTTGACGTCCAGCAGCGTTACCGGCTCGCCGGATACGCAGGTGCCGATATACTCGGACAGCGCGCCGTAAATATCCACCTCGCAGGACACCGGAATACCCATAGCCGTCAGGCGGGAATTGACATAGCATGGCACAAAGCCGAATTCCGTCTGGAACGCAGGCCAGCACTTGTTGGCGAACGCCACATACTTGCGCGCGCCGCGCTGCGCCTCGGCTAGGTCAAGCAGGGTTAGCTCATACTGCGCAAGCCGCGGCAGAATCCCCGCCATCTTGTTGCCTTCGCCAAGCTCCTCCTCCATCTCCTTCATCTTCGCCGGAATGCGCGGATCATCCGCATGCGCATGGTACGCCACAAGCAAATCGAGCTCAGAATTCTCCTGAATCTCCACACCGAGGTCAAACAGCGGCTTAATAGGCGCGTTGCACGCAAGGAAATCCTGCGGACGCGGCCCGAATGTCAGGATCTTAAACTCCTTGAGTCCCAGCAACGCCGTGGCGACCGGGCGGAATCCGTCGATCATGTCGGCAACTTCCTCCGCCGTGCCAACGGGATACTCCGGAATATACGCCTTCGCGCTGCGCAGGCCAAGGTTGTATGAGCAGTTCAGCATGCCGCAGAAGGCGTCGCCGCGATCACTGCTGAGCACCGCGATGTTCTCCTCCGCCGCAGCGGCATACATGACGGGGCCATCAAAGTATTTCGCAATCAGGGTTTCCGGCGTTTCCGGACCGAAATTGCCCAGGAAAACAACGAGTGCGTTCACGCCTGCGGCATTGACCTCGTCAAGCGCCTTCAACATATCCAGCTCGTTCTCGACCGTTACGCTGCAATTAAAGATTTCCCCATACTTCTTTCCGTATGCTTCCGCAACGGCCTTCCTCCGGTTTGCGGAAAGCGTAATTGGAAAACAATCACGCGAAACGGAAATAATACCCAGTTTGCATGTTGGAACATTAATCATAGGAACCTCCTGTAAGTATATAATTTGTAACCTGTTATTCTCGGAAGCAAGCTTTTGAAACGCTTCGTCGCCTGCTGCGAATGTATCTGCATTAAGGTTAATGCAAATCGTTTTCGCTGTCAATCAGTTTTTCGCACTTTACATACATCTGTCCCTGTTTCCGGCCGCATTGCACGGGAATTTGCGCCAAAAGAGGAGCCTAAACTGTGAATGGCTCCTCTGTGACTTTTGTCTACGCTCTACCCCAACTATTGACATAGAGCCGGTTATTTGGTTTTTGGGGCTGCGCTTTTCTTAGAACAATCCCTGCGCCAGCATGGCGTCGGCGACCTTGGCAAAGCCCGCGATGTTCGCGCCGGCCACCAGGTTGTACCCAAGACCGTATTCTGCAGCAGCTTTGGCGGAGCTATCATGAATGTTCTTCATGATCTGATGGAGCTTCGCGTCAACCTCCTCGGCAGTCCAGCTGTACCGCATGGAGTTCTGGCTCATTTCGAGCGCGCTCGTAGCCACGCCGCCCGCGTTGACGGCCTTGCTGGGCGCAACGATCATGCCCTTCTGCTCCATGAGGAACCTGAGCGCTTCGTTGGTCGTCGGCATATTGGCGACCTCGATGTAGTACTTGACGTTGTTGGCGGCAATGCGCTTGGCCTGCTCGATATCGACGTCGTTCTGCGTGGCGGCGGGCATGATGACGTCCGCCTTGACGCCCCACGGCTTCTCCTTCGGATAGAATGCGCAGCCGAACTTGTCCGCGTAATCCTGCACCTTGTCGCGGCCGCTCGAACGCATCGTCAGCATGTAGTTGATCTTCTCCTCGGTTGCGATGCCGTCCGGATCATAAATATAGCCGTCCGGACCGGAGAGCGTGACGACCTTGCCGCCCAGCTCCGCAGCCTTCTTCGCAATGCCCCACGCCACGTTGCCGAAGCCGGAAATCGCAATGGTCTTACCCTTGATATCGTCGTT
>CAYPLG010000036.1:0-23089 GCA_964411535.1 uncultured Oscillospiraceae bacterium
GCCATCGGGATGGAGGGACCGGTTACGTCTGCATCGAGAATGGCGGTTTTATTGCCGCGGCGGCAGCTTAAGGTTGCCAGCATGGACGTAACGAGGGACTTGCCTACGCCGCCCTTGCCGGAAACGACGCCGTAAATCTTTTTCACATGCGTAAGCTTATGGGGCTTTTCCAAAAAATCCGTCGGCTGCGTAGCCGGCCGGTCGGGGCAGCTGCTTCCGCAGCTGGAACAATCATGCGTACATTCTTCGCTCATAATACATTCATCTCCACAATACGATCTATGTTTTCCGCTTACCATGATAACAATCCGCGCAGAATTATGCAAGCGCCCATCCCGCCATACCGGCGTTTATCATACATGTTGGCGCGCTGATTATCCTTCTGCGCGGCTGTGAACCGGACAAATCGTTCAAAATCGCTGTTCGCATAACGTATGAAATAGTGTATACTAAACACAAATAGGGTTGATCCGGCATGCTGATGCGGCGGATAGATAAAAAGCGGAGGAAATGGGTATGACAGGACGGGAACGGGCGGAGCTCCGGCGCGCGGCCAATGCGCTTACTTCGATATTTCAAATTGGTAAATCCGATATTGGCGACAACCTTGTCGAGGCGGTGGACGCGGCGCTGACGAAGCGCGAGCTTATCAAAATTACCGTGCTGGAAACGGCCAACATTACGGCGCAGGAGGCGGCAAAATCGCTCTCCGAGGCGACCGGGGCGGAGGTTATCCAGTGCATCGGACGCAAGTTTGTGTTGTATCGAGAGACATTGCGTGATCCGGAAAAGGAAATATAGTACGTTTAAAAGAGGAGGGTGATTGCATGCAACTTCTGATAGACGGGCGCCCCATTGTGGCGGAAACCGGCGAAACGCTGCTGGATCTGGTCCGGCGGCTGGGGCTGGATTCGGACGATCTTGGCGCGCGTCCGCTCGGCGCGGCGTTTGCGGGTGAAGCGTTTACCTTAAACTACGTGCCGGTGCGCGAGCAGGACAAACACAGCGCCACGCGCGTGGTGCAGCGGCGCGCCATCCGCGCTTCCAAGGGCGTGGTGCAGCTGATTCGTTATGCGGATGTACAGGGGCGGCGGATTTATGAGCGCTCCATGCTCTTTGTGTTCCTGCTTGCCATGCGGGAGCTATACCCGCAGGTGCGTGTGCATATCAGTTTTGCCGTTGGCGCGGGGCTGTACGCCACGCTGGAGGACGGTACGGAGCTGAATCTGGCGGATGTAGCGCGCATCAAGGAACGCATGCAGCGGATTGTCGAAGCCGATTATAGGTTTGAGCGCAAGCGGCTGGATATTGACGACGCGATTGAATTCTTTGCTTCGGACGGACAGCCGGACAAGGTTCGCCTGCTCGAATGGCGGCAGTTTACGTATTTCGACGTGTACCGGCTTGAGGACTACATGGACTATTTCTATGGCGAGATGGCGCCGTCCACGGGCTATGTAACGACGTTTGATCTACAGCTGGATAAGCCCGGACTCTTCCTGCTCCGTCCGTCGGACGGGGACCCGAACGTTCCGGCGAAGCCCGTCAACCTGCCGAAGCTTGCGGGCGTATTCCGCGAAAGCGAGGACTGGGCGGAGCTGATGCACTGCGGCTGCGTAGCCGACCTCAACGACATGGTGCTAAGCGGCAATGTCCGCACGCTGATACGCGTCAACGAGGCGCTGCACGAGAAGCGCTTTGCCAGCATTGCGGATGAAATTATCGAACGCGGGGTGAGGGCGGTGCTGATCGCGGGCCCGTCGAGCAGCGGGAAGACGACAAGCGCCAACCGCCTTTGCACGCAGCTGCGCGTGCATGGCAAGTCGCCCGTTCTGCTTTCGCTGGACGACTACTATCTGGATCGGGACAAGATCCCCGTGGGCGAGGACGGCGAGGTCGATTTGGAGCATATCAACACAATCGACACGACGCTGTTTTGCGAACATCTGTCGGATCTGATCAACGGCAAGCGCGTGGAAGTGCCGCGGTTTGACTTTATTACACAGCGGCGTGTGATGGACGGACACTTTCTGGAGATTGACAAGAGCACCCCGCTTGTGATCGAAGGCCTGCATGCGCTGAATCCGCTTATGATGCCGAACAGCGTGGACAGCTCGCTCATATACCGGCTGTATGTTTCCGCATTGACGACGCTGAACCTGGACGACCATAACCGCATTCCGACGACGCAGATACGGCAGCTTAGGCGCATGGTGCGCGACTATGAAACGCGCGGCGCGTCCATCGAGCGCACGCTTTCCATGTGGGACAGCGTGCGGCGCGGCGAGGACCGTTGGATATTCCCGTTTCAGGAGAGCGCGGACGCGCTGTTCAACACAACGCTTGTCTATGAACCCGCCGTGCTGAAAAAGCACATTTTCCCGCTGCTGACGGCTGTGCAGCCGGAGAGCCCGTACTATGGCGAGGTGCATGCAATCGTGAAATTCCTGAATTACTTTGTGGAGGCCAGCGTGGAGGACGAGATTCCGCCGACGAGCATCCTGCGGGAGTTCATCGGGGGAAACACATTCTATCGATAAAGGATCACGGGAACAGCGCAGTATCGCCGGTGCAATGCACCGGCGATACTTGTTTTACGCAAGCCGCTTAATCCTTTATGTGCAGCTTGCGAAGCGTTGCTTCGTTTCGTTCACGAAGCCTTCTCCGGACGGTCAGCGTGATGGATAACAGGATGAGTGCGCCGCCCAAACCGACGCCAACCCATTGCCAGGGGAAGTGCTTCTGCTGCCGCATGGATGCGCGCGCTTCAATGTCGTCGGCGGCGTCGGAAAAGCTGTGCCGCGTAGTGGCGTTGGCGTTGCGCACGCGGACGCCACCCTGCGCGCCGGTGGAATAATCGATAATGGCGTCCTGCGTGTCTGCTTCGTCGTCCTCCTCCGTGGTTTCGGCGGGCAGCAATTCCGCGATGGCGCCGCTTAAGCCGCCTCCAGCCGATATGCCGCCGGCGGTACCGCCGCCCGCGCTCATGCCGGCCGACGCGCCGGTTTTGCCTTCGTTATGTCCCGGCGAATCGGTCCACCAGGAGAGCAGCGTCAGATTCCCGCCGATCTCCGCAGGGATGGCCAGCGCGCTTTGCAGGTTGTTTTCATCGTATCCGAGCGCGGCGCAGTGCCAGCCGCGGAAGACATAATCAATCTCTGTGTCCGGCGCGGCGGGAATAACCTGCTCCACGACCTTGACGTAGTATTGCGTCGGATACTTCTTTGTATCCAACTGCATGGCGGATTGATTCGAGTTATTGTATTTGTAGGTGATGGAGTATGCGTACCGGCCGCCGCTGGGCGTACAAAGGTATTCCCCGATGACGAGGTGCAGCACGGTTTCACCTTGCGGTATCCATATGCAGTTGTCCTTATAGTCGGGCGATTCGCTTCCGCTTGCGTAGCGGACCTCGCTGACGCCGGAAACGGCGGGCCCCTTCACGCGGACGGAATAGCCGCTGCCGCCGCTGATGGAGCCGGTGTTGTAGATTTTGCCCGTGAGCGCGCCGCCATTGACGGACAGCGTACCTGCGTTCAGGCAGCCGTCCATGTTGAGCGTGCCGCCGGTGATGGTAACGCTCACGCCCGCAGGAACGTCGCAGCCTGCTACTGCGCCGCTTTTGATCACGAGGCTGTTGTCCAGCCCGATATAGTCGGCAAGGTTCGCGCCGTCCGGTACATCCGTTTCCGCCCGCGCGGTTCCGGGCATGCCGCATACCGTTAGCGCGGCGAGGGCAAAAAGCGCGAATGCTGCGGCAACTTTGCGGAAAGTGTGTTTACTGATCATGAGGGCGCCTCCTTGGCAAACGTTCACGGTTTACTATCCACGCAGTCTATCGAATGAAATTGTCAAAATATTGGCACAAAGCGTACGCTTTCATGTGAAATGCCGCATGGACGCAATCTGTCGGGTTATTAACACAATGCAAACCATATTTGCCATGTTTTTGACAAAAGCGGACGGTACGATAGGCTGGATCATGAAAACGGAGGATACACCGTATGGAAGAGGACGCAAAGATCATTGCGCAAAGAAAGCTTGCGAAGGCAAAAAAGATGAAAAAGCGCCGCATTGTCGGCTGGATTATACTGGCGGTTGTCGTTATCGGCCTTGCCGCCGGCGGCTGGCTGCTTTATCAATATTTGCAGCGGCAGGAGCGGAAGGACTCCATGACGAGCTATCAGGCGGTAGCCGTGCGAAGTGGAGAGATTTCCTCCGTGATCAGCGGCAGCGGTACGCTTGCGGCCAATCATGACGCGGCGTTCACGGCGCCGGGCGATTATACGACCGTGGAGAGCATGCATTACGTAACGGGCGACGAGATTAAAGCCGGCGACGTTGTAATGACGCTTAGCTGCCTGGAGGTTGAGGAACAGCTGGACACGCTTACGGCGGAGCTTGACGATGTTCTGGACGAGCTTGCAACGGTTGATCAGGATCTCAATACGCTCACCGTCACCGCGCCGAAGCGCGGCGTCGTGAAGGATGTGCGCGCAGAAGTCGGTACGGTTGTGGACGATTTGGATTACCTTTGTCTGCTTTCAACCGACGGCAGGATGAAGGTCGTGATCGAGAAGACCGACGCAATGCAAAAGTTCGACGATGTGCTCGTACGGTTTTCGGACGGCACGGAGATTTCCGGGCTCGTTACGGAGTTTAGCAGCGACGGGGACGAGGCGACCATCATTATCGAAGACGATTTTTATGAATACGGCGCGTCCGTCGCCGTGCTTGACGATGCAGGAAAAACGCTTGGCACGGGCGTGCTCGACGTCAACGAATATGTCAAGGTCAACGCAGTATCCGGCCGTATTGCCTCAGTGAATTGCGTGGTGAACAAAACGTACTCGAAGGGAAAGACGCTCTTTAAGCTTGCGGCGGGCGCGCCCACGGAGGAGTACCTTACCTACAAGGCGCAGCGTGAGTCGCTGGAGGAGCAGATCAAGAATCTTCAGGACGGGCTTATTATCACGGCCGAGTGGGATTGCATGCTGACCTCGCTATCCGTGGAGAAGGGCGACAAGCTTTCCGAAGGCGACGCGCTTTGCTCGCTATCCAGCACGGATGGATACCAAATGTCGCTTTCCATCGATGAGCTCGACATTGCGAGCGTCCGCCACGGGCAGGACGCGACGGTTACGCTCGACGCCCTCGACGGCGAGTTTGGCGGAACGGTCGAAAACATCTCCTATGCCGGCAGCGGAAGCTATGTGACAAGCTACTCTGTTACGATTGTTACGGAGCCGATTGCGGGCGCGTATCCAGGCATGAGCGCCTCGGCGGAGATTGTGGTTGAAAGCAGCGGGGAATCCCTGCTTGTGCCGGTCGGGGCCGTGCAGTACGAAGGCCGTGGGGACGACAAAACCGCGTACCTGTATCTAGCTACGGACGGCACGCAGGCGGGCACGACGCAGACCGCAGAGGAGATCGACCTGGATTCACTGGAAAAGGTAACCGTGACCACCGGTATGTCCGACGGCTCGTATATTGTCGTCACGGGGGACGGCCTTGACAGCGGCGACGTCATATGGCAGTCCGTGCTGACGACAACCGCTACCTATACGGAGGATACTTCCGCCACGACGTCGTTTAACATGGGCGGCATGCCATCCGGCAACATGGGGAATATGCCGAGCGGAATGCCATCCGGCAACATGGGGAATATGCCGGGCGGCTTTATGCCCGGCGGTAACCAGCAAAGCTCCAGAAACGGCAACTGAGGGAGTGCGGGCATTATGATACGCATGAGCCATATGACGAAAATCTATTATGTCGGCGACGAGGCGGTGCATGCGCTCGACGACCTGTCGCTGCATGTCAAGCCGCATGAGTTCGTCGCCATCTGCGGGCCTTCCGGTTCCGGGAAGACGACGCTGATGAACATGATGGGCTGTCTGGACGTGCCGGATTTCGGCAGTTACTATCTTGACGGCGTCGACGTGCTTTCCTGCAACGACCGCGAGCTTTCGCTGATACGGAGCCGCAAGATCGGATTTGTGTTCCAGCAGTTCAATCTGCTGGATCAGATGAGCGCGCTGGAAAATGTCGAGCTGCCGCTTATATACCAAAAATGTTCGCAGAAGGAGCGCACGGAGCGCGCAAAGGAAGCGCTTATTAAGGTTGGCCTGGAAAAGCGTATGCTGCATAAGCCGTCGCAGCTGTCCGGCGGGCAGCAGCAGCGCGTCGCTATTGCGCGGGCGCTTGCCAACAGTGCGCAGGTGATCCTTGCCGACGAGCCGACGGGCAATTTGGACAGCAAATCCGGCGGCGACGTTATGGCGCTCATCGAGAAGCTGTCGGGCGAGGGGCACACAATTGTGCTGATTACGCATAGCCCGGAGATTGCAAAGCGCGCGCAGCGGATGGTATTCGTCCGAGACGGAAAACTTTCCGACACGCCGGAGGAGGTGGCCATCCAGCATGTTCTTTAACACTCTGCGCCTTGCGATGCGCTCCGTATGCAGCAATAAGATGCGCTCATTTTTGACCATGCTTGGCATTATCATCGGCTGCGTGAGCGTGATTATGCTCGTCTCCATCGGGCAGAGCACGTCAAGCTCCATCAGCGCCTCCATCTCCTCCATGGGCAGCGACCTGATTACCGCCACCATTACGGACAGCGACTATGCCCTTACGGAAGACGAGTTTACCGCGCTTGCGGAATACGATTCCATTGAAAGCGTTGCGCCGTATCTGAGCGTCAGCACCGCCGCGCGCAGCGACAGCACCTATGTATCGGTATCCGCGCTCGGCGTAACGGAGGACTTCCTCAATGTTTCCGGCGCAGAGCTGCTTGCCGGGCGCAGTATCGTGCCGTCCGATATCGAGTGGCGCACGTCCGTGGCGGTGGTTGGCTCCGAGGTTGCGGGGAAGCTGTTTTCCAGCTATGACGTGATTGGGAAAAGCATCACGATGAGCAACAAAACCTTTGAGATTGTCGGCTTGCTTGCGGAGACCGGATCAAGCGCGACCGATTTGCGCGTACTGATTCCGATGACGATGGCGCAGCGTATCAGCGATTCCACCGATATTACAACCTGCTATATCAAGG
Source organism: uncultured Oscillospiraceae bacterium (assembly GCA_964411535.1). Lineage (GTDB taxonomy): Bacteria > Bacillota > Clostridia > Christensenellales > CAG-138 > CAYPLG01. The sequence goes on from CAYPLG010000036.1 coordinate 7,055, forward strand.
CGGCTTCCACCGACAGCGTGGAGAATGCGCAGGCCATAACGGAAGCGTACCTGTACGCCCTGACAGGCGACGAGGACGTGTATGACGTATACAACCAAAGCGAGCTGCTCGATACCCTTGACGATGTAATGAGTACGCTTTCGCTGATGCTCGGCGGGATATCCGCAATTTCGCTTATCGTCGGCGGGATCGGGATTATGAACATCATGCTGGTATCCGTTACCGAACGAACGCGGGAAATCGGCATTCGGAAGGCGATCGGCGCGCGACGGCTTAACATTATGATGCAGTTCCTCGTGGAGGCCTGCGTACTGTCGCTGCTTGGCGGCTTGATCGGGCTTGGGTTTTCCGCGCTGGGACTTAAGATATTCTCCATGGTTGCGGATATGAACATTACGATGGAGTGGCGCGCAGCCATTGCCGCGATGCTCTTCTGCATGTTCATCGGCGTGGGGTTTGGCAGCTACCCGGCCGCCAAGGCGAGCAAGATGACGCCTATCGACGCGTTGCAGCGAAGGTAGGGGAGGTACCGCTGCTTTTCCTTGCGGGGAAAGGCGAAGAGGCAAGTATAAAGACATGCCGGATGCACGTTCGGCATGTCTTTGCTTTTGCGTACGTGGAAGGCGCTTGATTTAGAATGCGTTTTCCATAACGTGTACCGTTTCCGGGTGCGTGCCGTCGCGGTAGTAGCAGTCCGTGACGGGCGAGTAGGTTGTGATGGCGACGGTGCGTTTTTGCGTATCGAAGGTTAGCAGGCGAAGCTGCCCGCAACGGTCGGAAAGATTCTGATAATTCATCAGCTGTATGCTCACATTGCGCTCGGCTGTGCCGTCGCCGTCGTCGTCGAAGCTGTCGATGCGGTTCACATGGCCAACCACATGCCCGCACAGCAGCAGGCGGACGTTGGCGTGCCGCGCAACCAACCTGTCGTAGAGCGGTACAAAACGATCATAGACGCGCCCCTGCGGCGTCAAAAACGAGTGGAACAGCAGAATGGCCGTGTAATCGGCGTACTGCGTCAGCACATCGTCCATCCAGTCGAGCGCTTCCTCCTCCGCGCCCCAGCCTGCGCCGAGGATGAGAAAGCCTTCTCCGCCCGCAAAAAACGTCGTATAGGCGGCCATGCCGGACAGCGTTTTCTGCTCGTCGGGGATGGCCTGCACATAGGGGCGGGAGAGGAAAAGCGAACGATCCTTTTCCCGCACGCCCGGTTCATGGTTGCCGGAGATGGCAAAGTAGGGGATGTCATCCTTGAAACTGTTATAGCAAAGGTCAAAAGCTTCCCACTGTAGCGGGTTCGCGCCGTGCTCGACGGCGTCGCCGGTTTGCACGACCTGTATGATGTTTTCCTTTTCTGCGTTGTCGTGAATCCATTTGCCCATCCGTTCGAGCGCGTCCGGCCGCTTAAAGGCCATGAGCTGCGTGTCGCTTAGCCATACGATGGAAAACGGAGAGGACGCGGACGCAGGCGTAGGTGCGGGAGACGTCGTGAGCGCCGGCGCAACTGTCTGCACAGGCGCCGTTGTGCCGACGGGAATGCCAGAGGGCGACGGCAATGCCGTCTTTTCGGGCAGCGCGGCGTTCGTCGTGCATGCCAGGCTGCAAAGAAGCAGCAGTGCGCAGAGAAAAATCAGCGGTACGCTGCAAAAACTGGCTCGTTTATACATAGAATCTACGCTTTAGCTCACTCTTAAACTGTGCGCGCTTATTGAGCATCACGAGTACGCCGGAAAGTACAATACAGGGAAACAGGGCGTACATCGACCAGCGCAATAACAGCGGGCCGCCGGTCGATAGCCGGATAATGCATTCCACCCCGACGACGACAATACCGATTGCGGTGAGCGCGATCGCGGTTTTGATGAAGAGATCGATCGTGCGATTGGCGCTTGCCAGAAACGCGATGAGCAGCGCGTACAGCGTAGCGAGCGCGGTCAGCGGAAGCCCAAGCGGAACGACCCATTCCTGCTTGCCAACGATGAATTCGATTAATAGCAGGAACAGGAGTACGGCAAACCCGTCAAGCAGGATGCAGATGTAGGCATGGGCTTTTTTTAGCAGCATCGGCAGCAGAAGCCAGGTAAACAGCACCAGAGCGCCGCCGACGACGTACATCGACCAGCTCAGCCCGCCGCCGGTGACGGCGTCCGTAAATATGGTGATAAAAACCGGGATGAGCAGCAACAGCGAAAGGAACGCGGCCGTATAGCGGCGGTTCACCTGCATATTGATGCGCTCGATGCGGTGCGGGTAGGGACGGGGGCCGCGCCCCTGCGTTACGGGGTCCGCCGGGTTCACAACTTCTACGCCGCATAGCGGGCAGCGCGCTTCGCTTTGTGCAAGCTCTACGCCGCAATTGACACAGTAACTCATATCGTATCCCTCTGATTGCTTTCGATTTTCACATGGATGCCGAGCTTGACAAGCCGCGTAAAGAATTCCCGCTCCAGCATCGGTTCTGCAATGGTGCGCGTAAAATTGATGCGCACCGTGTCGTTGTAGGTTAGCGCGGCAACACATACGCGATTTGACGCCAGCGGTCCCAGTAGAAAGTCCATCCGCGCGACGTGGCTTTCCATTTCCGAAGGCAGCGTGACCACGCCCAGATTGGAAAAGCAGGTGGAGGACACGGCGTCGCCCACGCGGCTGTACACCAGCTTCATAGCAATATTTTTGATAAACAGCGGCATGACGCGTAACACGGCATTTTTCTGCGTACGGACGTTCGCGGTAATTTTCAGGTTAAGCAGTTTTTTTGTCGCTTCCATTGCCATAAAATGGTGCACAATACCCAGCACCTCATCAAACCCGTACTCGCCCAGCCGCGGGTCGAAGCCGGGGTTGACATAGTTGCTGAAGTTGCGCAGCGTAACGGACGGGAAGAAGCGGCGCAGATTCACCGGCACGCAAACCTTAACCGGCTTATATCGTTTGATGCGCATGATGCTGCGCCGCTGGATGCTGTCCAGGCTTAACAGCAACACGGCGGTGAGATACTCCGTAACGCTTACGCCCTTTTCGCGCGCATGCCCAATCAGGTCGCTGGCGGCGATCGAGCCCGTGGTGATGCTGACAAAATTGTCTGCGTAATCCGTACCCTTGATGTGGAAGGCCTGCGGCTCGCTTCGGCTTGCGGCATAATTGCCGCTGTGAATCGCAAAGCTATCCTGCGTTTCCTCCGGCTTGGGCGATTCGGAACAGTCCAAAATAGCGGCGCTGCGCGGAATATTTGCGCCGTACCGAATGCGAAGGTATTCCGCCACAAGGGTGTTGAGAAAGGTCAGGCCGCCGGTGCCGTCGGCAAGCACATGAAAGAACTCTACAGCGATGCGGTTTCGATAATACCGCACACGCAAAGCAAATCCGTCGTTTTCCCGCAAGCGCATACGTACACAGGGGTTTCCCACATCCTGCTGGATGGCGGGCATATCGTTGCTGTGCTCCAGAAAGAACCAGAACATGCCGCGCCGAAGCTTTACGGAAAACGAGGGGCATCGTGCAAGCGTACAGCGTTGCGCTTCCAGGAGGATATCCGGGTCAACAGGCTCGTCGAGCGTGGCGGAGACGCGGAAAAGCGCCGTCCAGCTGCGATTCATGGTCGCGGGATAGATCAGCGCCGCATTATCAAGCTTCATCCATAAGGAAGGATTCCTACGCATGTGTTGGAGCCAGGCCCAGCCTTTCCGTAATAAATTCCGCCATCATTTTAACAGCGCGTTTGGATTCCGGCAAGCCGTAGAGCGGATACACATGCCACATATGCGGTTCAATATGCAGCTTTGCATCGCAGCCTGCGTCTTGCAGCTTCCGATACAGGGAACGGCTGTCGTCCAGCAAAATTTCCGAACCGCCGGCGAAAAGCAACACGGGCGGGAGGTTAAAAACCTCGCCGTACAACGGCGAAACATACGGCAGCGTTTCCTTCCCGGCGGCGTACACAAGCGCATAGTAGGCAAGCGATTCCCGTATCAACGAAGGATCGCGGCGGACGTTGTTGCTGTAGGACCCGCCGGAAAGCGTCAGATCGGTCCAGGGCGATATGCCGACAATACAGCAGGGGAGGGGCATACCTTCGTCACGGCAACGCAACGCAAGGCAAAACGCAAGTCCGCCGCCTGCGCTTTCGCCCGCAAAAGCGATGTGTTCCGGCGCGTATCCGAGGTCGAGCAGATAGCGATACGCCTGCATCGCGTCGTCCACCGCGGCTGGATATTTATATTCCGGGGCGAGGCGGTATGCAACACAAAAGGTGTTGATATGCGTGCTTGCTGCAAGAACCCCGCCGAACCCGCGCGCGTAGTCAAGCTCGCCTGCGGTGTAGCCGCCGCCGTGCAGATACAGTATCACATGCGTATCCGCAGTGGTGCATTCAATTGGCGTTGCAAAGCAGGCGGAAAAGCTTTCAAAGGATATATCACGATAATTCACAACCGTTTTAAGAACGCCCGCACTGATTTTTCCCAGTGCGTCCTGCCCGATGCGCGAGGCCGCTATTCCGGTGAAGCGAACAATAGGCTTGGTGAGTTGGAGGTTCAGCCGCATGATCATGGCGCTGATACTCAGCATGGATTCCTGCTTCCTGCGCGCAATCGTTTGTTGCACATGGGCGAACCGTAACGGCGCATATGTATTTTTTACTATGCTTAACTTACCATGTTACGCACGGAAACACAAGCGCAACGATGCATTTTTATGCTGTGAAACTTTGGCGCAAGCATTGACAAAAGCCCAGCTTTCGGCCCGCATGCAAGGAACTGCCCAATTATGTATGAATAGTGCTTAATTTCGCATAATGCCATGTAAACTGATGCATTCCATATTATACTATCAATAAGGACGCGGCGGGTGTGTGCATGCATTCGCCGGGTATCCGGCCAACAATGGGGGGACGCAAAAGCCGCGCAGAGAAAGCTGCCGCGGCTTTTGCTGTATCATGGCGCAACGGGGCGGATTGCGTTTGCGGCCGTTTGATTGACACCTTGTAAAGCGCGTGATAAAATCTACTGATTATAAGTATATTTTGGGGTTATGCGCCATGACGCATGACCAGTTTGGATAGAGAAAGAAGAAACGCGCATGTATCAGTACGGTAAACGGTTGCTGGATTTTCTGCTGGCGCTTGTCAGCGGAATCGCTTGTCTTCCGGTTTTACTGCTGATTGCCGTCGCCATCCGCCTTGACAGCCCCGGCCCCGTGCTCTTTACGCAAACGCGTGTCGGAAGGAACAAGCGGCATTTTGTTATCTACAAATTTCGCACCATGCGGATGGATACGCCGGCGGAGGTGCCGACGCATAAGCTGCATACGCCGGCCTGCTATATTACGCGCGTCGGCAGGATTTTGCGCAGGACCAGCCTTGACGAGCTGCCGCAGCTTTGGAATATTCTAAAGGGAGATATGGCGATCGTGGGGCCAAGGCCCGCGCTATGGAACCAATTTGACCTGATTGCCGAGCGCGACAAATATGTCGGCCGGTATCATCTGACGCCGAACACCGTGCGTCCCGGCCTTACCGGATGGGCGCAGATCAACGGACGCGACGAGGTGACCATCGAGCAGAAAGCCAAGCTCGACGGAGAATACGTTGCGCACTTCGGGTTCGCCATGGATTGCCGCTGCGTGCTGCACACCTTTGGCAGCGTTGCCGCAGCGGAAGGCATTGTGGAAGGCGACGGCGGGGAGAGGGGGACTTCGGCACGGCAGGATTGAAAGTTACGCTGGTTACGGCATATTTCGCGCCGGAGATTTCACCCATTACGCATTTGTATGCCGACCTTGCTGCGGATTTAACCGCGTACGGCGCGGACGTCACCGTTGTAACGGGTATGGCAAACCGCGGCCTTACGCAGGAGGAGCGCGCGGAATACCGCACCCGGACGGACGAGCGCACGGCGGAGGGATACCGCGTGCTGCGCGTCGGCGCGGCCAGCGAGGGAACGAATTTGATTCGCCGCGGACTATACCTGCTCTGGGGTACGGTTGCGCTTTACCGTGCGGCAAAGCGGATTCCGACGGACGTATATTTGCTAGGCTCCATGCCGCCGTTTCTTGGTTACATCGGCGCCAGGCTGCATAGCCGTGCGCGCACGGTGTATGTATTACAGGACATTTTTCCCGATACGGTGATCCGCATGGGAAAATTAAAGGAACACGGTTTGCTCACGCGGCTTTGCCGCAGGATGGAGACCGCAACCTATCGCGGCAACACGCGGTTTATTACCATCTCCCCCGATATGGCAAGGACACTGTACCGGCATGGCGTCGAGGAAAGCCGCGTCAGCGTGATCTATAACTGGGCGGATACGGAAGCGGTTCATCCCGTGCCGCGCGCCGGCAATCCGCTCTTTGACGAAAAGGCGCTGCCGCGGGATGCGTTTATCGTGCTGTATGCGGGCGTGCTGGGAATCCTGCAAAACCCGCATATTTTACTGGACGCGGCGCAAAAGCTGCGGGCGCATACGGATATCCTGTTCGTGATATTCGGCGCCGGCGCGCAAAGGAACGCTATTGCCGCGCGCATCGCGGCGGAGGGGCTTACGAACGTGCGGCTGCTTCCGCTTGAACCGGGTTCCCGCGTGTCCGAGGTGTACAGTGTGGGCGATATGGCGGTTATTCCGCTGAAAAAAGGCGTTACGGACGTCGCCCTGCCCAGCAAGACCTGGACGGCTATGGCCGCCGGACGGCCCGTACTCGTTACGGCGGAGCGGGAGAGCGCCTGGGCTGCGGCGATTGCGGAAGCGGGCGCGGGCGACTGCGTGCCGCCGGAGGATGCAAAGGCCTTTGCGGATGCTATTCTTGCATGGTACGACAAGCGCAGCGAACTGCCGGATATGGGCGCGCGCGCACGAGAATACGTACAGACCCGCCTAAATCGGCAGGATGCGACGAAGCGATACTACGATGTTTTATGTAAGGAGTGAGGAACATGTTTGAAGGAAAAACGCTATTGATTACGGGCGGAACAGGCAGCTTCGGCAACGCGGTGCTGGAACGCTTTCTGGATTCCGGTATAAAGGAAATCCGCATCTTTTCGCGGGACGAGAAGAAGCAGGATGATATGCGCCGTCATTATCAAAACGATAAGATACAGTATTTTATCGGCGATGTGCGGGATATCAACAGCGTGCAGAATGCGATTTACGGCGTGGATTACGTGTTCCATGCCGCAGCGCTCAAGCAGGTGCCTTCCTGCGAGTTCTTTCCGCTGGAGGCGGTAAAGACCAACGTGTTCGGTACGGATAATGTGCTCAGCGCGGCCATTGGCGCGGGCGTAAGCAAGATTATCTGCCTTTCGACGGACAAGGCCGCATATCCGATCAATGCCATGGGCACGTCGAAGGCGATGATGGAGAAGGTCATCGTTGCCAAGTCGCGCACGGTCGACCCCCGCAAGACCACCATTTGCTGCACGCGCTACGGCAATGTCATGTGCTCGCGCGGCAGCGTCATACCGCTGTTTATTTCCCAGATACGGGAAGGCAAGCCGCTCACCGTAACCGACCCGACCATGACGCGCTTTATCATGAGCTTGAGCGAGGCCGTGGAGCTGGTTGCGTTCACGTTTGCAAACGGCGTTTCCGGCGATATCATGGTACAGAAGGCGCCCGCGTGCACGATCGAGGTGCTTGCAACCGCGGTGCGGGAGCTTTTCCATGCGGATAATCCCATCAAGGTAATCGGCATCCGGCACGGCGAAAAGATGTACGAAACGCTGCTTACCAACGAGGAATGCGCACGCGCGATCGACATGGGCGGATACTTCCGCGTGCCGAAGGATGCGCGCGATCTCAATTATGAGAAGTATTTTGACGAAGGCCGGACGAAGAAAACCACGCTTACGGAGTTTAACTCCAACAACACGCGCCTGCTGACCGTAGAGGAGGTCAAGGAGAAGCTTGTCCAACTGCCGTATATCCAAAATGAGCTGGCCGTGCGCTAAGGCGCGGAGAGGCGAAAGGAGCACCCTGTCATGAAAATTCTGATCACCGGCGCAAACGGTTTTATGGGGCGCAATCTCGTTGCCGCGCTGGAAACGTCGGGGGAGCATACGCTCTATCCCTACGATATCGATACGCCCGCGGAGGCTCTGGACGCATATTGCCGCGACTGTGAATTCGTGTTCCATCTGGCGGGCGTCAACCGCCCGAAGGAGCAGGGGGAATTCATGGAGGGTAACTTCGGCTTTACGAGCGTGCTGCTCGATACCCTGCAAAAGCATGCCAACCGCTGCCCGGTGATGCTGTCGAGCTCCACGCAGGCAACGCTGCATAACCCGTACGGAGAGAGCAAGCGCGCGGGGGAGGAGCTGCTCTTTTCCTACGGACGGAAAACGGGCGCGCCGGTGTACGTATTTCGTTTTACGAATGTGTTCGGCAAGTGGTCTAGGCCCAATTACAACAGCGCGGTTGCAACGTTCTGCTACAACATAGCGCGGGACCTGCCGATTACGGTTAACGACCCGGCTACGCTGATGCGGCTTGTCTATATTGACGACCTTGTAGCGGCGCTTACGGATCTGCTTTCCGGAAAAGTGACGATGGACGGCGAATTCTGCGTGGCAGCGCCGGAGCATACGGTTACGCTCGGCAGGATTGCGGAGCTGCTGCATGCATTTCGCGAATCCCGCGCCGCGCTTTCCGTACCGGATATGTCCGACGCGTTTACAAGGAAGCTTTATGCGACTTACGTAAGCTTTTTGCCGATGGACGGGTTTGCGTATCCGCTCCATATGCATGTCGACCAGCGCGGCAGCTTTACGGAGTTCATCCGGACGTTTGACCGCGGGCAGGTCAGTGTCAACGTTGCAAAGCCCGGCGTGAAAAAGGGCAGCCACTGGCATCATACCAAGAATGAAAAGTTTCTCGTTGTATCCGGCAAGGGCGTGATCCGCTTTAAGAGCTATGACGGGACGGAGGCGGTCGAATATCATGTCAACGGGGAGGAGCTTACCGTGGTTGATATTCCGACGGGATATGTGCACGCTATCGATAACGAGGGCGATACGGATTTGATTACGATTATGTGGGCAAGCGAGCCGTTTGACCCCAATCGGACTGATACCTACTTCCGGGAGGTTTAACATGGCAAAGAAACTGAAGCTTATGACAATACTGGGCACCCGGCCGGAGATTATCCGCCTTTCCGCCGTGATTCGCTGCGCCGACGCCTATTTTGATCACATACTGGTTCATACGGGCCAGAACTATGACTATACGCTCAACCAGATATTCTTTGAAGATCTTGGCCTGCGCGCGCCGGATCATTATCTCAACAGCGTCGGAAGCAATCTTGGCGAAACCATGGGCAACATTATTGCCGGCGCATACGCGGTTATGGTGCAGGAGCGTCCGGACGCCGTGCTGATACTGGGCGATACGAACAGCGCGCTTTCGGCCATCAGCGCCAAGCGCTTGAAAATTCCCATATTCCATATGGAAGCGGGCAACCGCTGTTGGGACTGGAATGTGCCGGAGATGGTCAACAGAACCATTGTTGACCGTATCAGCGATATCAACATGCCGTATACGGAGCATTCGCGCCGGTATCTGCTTTCCGAAGGGTTCGACGGCAAAACGCTGTTTGTCACGGGTTCGCCCATGCGCGAGGTGCTGGAGCACAGCCGGGAGCAGATTGCGGCAAGCGACGTGCTGACAAGGCTTGGCCTAACGGAGGGGAACTACATCCTGCTCTCCGCGCACCGCGAGGAGAATATCGATCACGAGACGCATTTCCTTTCCCTTATGAACGCGATCAACGGCATTGCGGAAACGTACAATATGCCGGTGCTGTATTCGATGCATCCGCGCTCCAAGAAGTTTATCGAAAAGCGCAATTTTCAGTTTCACCCGCTGGTACGCGCGCATGAGCCGTTTGGTTTTCTGGATTACAACCGGCTGCAAATGGGCGCGCGCTGCGTGCTAAGCGACAGCGGTACGCTTTCCGAGGAGAGCGCCATGCTGCATTTTCCGGCGGTGCTCATCCGCACGTCGACCGAGCGGCCGGAGGTACTCGACAAGGGCACGATCGTGCTTGGCGGCATTACGCAAAACGACGTCGAGCAGGCTATGCGGCTTGCCATCGACATGCACGATGCGGGCGAACCCACCGAAATGGCGACGGATTACCACGACACAAACGTCAGCGTCAAGGTGATCAAGATTATCCAAAGCTATAGCAAGATTGTAAAGATTACGACCTGGGGAGAGTCGCCCGTTGACTAGCCGGTCGCCGGAAAAGACGCGCGTGATCTATGTTTCCTCCATGATGCGCGCGGAAACATATGACAATTGGTTTCATGATGCGGCGATGCATCCCAGTCAGGCTACGCAGAAGTACGATTGCCTGCTTGTCGACGGCCTTGCTGCAAACGGAGCGGAGGTTGTCGCCCTGTGCGCGCCGCCGCTGACCCGGCATACCTGCGGCAGGCGCTTTGCGCATTTGCGTCCGGAGACGGACGGCGGCGTCAGCTATCGCTATTTCCCGGTTGTGGACGTTCCCGTGCTGAAAAACTGCATTACATGGGCGGCGAGCTTTTTTCATACGCTGCTATATACGAACCGCCGTACGGAGGTGCTCTGCTACGGGCTCAACGTGTCGGCGGCCGCCGGTGCGCGCGCGGCGGCAAAGCTCTTGCACCGGCCCGTCACGGTGATCGTTTCCGACGTGCCGGAACAGCTTTACAACAGCGTGCGTATGCGCATGGCGCAGCGGGCTTTGGGCCGTTATGACGCGTACATCCTGCTTGCCGGGGCGATGAACAGCCTTGTCAACCCACACGGGAAACCCTATATTGTGCTGGAGGGGCAGGCGGATGCGGGCATGGCGGCGCGGGAGAATACGCTTGCGCAGAAGCATCGGGAGAAGATTTGCCTGTACGCGGGCATGCTGCATGCAAAATACGGCGTATTGCGGCTGGTAGAGGCGTTTACGCTGCTGGACGACCCGGACGCGCGCCTGGTCCTGTACGGCACGGGCGACGCGGCGGCGCAGATTTCTGCTGCGGCGGCGGAGGACGCGCGCATTGCGTATCGCGGCGTGGCGGATAATGCGGAGGTCGTTTCCGAGGAGATTCGCGCAACGCTGCTTATTAACCCCCGTCCCAGCGACGAAACGTATACGCGATACTCGTTTCCGTCCAAGAATCTCGAATATATGGCGTCCGGTACGCCGCTGCTGACGACGGATCTGCCCGGCATGCCGGAAGCGTATCGCGCGCATGTCTATCTTTTTACGGACGAAACCCCGGCGGGCATGGCGAAAACCCTGCATAGCGTACTGTCGCAGCCGCGCGAGGCGCTGCATGCAAAGGGGTGCGAGGCCAAGGAATTCGTGTTGCAGAACAAATCCAACGTTGCGCAGGCGCGGCGGATACTGACGTTTATGGAGGGAAACGCAACATGATGATCGAATCGGCAAAACGGCAGGCGCGGATTCTGTTTGCGGGCGATTTCCGGCTTTTTGACGCGTATGCGGGTGAGCTGCTGGCTCCGGACATGCAGGCGCTTGCCGACGCATGCAACGTCCGCTGCTGCAATTTTGAAGGAACAGCGTATCATGAGAATGCCGTGACGCACAAGAAGGCAGGACCAGCCGTTATGCAGGGCAGTGATGCGGCCAGCCGTATACTTATGTCCGGTTTCAACCTGGTGACGCTTGCCAATAACCATGTCATGGACTATGGCATAAACGGCCTTACGGCGACGCTTGCCGCGCTTTCATCCGTGCCGGTAATCGGGGCCGGGCTGCGGCCGCAGGATGCGTACCGGCCGTACGTGACGGAGGTTAACGGCGTTAAGCTGGGCTTCCTTTCCGTGACGGAGCGGCAGTACGGTACGCTGGACGGCACCCTTGACGCCGGTACGGCGTGGGTATGTGCGCCGCAGACCGTCAATAACATTCGATTTCTTTGCGCGGAGTGCGCGCATGTCATCGTTGTTTGCCATGCGGGGCTGGAGGACGTCGGGCAGCCGCTGCCGCAATGGCGCGCGCTGTACAGGCAGTTTATCGACGCGGGCGCGACGGCGGTCGTATGCCATCATCCGCATGTGCCGCAAGGATGGGAGCGTTACAAGAACGGTGTGATTTTTTATAGCCTCGGCAATGCGGCCTGGGAACCGGCGGAGGAGTTTGCGTCGCAAAAATCGCTTGTCGCAACCGTGACGCTTGATAACCATAAGCTGCTCGATTTTAGCGTACAGCCGGTCGAGTATCGGGATGGACGGATGCATTTTGACGATACGCCGGAAACGGCCGAGCACCTTGCCGGGCTGAACCGCGTACTGCATGATCCCGCAGCGTATGCCCTTGCGGCAAAGCGCATTTGCCGCGCCTTCTTCGAGGAGATTGCGCTGCCGGACTTTTTTACGATTACGGGCGCGCTGCCGGGGAATGGCTGGCAGCAGATCAAGAATGCGGGCAAGCTGATTTTGCGTAAACGCGCCTTAAACGAACCGCTGCTGCGCTCGATGCTCGACAATGAGTCGTACCGCTACGCCGTGTCCAACGCCCTGCGACAGGACGTGCCGGAGGTTTAGCGGCGGAAAGGAGGCCTTCCATGCCGGAAGAGAACAGAACGGACGCCGTCGAATCCCCGGAAGCGGAGGCGTCAAAACTACATAAGAACGTGCTGAAGCGCTTTGCTGCAAACACCGGCTGGCTGGTTGCGCAAAATGTGTTCCAATATGTGCTGTCCGCGGTTATCGGTATTCTTGCCGCGCGGTATATGGGCCCCGCCAACTATGGCATACTGGGCTACGGCGCGGCAATGATGGTGCTGTTTTCGCCGTTTTGCACGCTGTCGCTTAACGATGTGCAGATTCCCTGCATGATTGACGAGCCGCAGGATACGGGCAAGATTATCGGAACCGCTCTTGCGATGCGTTTTGTCGCTACGCTGCTTTCGATCGGCGTGCTGCTTTTGATCGTTATGTACACAAAGCCCGGCGACAAGCTGATTCTGCTTGTGACCGCGTTGCAGGCGCTGCAACTGATCTTCCAGGTGTGTGATGTGTTCCGCCTCTGGTTCCAGATGCAGCTTATGAGCAAGTATACGGCCATTGGCTCCGCCGTTGGCAATATCGCCTGCTCCGTATGGCGTGTAGTGCTACTGATGGAAGGCGCCAGCGTCGAATGGTTTGCGCTGACGAGCGCCATACAGATGCTGGCCAACTATCTTTTTGTACTGCCGATGTTCGCACGGGTTGCGAAGGTCAAAATCAGCTTTTCGGCGGAGGTTATGCGGCGGCTTTGGAAGCGCAGCTACCAGCTTATCCTGGCCGAACTGACCGTCGTGATCACGAACCGCATTGGCGCGGTGCTGTTAAGTTACCTGCTTGGCGACGCGACGCTCGGCGTATACAACGCGGCGCTCAACATTGCCATGATGTGGATTTTTGTGCCGCAGGCGTTTGTGGACTCCGCAAACCCCGTGCTGCTGGAAACCAACAAGAATAATGAAGCGCAGTTCTGGCCGCGTTATCAGGTGCTCTTTCTTGCCATATTTGTCATCAGCGTTTGTGCGGGCGCGGGCATGACCGTACTTGCGCCTTGGATTGTGGATTTTCTGTACGGTCCCGATTTTGCGGAGTCGGCGGCGATACTGCGCATAGTCGCATGGGTCGGTATTTTTACGTCGATCGGTACGGCGCGCAATATCTGGACCCTTGCCAAGGAGAAGCAGAAATACGTGAAGTACTTCTGCATGGTCAGCGCGGTTGCCAGCGTTTCGCTGAATTATGTTTTGATTAAGGCTATGGGCGTCATGGGCGCTGCGGTATCCATCGTGCTCGTCAACATCATTCAGTCACTGCTTGCGCCGCTGCTCTTTGCCGAATCGCGCGATTTTGTCAAGCAGTATTTCGGCTCGTTTACGCGCGTGCCGGAACTCATCGAGTATGTAAAGAACAGGGGGAGGTTCGGCGATGATTCGAGAGAGCCTCGCGCATAATTGCATCTACAGCTTTCTTTCGCACCGGTCCTATGACCTGCTTACGCTGCTTTCGCCCGTATGGAACAGCCGCCGCCGCTATCGGAAGGTGTTCCACCGCAAGCTGAATTTGGATAATCCCGCTACCTGGTCGGAAAAGCTTATGTGGCTTAAGTTGGCCTGTTACAACAAAAGCCCGCTTGTACGGCAATGTGCAAACAAGTATTATGTGCGCGATTACGTGAAAGACTGTGGGTTGGAGCGGCTGCTGATTCCGTGCATCGGGCTGTGGAAGCGCGTGGCGGATGTGCCGTGGGAAACGCTTCCGCAGGCGTTTGTGTTGAAATCTACGATGGGCTGCGGCAACCATGTGTTTTGCCATGACAAGTCGCAGATGGACGTCGAGGCCGCGTGCGCGACGCTGCGGCAGGCAATCAATGATCGTTATTATCTTGCGTATGCGGAGATGCAGTACGCGCCGCGGCGCGATATGCGGCCGGAAATCATCGGGGAGGCGCTTGTGGAAACGGACGACGGCTGCATGCTGCCGGATTTCAAGCTGTTTTGCTTCCATGGGGAGCCGAAGTATGTGCTGTACTGCTATGCAAGGAATGCGGAGGGGCACGCAAAGTATATGTTCCTCGATATGGACTGGATGCCGCATCCGGAGCTGCACCCCTGCGACGCGATGGACGACGTTCCGCCGCGCCCGGCCGCGTTTTCCGATATGATCGCGTGCGCGCGGACGCTGAGCAGGCCGTTCCCGTTTGTACGGGCGGATTTCTACGAGCATGCGGGCAAGGCGCTCTTTGGCGAGCTGACGTTTACGCCGTCTGCATGCCTGGATGCGGAGGTTACGCCGCTTGGGCAAACCCGGTTGGGGGAACTGCTGGATTTGAATTGTGTCGATCTTGCGCTGTTGGGCTTGTAAAAAGGCAAAAAATCGGCATAATAGCAAATAATAAGAAATAAAAGCGCAATGGTTGCGCGGATAAAAACGACTGTGATATAATTCAACCGTATGTATAAAGTGAGGCGTATAGGTTGAAACCTGCTGCGGTATTGGATATCGGCAGTTCGAAGATCGCATGTGTAAGCGGTAGCTTTGCGGATCGGGACGGCATAGCGGTGCATGGCGCGGCTGTTCGTCCGTACGCTGGCTATGCTGACGGTGCGTTCGTTGACCACCGGGCGCTGCATACCGCGATTGTCGAAGCCGTACAGCAGACGGAGCAGGCGACCCGCGAACGCATCCGCGAGGTAGCCGTGAGCGTACCGGCGCCGTTTACCAAGCTTGTGATGAGCACGGCGTCCATACCAACGAGCGGCAAGGGACGGCGCGTAACCGCCGAGGACGTTGACACGGTGATATCGGATTCCCTGAAGAAGGGCGGCGCACCGGGGCATGTGCTGATGCATTCGACGCCGGTATCGTTCACCGTAGGAGGCGTCGCCACGGCGGGCATCCCGGTCGGCGCGAAAACGGATGAGCTTGGCGCGCTGGTATCGCACATGTACGTGCGCGAGGATTTTGTGCATGTGATGGAGCAGGCGCTTTCCGCAATCGACGTGGAGATTTCCATGTGCGTTAGCGCACAGCTGTGCAACGCGCTGACGATCATACCGGAGCGGGAGCGCATTCGCCCGGCCGTGCTGATCGATATCGGCTATACGCATACCGATATCAGCCTTGTGGAGAATGCGGCGCTGACGGCAACCGAGACGGTGCCTGTCGGCGGAAAGCATATTACGGGCGATCTTTCCTTTGGGCTTGACGTACCGATGGAAGCGGCGGAGCAGGTAAAGCGGCGATATGTGTTTTTGCAGGAGCCGCTGAGCAATACGGAGATCGTGCGCACGCCGAACGGGCCCAAGCGTGTCGATCACGCTGTGATCGAGCTGATTGTGGAATCCCGCGCGGGGGAACTTGTAACGCTTCTCCGGGGCGCGCTTCGTAAGCTGGGCGTTTCGTCGGAGGCGAGCCCGGTTACCTACCTCACCGGCGGCGGTCTGGCCATGATGAAGGGTGGCATCGACTACCTCAAGCGAGGTCTGCAACTCTCCATCTCCAGGGACACGCCCTGGGTGGCGGATATGGACACGCCAAATTA
>CAYPLG010000037.1:0-208 GCA_964411535.1 uncultured Oscillospiraceae bacterium
GTGCGCGTCGCGCAGGATGGTATCGGTGATCATGAGTTTCGTCATATGTGTCAATCTCCTTTATCAAACAACCGTCCATAAAAGGAACGGAAAGCCGGAGCGGCATTATCCCGCCCCGGCCCGATTTATCAGCCAAACAGGGAAAGGAACACGCCCGCAGCAATTGCGGAGCCGATTACGCCAGCCACATTCGGGCCCATGGCATGCA
>CAYPLG010000037.1:218-22611 GCA_964411535.1 uncultured Oscillospiraceae bacterium
CTTCCTTCTGCCCGACGACCTGCGAAACACGCGCAGCCATTGGTACGGCGGAAACGCCTGCGGAACCGATCAGCGGGTTTACCTTGTCCTTCGTAAAGAGGTTGGTAAACTTCACCAGCAGTACGCCGCCCGCGGTGCCGCCAGCGAACGCGAGTACGCCAAGCACAACAATCGCTATCGTATCCCAGCGCAGGAATGTGCTCGCCGTAGCAGTCGCGCCGACGGATACGCCAAGGAAGATCGTAACAATGTTGATAAGCTCGTTCTGCACAGTCTTGCTCAGTCTCTCAACCACGCCGCATTCACGGAACAGGTTGCCCAGCATCAACGAGCCGATCAGCGGCGTCGCGGAAGGCAGAAGGAACGCAACGAAAATCGTGACGACGATCGGGAAAATAATCCGCTCCGTCTTGCTGACGCTGCGAAGCTGTTTCATGCGGATTTTCCGCTCCGCCGGCGTCGTCAGCGCCTTCATAATCGGCGGCTGAATAACCGGAACGAGCGCCATATACGAATATGCGGCAACGGCGACAGGGCCAAGGATCTCCGGCGCAAGCTTTGTGGTAACAAGGATTGCCGTAGGACCGTCCGCGCCGCCAATAATGCCGATAGATGCGGCCTGCCGTACGCCGAACGTAATATCCAGCACGCGGGAAGACCACTCCGCCTGACCAAGCAACAGCGCCAGAATGAAGGCGATAAAAATGCCAAGCTGTGCGGCCGCGCCGTAAATCAGGGATTTCGGATTGGCAATCAACGGCCCAAAGTCCGTCATCGCGCCAACACCCATGAAAATCAGGCACGGGTAGATGCCGCACTTAACGCCCAAATACAGGTAGTCAATAAGCCCTGCCTGCTTGGGGTCGCCAAGCAATTCCCAATTGACGTGTCCGCCGGAGAATATCTCCTCATGATAGAGACCTGCGCCGGGCAGATTCGTCAGCAGCATGCCAAACGCAATGGTAAGGAGCAGCAGCGGCTCAAACTTCTTCACAATCGCAAGATACATAAGAAAGCATGCAACCACGATCATGATAAGCGCCTTCGGCTCCTGCGCAATCAGGTAAAAACCTGTTGTTTTGATAAATTCCAGCATTGTGTAAGCCCCCTCAGTTGATGGAGCAGAGCAATGCGCCTGTGTCTACCGTCGCTCCCTTCTGCACGGATACACCGCTCACGGTGCCGCCGACAGGTGCGAGAATCTCGTTTTCCATTTTCATAGCTTCCAGAATGAACAGCAGGTCGCCGCTCTTCACAACCGCACCGTTGCTCACCTTGACGTCAAGAATGTTGCCGGGCATCGGCGAAGTAACCTGCGTGCCGCCCGCGGGCGCGGTTGCCGCGGGAGCGGCCGGTGCGGGGGCGGGTGCTGCTGCCGGCGCGACGGGCGCTGCCGGTGCACTCTTCACCTGGGACGCGTCGATCTCTTCGACGGCTACTTCATAGTTGGTTCCATTGACATTGACTAAAAAGTTACGCATATTACCCTCCACTATGTCCTTAGTTCACTTTTTTGATTGCATGAATTCTGATACCGGAAACATCTTTGCCCATAACGGTCGCAATTGCTGAGGCCACTGCCGCAACAAACGCTCCACGATTTGCGATCGTTTCCGCCGCCGGCGCAGCCGCAGCTACTGCCGCTGCCGATGCCGTCGGTTTCTTTTTCTCCGACGCAACGATGATCGCGCTCATGAGCTTGGTAATAAAAATGAGGCAGATCAGTCCGAAAAAGACTGTTCCTAGCCCCAATAGAGTGGTGTTGAGCCATACTGGCATACCGGTTACCTCCACTTAATGCATTCCAAGGGATCACATTTTTCCATCCTGTCCCTCATTCTAGTATATTCGACACATCCCCTTTGAATCCTGCTGTGAAAAAAATATATTTATTTCATCATGCTCTCGCATCCGCCTGCCGGGGAATCAGTAATTCATCCAACGCAGAAAGCTCCTGTCTTGTCAGAATACGCCGCTCACCCGGCGTTAGCATTCCAAGCGTCAACGGCCCGAATTGCTCGCGCTTCAGCCGGAGCGTCCTGTGCCCAACCGCCTCCGCCATGCGGCGAATCTGCCGGTTGCGGCCCTCGTGTATCGTAATCAAAAACGATGTATCGCCGTTCTGCGTCGTGCGTACGTGCGCTACCTTTGCTGGTGCGGTCATGCCGTCGTCCAGCATTACGCCGTTCACAAGCTTCGAAATCTCATCCGCGTGCAGCGCCCCGTCCACAACCGCATAGTACGTTTTCTCGACGGCAAACTTCGGATGCGTCAGCCGGTATGCCAGCTCGCCGTCGTTCGTCATCAGGATCAATCCTTCGGAATTGACGTCCAGCCTGCCGACGTTAAACAATCGCTGCGGAATATCCTGCACGTATGCCTGTACGGTCTTACGCCCCTGTGGATCGTCCGACGTCGACACCACGCCGCGCGGTTTATAGAGCAGTACGACGATGCGGTCCTCCTGCTGCCGGACAAGCTTTCCATCCAGCAGCACGGTATCTTTTTCCGGGTCGACCGACTGCCCAATCGTCGCCGGAGTGCCATTGACCGTCACGCGCCCATCCGCAATAATCTTCTCGCTTGCGCGGCGCGAGGCAACGCCCGCCTCCGCCATGTACTTTTGTAGCCGCATACTGTCCTCCCCCGTTTATCCGCTATTCAGGTATCAGGCCGCAAAACTCGCAACAATTCCGTGCAGCCTGTCCCATAGGCTTTCACACGGCGCGCCCTCCGTAACAATCAGCTCCACCGTCTGTACCCGTTCGCCGTTGATTAGCAGCGTCAGCGTACCGGCGGAATCCCCCGCCTGCACCGGCGCGGCGAGCGTGTCCGGCGTTTTCACTTCCCAATCCACCATATCGCCGCCATCCTGCAACAACGGATACAGTATATCGCAAATCGGGTATGCAGCCAATTGCTTTTTTGTACTCCCGCTCACGGGTACGCTTGCAAGCGGTCTTGTCGCGTCCACGAGCAGTTCCAGCGAAAGCGTATCAAAGCCGTAATCCAGCAATGCGCACGCGTCCGTCCACATATCCGGCGCATGCAGCACACAGCCCAGTAAAGTCATGCCATCGCGTTCCGCCGCAAAGACAAGGCAGCGCCCCGCCGCTTTGGTAAAGCCGGTTTTTACGCCGCAGCCGCCGTCATACTGCCACAATATCTTGTTCTTGTTTTTGAACGTCCGGTTTGTATCCCCGCTCGCCGTCTGATGGTATGTCGTTCCAACAATTTCGCGGAATTCCGGCAGGCGCATCGCTTCCGCTGCAATTACCGCCAAATCGCGCGCGGTCGTATAATGCGCCTCGTCCGGCAGGCCGTTCGGGTTCACAAAATGCGTATTGGCGCAGC
Organism: uncultured Oscillospiraceae bacterium; assembly: GCA_964411535.1. Classification (GTDB taxonomy): domain Bacteria; phylum Bacillota; class Clostridia; order Christensenellales; family CAG-138; genus CAYPLG01. Next base: position 3,573 of record CAYPLG010000037.1, read on the forward strand.
CGATCTCCTTTGCGCGCGCGTTCATAAGCGCTGCAAAGTCCGGTACAGAGCCTGCGATATGCGTTGCCAGCGTAACGGCGGCGTCATTGCCGGAGGAAAGCATCAAACCGTATAGCAGATCGTTTACCGTCAGCTTTTCTCCACGCGCCAGGTAGGCCTTTGAGCCCTCCGTCAGCACCGCCTCCTCCGGTACGGAGGCAAGCTCGGTCATCGCGCAATGCTCCAGCGCCAGCAGCGCCGTCATGATCTTCGTCGTACTTGCCATAAACGCTTGTTCGTCCGCTGCCTTTTCGTATACGACGCGTCCGGTTTCGCATTCGATGAGTATGGCATGCGCCGCGGACGTGACCGGTTCGCCGGCCGACGCTGCCCGTGCAGCACGCGCGCCGGAAGCCGGCAGTAGAGCCGCACACGCTACAACGGCAAGCCACCGCCGCAAGTGTCTCATTCCGACGTTTCCTCCCGCAGGCTCCGTATCAGCGCAATCGCCTCGTGCATCAAATCCGGCAAAAGCGCGGCTACCCGTGCATACGGCTCGCGTTCAGCAACGGGCAGCATGCGCACGTTTCCTTCCGTCACTGTAAGAAACGCAATCGGCGCAACGGAAACGCCCGCCGTCATTGTACCCGCAAACGGAAAAGGCCGCCCGTCGCAGTCAAGCGAATGTCCGCTTTCCATAACCGGCGACTTTACGCCGTATTCTCCGCCGCCCGTTACAAATCCAAGCGATGCGCGCGACACCGGAATGATGCAGGTATCCTCATTCACGTGAACAGGCTTTCCGATGACGGCCTCCACCGCCGTAAGCTGCCGCAGTTGTTCCATGGTGGATTGCATAATGTTTTCCAAAGGATGTGCCATTTGATTAATCGCCCCTATCTCGTAGTCTGCTTCCAATAAGCTTTCCCATTCGCACCCGTGCAATACCTTCCAAATTCAGCTGGAACGCCTCCTGCGAATATACGGGTATTGCATAGATGTTCACGCGGACGTCTGGTAGCAACAGCCGCATGGCAACCGTCGCCATGCTTTCCGTAACGCCGCATAGAATCGCGGTTACGTCTGGCATGTCCTTAACGCCAATATGAACGGCGACGTGTGCGCGGCGTATCATCAGCACGGACCGAAGCGACACTTCCCAGCGCGACGGCGCCTCCTTTTTCCCAAGTAACCCGATGCGCTTTCGGACCTGTCCGCTTCTGTGCAGAACATCCACATGCATCGGCTTACCGCCAAGCAGATACAGCTTTGCGGGAATATGCACCGCAAAACACAGCCATCTGATCCGTATCTCCCCATATCCGCCAGTTAACGTTATGGACGCCAGTATGCGGATGTGCACCGGAATACAAAGCGCCGCAACCAATAACGCAACCACGGCCGCAATGCCTGCGGCCACATAAAAAAAGCTTCCCTGCACATCCCTATTTTTGTGCAGGAAAGCTTCCATTATTCGGTATTTGCCGAATGGTTACGACAGATCGTCCGGAATATACGTCTTGGCGTCGAGAATATGCATGCGAAGCAAATCCGCAGCCTTGTCATAGTCTCCATTTTTGCATGCGTCCAGTATTTGCTCATGCTGGTTAACGGACACGCTGCGCCGCTGCGAAAGCTCATAAAAATCTTTGCGCAAATACCGGTCGATATTGGCGTGTACAAGCTCCGTCATGAGCGTCGCAAAGGTGTTTTCTGCATGGCGGGAAAACATACCGTGGAACTTGTAGTTGAGTTCCTCACAGCGGAGCAAATCCGACGTTTCACGTTGCTCATGCACAATCTCTTCCATCTCTTGATAGTCGTCGTCGTTTAGCAGCGGCGCGCCCTTCTTGAGCTGCATCACGGCAAGCGTTGCGCGCACCTCCATCATGTCTAGCACGTCGTCACGCGTCAGCTTCGTAACGGAAGCGCCACGGTTTGCATGAATTGTCACAAGCCCCTGCGCCTCCAACCTGCGCAGCGCCTCCCGCACCGGGATATGACTTACGTTAAGCGCAGCGGATATCTCGTCTTGCTTGAGCTGTGTTCCCCCCGTCAGTTGCCCGCTGACAATACCGCTGCGCAGTACGTTGAACACCCACTCCTGCGTCGCACCAATGCGCGGGCCCAATTGTTCCGCAATTGTCTTATAATTCATTGCGCCTTACCTCACTGTTACATGGTCGTACAAATATATTATATAGACATTTTCGGCTGCTCGTCAACACCAACTTTCCTCTTTCGATAAAAAGGGTGTTTTATTGCGATAACGTTACATCTTTCTATGCGGATTAACGCCGATAGCCGAATAAATCGCGTAACGTTTCCTGTATGCGGCGACGATATTGTATTTCAGCTGACCGTGACGCTGACGCGATGCGAAGGCTCGCCCGTAATCGACTGCCCATCGACAATAAGTTGCGGATGCACAGGAATGACATAGTACCGGTAGGTTGCGCCCGCCTTCACGTCGGTGTCTTCATACGCCACGCTGCCGTTTTCGCCGGAAAAGGTTTCGAGTAATACGGATTTTCCGTTGCTGTTCTCCCGGTACAATCTGTAGAGAATATATCGATTCTGCGTTTCAAAATATATAAGCGCCGTACGATCGCCCACTGTTGCGGAGATACGCGCGGGAGGCGACGGGATCTGCCAATAGCTCGTCAGCGCGTCCGGCTCCGTTCCGGCTACGAACACTTCGGAATAGGAGGCTTCCTCCGGCGTCAGCGCATTGGCAAGCACGGCAACGTGCTCATTGTCGAGCGTATGGCTGTCGATTCGGTACTCCCGCACGCCCTGCGGCATCACGAAATCCGGCGCGTCGCTTTCCGCGTAGATATGCGTAAAGAGCGCCTTGAGCAGCGCCGCCGGGTACGTGCCGCCGGAAGCGTCGTCCGGCAAGCGTTTGCCGCCGGAGGCGTCGTCATACCCCATCCATACCGCCGCGGCATACTCCGGGTTATAGGCCGCCATCCATACGTCTCGGTTACCTTCCGCATCCCCGGCTGTTCCCGTTTTGCCCGCCAGCGGGATGTCCGCCGTACCGAGATTCTTCCCGGTACCGGTTTGCACAACGTTACGCAGCATGCTTGTCAGCACAAAGGCCTCCGCCTCCTGCATAACCCGCTTGCCCTCCGGCGCGTACGCGTACAGCAGGTTGCCCTTGCTGTCCGTAATATAGCGCAATACCGACGGTTCCTTATATATGCCGCCGTCCGCAAACGCCGCATACGCGCCCGCGATCATCATCGGAGAAACGCCGTATGTAAACCCGCCCAACGCGAGCGTAAGGCTTGTGTCCCGCGCGTCGAACTCAATGCCGAGGCTTTCCGCAAACGCCTTGCTTTCGTCCACGCCGAGATTTGCCATCAGCGCAACCGCCGGTACGTTCAGCGAACGCGTAACCGCATCGCGCATCGTCACCCAGCCCGCAAACTGTCCGTTCGGGTTGTTCGGCTTGTAGCCCGCAATATCAATCTCATCGTCAAGCAGCATGGACGCTGCCGTATACCCGGCGGCGAGCGCCGGCGCATATACGAGAATCGGCTTAATCACGGAACCGGGCTGCCGTCTGATGCGAACGGCACGGTTGTAAGCCAGCGCGACGTCGTTGTCCCGTCCGCCCATCAAAGCCGCAACGCCGCCCGTTTGCACGTCCACAAGTACGATTGCCGCCTCCGACGCAACGCCGTTGCTGCCTACGGGGAAGTTGTCCGGATCGGAGAACAGTTTTTCGCACTCCGCCTGCACCTCCGCGTCCATGGAAGTGTATATGCGATAGCCGCCGGTCAGCAGCGTGTCCATATCGACATGCAGCTGCGCGCATGCCTCCGCAATCGCCGCATCGATAAAGTACCCGCGCCGCTCTTCCTGCCCGCCATGTACCAGATGCACCTCCTCCGCTTTTGCCAAAGCGCATTCGGATGCATTCAAAAATCCGTATTCTTCCATAAGATCGAGCACCACGTTCCGCCTGCCAAGGCTCGCCTCCGCGTTTAGATGCGGCGCATACCGCGTCGGTGATTTCAGAATACCGGCGAGTTGCGCGCTCTGCGCTACGGTCAGTTGCGACGCGTGTACGCCGAAATAGCCGCGCGCCGCCGCCTCCACCCCATAGTATCCACCGCCGAAATACACATAATTTAAGTACATGGCAAGGATTTCCTCCTTGCCGTAAATTCGCTCCAGTTGGTAAGCAAGCACAGCCTCCTCCAGCTTTCGCTCCATCTTCTTTTCGGAGGAAAGGTGACTTAACTTAATGAGCTGCTGACTGATTGTCGATGCGCCCTGCACATACGCACCGGCCTTGATATCCGCCCATGCGGCGCCGGCAATGCGCACAAGATCAACGCCGAAATGATCGTAGAACCTTGCGTCCTCCGCGGAGATAAACGCATCGCGGGTATGCTTCGGAATGTCGGATAAATTGATCCAGATCCGGTCTTCGGTCGCGTGCAGCGCCGATATTTCGCTGCCGTCTTTGTCGTATAGCAGCAATGTCTGCGGCACGCCCGTAATGCGCGTGGTGTCGAGCTTTGACCATGCGTCCATCTCAAACACAAACGAAGCCGCGAACAATCCGCCCGCACACAGGAGCAGAAAAACCGCAAGCAGCACGCGCTTGCGTCTGCTCCTGCGGTATCGGCGATATTGACCGCCATACGGAAGATACGATGCATTCATGCATCTAGTGTGGCTTTCCGCTCCCGCTTTTATGAAAAGCAGCGCGCCGGAAAAACTGGCTTTCCCGACGCGCGGTCATCTGTCTATACAAAATCGCAAAGCCGTGTACGCTTTACGGTTCGTTTTCCGCCCGGTTGTACGATTCGACCGGTTCTGTTACCACCGGTTCGCCGCCTGCGCAATGTTGAGGGCATGGTCGGAAACGCGTTCCAGATCGGTGATGATCTCGCGAAAAATCAAGCCCGTGTCCGCATTGCACCGGCCTGCGTTCAGGCGGTCAACGTGATTTTGCGACATGGTCTCCACAAGATCGTCAATCTCCTCCTCGTGCGCGTCAATTGTTGAAAAACTGCGGCTGCCCTTATCGGAAAAGTAAGCCCACGCATCGTCGACAATCTGCTCGACACGAAGCCGGAGGTCGTTGATCTCCGCGCGCGCTTCGTCGGAGAAAAACACCTTGCGTTCCTCCATGTGTATCGCATACTCCGCCATGTTCTGCGCATGATCGCCAATGCGTTCAATGTCGCTGATGATATGATACATCGCGCCAAGCAGCGCCGCGTCCGCATCGGAAAGCTCCAATGCGTTTAAGCGAACGAGCGCACGCGTTATCTCCTTATTCAGATAATCGATCGTCTCCTCATTCTCGCTCACCGCATCAAACGGTTTCGCATCCATGTTGTAAATCATTTCCACAGCCGTGTGCAAATTGTTGGAGGCAAGCTGTTCCATGCGTCCAATCTCCGCCGTAACCTGCGCAATCCCGATGCTGGCCGCGCCAAAGCCGCTCTCCGTAATGTGTAAAAGCGTTTGCGCGCCGCGCGTATCCTCACCGGGAATCAGCACGTATGTAAGCTTTACCAGAAGGTTTGCGCAGGGAAGCAGTACGATCACAAGAATTACGTTATACAGCGAATGCAGGTTCGCCACCTGCCGCATGGGATTATCCGGCGTAAGGCTTCCAACCCAGGGCACAAACGGTATAAACCGCGTCAAAACCACAAACAGCAGCATTCCGATTGTAGAATGCAGCGCCGCAAGCAGCGCCGCGCGCTTTGCGTCCTTACTGCCGCCGATGGCGGAAAGCAGCGCGCTGATGCACGCGCCGATGTTGATGCCGTAAATAAGCGGCGCAGCCTGCGTCAGCGTCAATGCGCCCTGCGCAGCCATCGCCTGCAACACGCCGACGGAAGCGGAAGACGACTGAATCAACGTAGTAAACAGAAAACCAGCCAATACGCCAAGCAGCGGATTGCTCATGCCGGAAATGAACGCCTGGAAACGCACGCTCTCCTTAAGCGGGGCCATCCCCTCCTGCATCATTGTCATGCCCATAAACAGTATGCCAAGACCCGCAACGACAAATCCGCTGTTCTTCACCGTTTTGTTCTTAATAAACATAACCATCGCCACGCCGGCAAACGCGATGACCGGCGCAATGGCGTTGACATTGAGCGCGATAAGCTGTCCGGTAACCGTCGTACCGATTTTTGCGCCCATAATCACGCCGACTGCCTGCGCAAGGTCCATAATCTTCGCGTTGACAAAGCCTACCACCATGACGGTTGTCGCATTCGAGCTCTGTATAACGCCCGCAATTAAAATGCCCACGAACAACCCCATCATCCGGTTGCGCGTGAGCTTTTCCAGAATTACCTTCAGGCGACGGTTCGCCAACAGGCCAAGACCATCGCTCATCATCTTCATGCCGTATAGGAACAGGGCAAGCCCGCCGACCACAATAAACACATCCGATACCGTCATGCCCAATATCCCATCCGTTTCAACCGTTCTATCGCGCATAGGCATATACGCCCATAATAGTGCATCCAAAAATAGCGCTATTTAGCATACTAGCACAAAACCTGTCGAAAAGAAAGTCTGTTATAGCATGAAAGCGTTGGTTACATAAAGATCATATCAGAATACACGCTGTTCTCCGGGCTACCGCCCTGAATATACGTTGCGCCGACCTGCTTACTATAAAATGCAGCCGCATCCGTTACCCAACCGATAATGGCATAGCCATAGCCAAATTCCCGCATGGCCGTTAACGTACGAAGCAAGAGCTTTGTGCCGACATGCTGCTTCCTTGCCGAACGCATGACGCCCATCGGGCCAAAGAATCCCTTTGCGGAGGCGTCAAAGCACGCAAACCCCAGTATGACACCATCCTTGGTTGCAATAAAAAGCTTTGCAGGGTCCTGCATCAGCGCGCGCTCCGCCTCATAAACCCAGTTATTAGAAAAGCGCTTTCGTATAAACGACAGGATTTCTTCCTTATCGCCTGCAAACGCGCGCTTGATCTTTACCTCCCCGTCCTCCTCCCATGCAGGAAGATGCGCCAGGCTTACAATCATGTCCCCGCCCTGTTTCATAATGCGCCTCCTCATCAAACGATATAACCAGTTTCGCAGCGTCATCGTTGATCCGTCCCCATCCAAATGCAATTCGTTTCCCATAGTATAGCACAGAAGCGCCATACATTGCCGGAAAAGCGCAGCCCAAGCGCTGTATTTCGGCAAGCCCAAGTGCCGTATTCCGACATATTCCGACAAACTTGGTAGACATCCTGTTTTAATTTTGCTATCATCGTATATTGCCGCGCGGCAAATGCCCACGCTGCGGAAAAGTGGAGTGGAAGATGACAATAGAAACGGTCGTACTTTTTCTTTTTTGCGCTTCCCTGACGGGATGCGTCGCGTTTGGAATCCCGCTGCTGTATGCGCTTTTGTTTGGCTTTATTCTCTTTTGCGCATACGGACGGCGCAAGAAGTTCACATGGACGCAGCTCTTTAAAATGGCGCTTTCCGGCATTCGCGCAATTGAAAACATCCTGCTCGTTTTTGTTCTCATCGGCATGCTGACCGCCCTGTGGCGCGCAGCGGGCACCATCCCCGTGATCGTCTGCTATGCCGCAAACCTGATTCGCCCGCCCGTCTTTCTGCTTATGGCTTTCCTGCTCAACTGCGGCGTATCCGTACTAACAGGCACCGCCTTCGGCACGGCGGCCACCATGGGCGTCATTTGCATGACGATGGCAAACGCCATGGAAATGCAGCCGGTCCTTGCGGGCGGCGCAATTCTTTCCGGAATCTTCTTCGGCGACCGTTGCTCTCCCGTGTCAACAAGCGCGCTTCTGGTCAGCGAGCTGACAGGAACCAATATATTTTCCAATATCAAAGCCATGTGCCGCACCGCGTTAATCCCGTTTGCCGCGGCTTGTGCGGCATACGCGGCAGTTGGACTGCTTTCGCACAGCACGTCAGGCGGCATCGATGTGCACGCGCTTTTTTCGCAGGGCTTTTCGCTGCATTGGCTCGCGTTATTGCCAGCCATTGTCATTCTCGTTCTGTCGCTTTGCCGCGTGCGCGTCAAGACCGCCATGCTCGTCAGCATCGCGCTGGCCGTAATCGTTTGCCTAACGGTGCAGCATATGCCGCCAAGCGAAATATTGAAGCTGCTGTTTACCGGTTACCGCAGCCATGTGCCGGAAATTTCCAAAATGCTTGATGGCGGCGGTATTTTTTCCATGGCGCGCGTCGGCGCGATTGTCTGCCTGTCCTCATCCTATGCGGGAATTTTCAAAGGCACAGGCCTGCTTGACCATATCCAAAGCGCAATCATCCGCGCAAGTGCAAAACTAACTTCCTACGGCGTGCTCATTCTCACCGCAGCCGTTACCTCCATGATCGCCTGCAACCAGACGCTTGCGATCATGCTTACGCATCAGCTCTGCGGCGATCTTGCGCCGGATCGCGAAACATTTGCCGTTGCGCTCGAAGACACGGCGGTTGTCATTGCGCCGCTTGTGCCCTGGTCCATCGCCAGCGCGACGCCGCTTGCAACCTGCGCCGCCCCGACCGCCAGCATCCTCGCCGCGTGCTTTCTGTATTTCCTTCCTGCGTGGGGATTGCTGCACGCCGTCGTCAAGCGGAAACAACAAACGCGCCAGCAAGTATAAAAACGCCGGTTCATGCCCGCATCGCAAAAAGCGCTTGTGGGGCAGAAAACCTTCTTACGAGCCCGGCTTTTTTGTTGCCGGTATGGCTTTTTCTTCGGCCCTGCCAGCGCCATGTATCTCCAGCATTTCGCTCAAAAGCGTGGAACCGAGCACCAGAACGGCTCCGATTACGCTAAAGAGGTCCATTCGTTCCTTTAACAGCAACGCGGAAAGCAGGATTGCAACAATCGGATCGATAAAGCTAAACAGCGCCACCGTCTGCGCGGGCAGTTTTTGAATGGAGCCAAAGTACAGCGCGTACGCAACGCCGGTATGCAGGATTCCTACGGTCAAAAGAAGCGCAATCGTTGATAGCGTAACTGCCGTTACCGATGTTCCCGCACGTTCAATCAGCAGCACGTAAGGCAGCAGCACAACCGAAGATATGCCAAGCTGCATGATGGTCGTATCAAAGGCCGATATGTGCACGAGCTTCTTATTGATAAATACGATGCACGCATAAAACACCGCCGCACCCACGCCAAAGCACACGCCCTTCATCGAAAGGCTACCGCCAGCGCCCGTTTGCAGCACGCCGGAAACAAACACCATCCCCAGCAGCGCCGCCGCAACGCATAGCGCCTTTTGCAGCGTCAGCCGCTCATGCAGCACAAACGGCGACGCTAGCGTAACGATAACCGGCGCCAGATAGTAGCAAAGCGTAGCAGTCGCCACGGTGGTATAGCGGTATGCCTCAAACAGCAGTATCCAGTTGAGGCCGAGAAACGCGCCGGAAACGCACAGTAGCGGCAGGTTCCTGCGTATATCGGCAGACGCAATATGCAGCCGCTTGCTTACGACCACCAGCAGCAAAAAGATTACGCCGATTATCCCGCGTGCCATGGCAATCACGGCCGATGGCAGCGGGATCCAGCGCACAAATATGCCAATCGTGCCAAATATGCACATGGCCAACAGCTGCTGTGCCTTGGCAGTATCACCGTTTCTCAATCGTTCCATTGCAGTATCCTGTTTGCTTTCCTTTTCATAGCCAGACGCGCCATAAGGGGCCGACTCATAAAAGCCGCCCCCATGTGGTCACAATGTCTGGCCGTGTTCCTGTCAGACTGTTTCGAATTCCTTCTGTATCTCCTCCGACGGCGGCGCACTAAGCAGCGAAGCCACTACGATGCAAAGGCTGGAGAACAAGAACGCGGGCAGCAGTTCATATATGTTCCAAATGCCGCCCATCGGGCGAATGACCAGCTTCCAGAAAAACACCATGAGTCCGCCGCCGACCATACCGGCAATTGCGCCCGTACGGTTCGTGCGCTTCCAGAACAGGGAGAACAGCATCAGCGGCCCGAAGGTTGCGCCAAAGCCCGCCCATGCGAACGAAACAATCGTAAATATTACGCTGTTTTCATCAAGCGCAATCACAATGGCTATGATGGCAATGACAAGCAGTGTAAGCCTTGAAATGCGCATAACCTGCCGGTCGGTTGCGTCCTTCTTGCAGATACCCTGAAAGATATTCTTGGAAAATGCGGAAGCGGCGATCAGCAGATAGGAGTCCGAGGAGCTGATGGTGGCCGCCAAAATACCCGCCATCGCGAAACCGGCAAGCAGCGCCGGAAGCAGCCTTGTCGACAGCACGATGAAAACGCTTTCCGCTTCACCGGCGGTTGCAAGCTCCGTCGGATACAATGCGCGGCCTACGATACCAAGGAAGGTTGCGACAGCCAGCGAAATCACAACCCATACGGTTGCAATCCTTCTGGAGCGGGTCAGTTCGTTCTCATTTCGAATGCCCATGAACCGGAGCAGCACCTGCGGCATGCCGAAATAGCCAAGGCCCCAGGCAAGGGTTGACACGATGGACAGCGCGCCGTAACTGCCGGGTGCGCCGAATACGGGCGCGCCGGATGCGGTCGCCTGCACGCCGTTTTCCATTACCGGACTCGCCGTAGTCACGAGCGATAGGAAGCCCGGTATGCTGCGCGCGTTCTCCATCACGACCGACAGCCCGCCGGCGGCCGTAACGCTAACAATCACAACGGCAATCAGCGCAATGACCATCACAATCGCCTGCATAAAGTCGGATGTGCTCTCCGCAAGGAATCCGCCAAGAAGCGTGTATAGGAGTACGAATACCGTGCCAAGAATCATCATCGGTATGTACGGCAGGTTAAACAATGTCGAAAACAGCTTGCCGCAGGTAACGAGACAGCTGGAAGCATATACGGTAAAGAATACCAGTATGAACACCGCCGCAATGGTCATGACAACCTTCTTCTTTTCGTGAAAACGGTTGGAAAAGAAGTCCGGCAGTGTAATGGCATTATTGGCCGCTACGCTATAGCGCCGCAACCGCCTGGAAACAAGCAGCCAGTTTAGATACGTGCCAACGGCAAGTCCAATCGCCGTCCATGCCGCGTCCGCAAGGCCGCACCAGTAGGCAACGCCGGGCAAGCCCATCAAAAGCCATCCGCTCATGTCGGAGGCCTCCGCGCTCATCGCCGCTACCCACGGTCCGAGGCTGCGTCCGCCGATAAAATAGTTTTCCGAGTTCGCGTTTGCGCGCTTGGCAAACGCAAGTCCGATCCCGATTGTTGCCGCCATGTATACCGCCATGGCAATCAGTATCTGTATTACGTTGGTATCCATTTGTACTCCTCCCGTTCCATCCTCATTTTATTGAATAAACCGCGCAAGAAACCCCCGTGTTTCCGGCTGTTGCGGCGAAGTAAAAATCTCCGCAGGCGCGCCGCGCTCGGCAATAACGCCGTCGTGCATAAAGGCGACCTCCCCCGCGACGTCCCGCGCAAAAGCCATTTCATGCGTGACGACGAGCATCGTAAGCCCCTCCCCCGCGAGCGTACGCATCACCGACAGAACTTCACCGACCATTTGCGGGTCGAGTGCGGACGTCGGCTCGTCAAACAGCAGGACCTCCGGCTCCATGGCAAGCGCACGCGCAATCGCAACGCGCTGCTTCTGCCCGCCGGAAAGCTGCCTCGGCTTTGCGTTGACAAACGGCGACATGCCGACCTTGTCCAAATACTGCTCCGCCTGTTCCCGCGCATCGCTGCGATTTCGCTTCAGCACCTTCATCTGCCCTACCATGCAATTCTCCAGCACGTTCATGTTGTTGAACAGATTAAAGCTCTGGAACACCATGCCAACCTTGGCGCGGTATGCGGGAATATCCATCCGTCCTTGCAGTATGTCTCTTCCATGAAAAAGAATCTCGCCGCCGCTTGGCGTCTCCAGCAGGTTGATGCATCGAAGCAGCGTGGACTTTCCGGAGCCGGATGCGCCGATGATGCAGGTGACATCCCCGCTGTTTACAGAAAGATGCAAATCCTGCAACACCGGATTCTCGCCAAAGCGCTTGGTTAAGTGATTCACTTCAATAATCAGCTCACTCATGCGCTTTCCCCCCTCTGGCCGTACGCTTCTTCGGGTCCGGATAGTTGTACATACCGCTAGTATGCGCCAATGTATCGGTTGTTGCAAGATCATAATTTTCCGGACCGTCCATTTTGCTTTCAAAATAGCGCAGCAATTTGGAAAAGAACACCGTCATGATCAGGTACATAACCATGGTGATCGTAAACGTCTCAAAATACAGATAATAGGTGCCCGCAACCGACTTGCTTGCAAAAAACAGCTCCACAACGCTGATGCACGAAAGCACGCAGGTGTCCTTGATGTTGATGATCAGGTTGTTGCCAATCTGCGGCATGATGTTGCGCAGCGCCTGCGGCAGTATGACGTTCATCATCGTTTGGCCGTGGTTCATGCCGATGGCCTTGGCGCCCTCCGTTTGACCCGGATCGATGGAAAGTATGCCGCCGCGTACGGTTTCCGCCATATAAGCGCCGGTATTGATGGAAACAATGAAAAACGCAGCGAACATGAATTCCATATCAATGCCGAATACCAGCATGGAACCATAGTAAATAAACATCGCCTGCACCATCATCGGCGTTCCGCGGAACACCTCCACATACACGTCGATAATGGCCCATACAACGCGCAACAGCGCCCTTTTCCAGGCTGGATCCTGTCTGGTAACCGGAATGGTTTTGATAATCCCGCAGAAAAACCCGATCACGCAGCCGATAACCGTTCCCACAAAGGCAATGAGCAGCGTTTTTCCGGCGCCCTCCAGCAATGCGACGCCATAATTTTGCAGAATAAACGCTACTCTTCCTAAAAAGCTTTCCGGCAGCCTTGCCATATTGTTCATCCTTTCGTGCGAAACGCCGGAAACAAATATCTCCGGCGCTCCGCGCAGTACACATTCTTGCTTACAGTTCCGCGGAAAGCGCAATCGCTTCCTGCATCATGCGCGTGAAATCGTCCGTTGTCAACGTTGCAAGGCCATTGTTCAGCTTGCCCAGCAGTTCGCTGTTCCCCTTCTGGACGGATATGCCGATATTGATTTCTTCCTCGGAAACCTCGAAATCCCCGTTCGCAAGATCCAGCATGACAAAATCGCTGTACGCAGCAACCGCCCCAAGCGCGGCAGGCTCATCCGAAATGATCACATCACACTTGCCGGATTCCAGCGCTACCCACATTGCAGGCGCGGATTCCATCGCGGGCAGCAGATCGACGTCCGGAATCTGCGGCGCGCAGACGTCGTACCAAACGGTATTCAGCTGCGACGTCACCGTTGCGCCGGAAAGCTCGGAAACGCTCGCTGCGCCTGCAAACGGGCTGTCCTTCTTCGTAACGGCAATGATGGAAGCGTAGTAATACGGCGTGGTAAAGTCCACCGTCGCAAGGCGCTCCGCCGTAATGGACTGGCCGGCGATTACGCAATCGATCTTACCAGCCTGCACCGCGATGGGCAGCGAATCCCAATCGATCTTGTGCACCTCCAGCGCATAGCCCATCTGATCCGCAAGATATTTCGCAATCATCACATCGTAGCCGTTGGCAAAGGAGCTGCTGTCCGCAATGGGCACAGCGCCGTTGCTGTCGTCGGACTGCGTCCAGTTATAGGGCGCATAGCCACATTCCATTCCCACGCGCAGCACCTTTTCGGCAGCAGCGGGCTCCGCCTTCTTCGCGCATCCGGTAAGCGTAAAAAGGAACAGTAGTATCAGTAGTAGTGCAGTTGCTTTTTTCATTGGTGTAACCTCCCTCTTTCCATAAAAAACGTCCCGATTGCTGCATAGACAAAGCAATCAGGACGAAAACTGAACATCTGTACGGTTCATAATCTTTCGAACGTGATAGCGCTCCACTCTGAGAGTGACAGTCTGCCGCATATTCTGCGTCAGCCCAGCAAAGCTTCCTAAAGACGAGGAACCCTCACTTCGGCAAATACCCCTTTCACCCGCAGCGGCCGTCTTGCCTCTACGCCACGGGATACTGATGGCATTTGCGCCTCTATCCAGCGTTTTATATATTATCATCAGTCTATAGGGAAGTCAACACCCAGTTTCAAAAAAATTCGTCGCACCGCTATCCGTAACAGCGGCGAGACCGGCGCCGTTTACAGGTCCGCTACAGGAACCCCTGCACAATATGCGATAATTCTGCTACAATAGCTATGTTCGGCAGGAAACACGCTATCCGCGTCCGGCCGGGCAGGATTCTACCGGAGGATACGATCATGACCGAAAAAGAACTGTGGGAGCAATTCGTTGCGGCCAACCCTTCCTATCGCAACGCCACATACGAAGCCTGGTGCTACGGAAGCGACGACCCGGACGCACTGCTTGCGCTTACCCTGGCGGGTACTAAAACCGCTACCGCCTCCGCCTACCCGGCGTATGTTTACGAAAACTGCGATCCGCCTGCGGTCGGGGCGTTGAGTATCCTGCTAAACACCCGGCAGGAAGCAAAGGGAATCATCCGCACGACGCGCGTTACAATTGTTCCCTTTCGCGATGTGCCGGAAAAGCAGGCGTACCTGGAAGGCGAGGGCGACCGTTCGCTTTCCTTCTGGCGCAGCGTCCATGCGCAGGTGTTCGCGGCGGAGATGGCGGAAATCGGCACGCAGTTTACGGAAGATATGCTGGTTGTCTGCGAGGAGTTCGAACTGCTGTATCCAAAAAAGAGTCTTTAACCCCTGCCCGTTTCTATTTTGCCGCCGGCAGCAGCGGCAGCGTATAGTATTCGATCCGGAATACTTCCGAAAACCCGACCCCTCGATATAGCGACAGCGCAACGACGTTATCGTCGTCCACGTCGAGCATCACCGGCAATCCTGTCTTTACGGCGATACGAACAACATCGCGCGTAAACGCCTTGCCGTATCCTTTATTGCGCATATCGGCACGCATGCCCAGTCCATACAGAAAGGCGCTTCCTTCCCCCGTGTTCATATGGCAGACGCCGATAGCGTCCCCATCGAGCATGGCAAGGTATGCGCTGCGCGCCGGATTATGCAATACGGATTGCACAAAGCTATCCGCATTTTCCGTCAGTGTAAACGCAGCAGCAAGCGTTTCTTCATATACGGCAGCATTCGCTGCCGTAACCGGCACGGTTGCAAGCTTTCTGGGTATGCTCGCCTCCGGCACGCCGGAAAGCAGCATGCGGCATTCCGTGTGATCATGCCGTATGTTTGCCATTGTGGACAGTACGGCATGTCCGGCCTTCGCGCCGTCTTCCACCGCAAACAGCAACGACGGAATGCCATGCGTGGCGCATACGCGCTTCGCCTCCCCCAAAAGTGCGGTGAACCATCCGCGCCGCCTGCTTTGCGGATGCGTAAACGCACTGACCTCCGCCTCCGCAGAGGACAGCATGAGCAGCGTTAAAAACGCCGTCAGCCGCCCGTTCTCGTCGTAACCCAGATAGTAAGCGGGTATCGACCGATCATAGTTGAGCTCATCTGAAAGATGCACTCTCTCATTCAGCTTCTCCGGCGCGATGCAGTCCTTGTCCAGCGCAAGGATTTCCGCCCTTTGCCCATCCGTAAGCGTGCACAGGCATGTAATCTGCAATTTATTGCCCCCCTTGTCAACAACAGGCGCCTTCCAGCCGGAAGGCGCCTGTATTCGGTTTACTCGTATTGCGGCATGCCGGGCTTATTTGCCAAGCTGCGCGTCGTTGTTCAGGCTGTCGGAGGTGAAGAGCTCCAGCATGTTGATCGGATCGTTGAAGTCGCACAGCCAACCATGGCGGCAGACGTCAAAGTTGCCGGACTGGCGCTCGTTAACGAACGTCGCCCAATCCACGGTGTGGATGGAGATGTTGATGCCGATCGCGGCCAGATCCTGCTGTACGCACTCCGCCACGCCCTGGTGACCGGTGTTCTCGTTGATCAGGTACTCGACCGAAATCTCATTCTTGAGCTTGTCGCCTTCGATTTCGAAGCCGGCAGCTTCCAGAATGGCAAGCGCACCGTCGGGATCCGCGTCGGCAAAGTAGCCGGCCGCACCGTTCGGGTAATTCCAGGCAGCCGCATCACGGAAGATGCCGCCGTTGCCATCCGCTACGCCATCCGCTACCCATGTATCGGCCGGTTTCTGACCGCACTGTGCAACGGTGTCGATGATGTATTCGCGGTCAATCGCGGTCGCAATCGCCTTGCGCAGCGCCGCAGCCTGGTCAACGGTCATGCCGTCAAACAGCTCGGACTTGACGTTGAAGCAGATGTAGTAGGTGCCGAGGTTGTCCAGAATGTGGAACTCTGGATTGATGTTCAGGAGGTTCTTGATTTCATCGGTCGGCACGGAGTCGATAAAGTCAACGTCGCCCGCGTTGTAAGCAGCGTAAATCGCTACGTCATCCGCAGAGAGCATGCACTTGATCGTCTCAAGCTTTACGTTCTCGGCATCCCAGTAATAGGGGTTCTTCGTGAAGGTCAGGCTCGAATCATGATCCCAACCGGTCAGCATGAACGCACCGCTGGAAACATAACCAGCGTCGCGGCACCAGGCGTTCGGCGCAAGCATGGTACCGTCGGCATTACGATAGCCTTCGGCGGCTTCGACGCAAGCCTGCTGAATCGGGAAATAGGTCGGGAATGCAAGCAGATCCTTGAAATATGCGCAGGGCTTGTCCAGCACGACGGTAATCGTGTTGTTCTCTGCACTTACCTGCAAATCGTTCGGATAGCCCGCGATCGCACTGAACATGTAGCTGTACTCAGCGGCGGTTTCTTCCGCAGTGGCGCGCTTCCAGGACCATACGAAATCATCCGCGGTCAGATCGCTGCCATCGCTCCACTTGAGGCCGTCCTTGACCTTAATGGTCCAGGTCTTGCCATCTTCCGAAATCGTGGGGTCGCCATCCGCGAAATTGGCCTTGTAGCCCTCTGCGGAGTCCGAATAGAGGCCGCCAAACTGCAACAGAGCCAGGCAGCAGCCGTCAACCGTCGTGTTCAGAGCGGGGTCCATGTTCTCCGGCTCGGAAGCAAGGTTGATGTTCAGCGTATCGGAATCGCCGTTCGTTGCATACTGGAAGAACTTGAAGCCGTAAGCATTCGCATAAATGCCTTCGACAGCAGCCTTCTGCATATACAGGTCATTATAGTAATAAATCGGGCAAACGGCGCCGGTGCTCATGAGCAGATCCTCGGCCTCATGCATGAGCTTAACGCGCTCGGCATAGTCGGTCGTGGTCTTGATCTCGTTGATCTTCTCATCGTATGCGCCCCAGCCGGTGGTCGGGTCGACTACGGGAGCAGCCGCTTCCGCTTCTGCGGGCGCAACCTCTTCCTTTACGGCTTCCGCAACCTGCTCGACAGCGCCCTGTACGGCCGCCTGTGCTTGGTCAATCTGTTCGGCAGTCGGGGCGGCGCAAGCCATCACGCCAGCGACCATCGCAAGGACCATCAGCAATGCGATCAGTTTCTTCATTGTGTTTCCTCCTCGTTTTTCTATAATTTGTCTTGCGACAAACATATTAATATAGTAACAGCAATATATTTTTCTGTCAATCGTCACGCATAAATATACAACAGTTCCCTACTTGTTCCAGCAGGCGACTTCGTGCCCGCCGCCGCGGTCCGTAAGCTCCGGGCATTGCACCGCGCACTGCTCCGTTGCATACCGGCAGCGGGAGCGGAACGGGCAGCCGCTCGGCATGTTGAGCGGACTCGGCACGTCCCCTTCAAGCACAATACGCTTCCGGCTGCGCGCGATCACCGGGTCGGGAATAGGTACCGCCGAAAGTAAAGACATACTGTATGGATGCAACGGATGATTGTTGAGCTCGTCTGCTTCCGCTATCTCCACAATTTTTCCAAGATACATGACCGCAATGCGGTTGGACATATGCTGCACGATCAGGAGGTCATGGGCAATGAACAGATACGCAATGCCCAGCCTCTGCTGCAAATCCTCAAAGGTATTAATGATCTGTGCCTGTATGGAAACATCCAGCGCGGATACCGGTTCGTCGCAAACGATGAACTTCGGATCAACCGCCAGCGCGCGCGCAATGCCGATACGCTGCCGTTGTCCGCCGGAAAACTCATGCGAATAGCGCCTTGCATGCTCGCTGGAAAGGCCAACGAGCTCCAGCAGCTCCGCAATGCGTTCCGCACGCTCCTTCTTGTTGCTGTAAAGGTGATGAATATCCAGCGGTTCGCCAATAATATCCGACACCGTCATACGCGGATTCAGTGATGAATACGGATCCTGAAATACGACCTGCATATCCTTTCGATAGTGCTCGATATTCTTCTCCGTAATCAGCGTCCCGTCGTACAGGACCTCGCCGGCGGTGGGCTTGTACAGATGCAACAGCGTCCGGCCGACCGTCGTCTTCCCGCAGCCGGACTCGCCGACCAAGCCCAAGGTTTCGCCGCGGTTAATGGAAAAGGTAACGTCGTCGACCGCCTTAAGCGGCGTGGTGGAAAACCAGCCGGTTTTGATGGGAAAATACTGCTTGAGATGCTTTACCTCGATCAATGGCGTGCTCATGCGTTTTCACCGTCCTCTCCCGCGTTCTCCTCGTATACATCCTTGACGTTTAACCAGCATGACGCAATATGATCCTGATTGATCCGTATCTCCTCTGGCAGCGCTTCAAGGCAAATTTTCATCGCATGGTCACAGCGCGCGGCAAACGCGCAACCCTTCGGCATGTTCAGCACGTCGACCGGAGAACCGGCAATCGGGATTAAGCGTTCGCGCCCGCCCGCATTGCTTGGGATGGATCGCAAAAGTCCTTTCGTATAAGCATGCCGCGGATTATAGAATATCTCGTCTACCGTGCCGCGCTCGCAAACGCGTCCGGCATACATAACGATTACCTCGTCGCACATGCTTGCAATGACGCCCAGATCATGCGTGATAAGGATAATGGCCATGCCGAGCTTTTGCTGTAGCTCCTGCATCAGCTCCAGTATCTGCGCCTGAATGGTCACATCAAGGGCCGTCGTGGGCTCGTCCGCAATCAGGATGTCCGGCTCGCAGGCAAGCGCCATAGCGATCATGACACGCTGTCGCATACCGC
>CAYPLG010000038.1:0-21493 GCA_964411535.1 uncultured Oscillospiraceae bacterium
GTTGGAGCTGTCGTACGGGCCCTTCAGCATTTGCGCAAGCTGCATGTCAGCAACCTTTGCGGACACGATCTCCGTTTCGGTGCGGATTTCGTCGACGAGGGAATCGTCCTGCTCCTCCTCCGCCATTTCCACAAGCGTGACCAGATCCTCATAGCGCGACTTCAGTTTCGTGTAGTGAGAAAGCTTGCTTTGCAATACCTTGCTGCGCTGGTTGCATTTGTTCGCCGCCTCGATATCGTTCCAGAAATCGGGCGCGCCCATTTTCTCCTCCAGCTCGGCCAGCTCCTTTTGTATGCCGTCCGGGTTCAGCGCGGAGGCGATTTCGGACAGCTTTTCGCCGGATTCCTGTATCTGCATTTTGTATTCGTCAAGCGGTATCATGCGTTTTCCTTTCCACAGCAGTTCTTGTATTTTTTGCCGCTGCCGCAGGGGCAGGGCTCGTTGCGCCCGACCTTTTTGCCGCTGCGCCTTGTCGGCGCGTCGCCGTCCGGGTTCGGGGTGTCGATGGGCTTGGCAAGCTGCTCCCGCTTGGCGGGCGCGGCCTGTACGCGTACGCGGAAGAGCATTTTAATCGTCTCCTCGCGGATGGCGTTTACCATTGCGTCAAACATGTCGAACCCTTCGGACGTATATGCGTTAACGGGGTCGCTCTGCGCATAGGCGCGCAGGCCGATTCCCTGCCGCAGCTGGTCCATCGCGTCGATATGGTCCATCCAGTGCGCGTCCACCGTGCGCAGCAGTACGATGCGCTCAATCTCGCGCATGTCGCCGCCCGCTTCCGCAATCGTCGCTTCCTTTGCGGCGTACGCTTTTTCGGCGTAATCGTATATGCGCTGCTGCACGTCCGCAAGCTTGAAGGTTGCGATTTCCTCGGAGGAGAAAAGCGTTTGCTGCGGCAAAAAGAGCAGGTCGCAGACCTCGTGGCTCAGCGCAAGAAAGCTCCATTCGCTGCTTGGCACATGTGCGCCGCAGTTGTTTGCAATCAAGAGGTCAAGCTGTTCGCGCAGCATGGAGCGCATGCTTTCGGAAAGATCCTTGCCCATGAGCACGTCGCGGCGCTGGCCGTAGATGATCTCGCGCTGCTTGTTCATAACGTCGTCGTACCGGAGGACGTTTTTGCGGATGTCGAAGTTGTGCATCTCCACGCGCTTCTGCGCGCTTTCGATCTGCTTTGTGATAATCTTGGCCTCGATGGCCATGTCTTCGTCCGGGGAGATGCGCTCGATCATGCCGCTGACGCGATCCGCGCCGAACCTGCGCATAAGCTCATCCTCCAGCGAAACGTAGAAGCGGGTGCTGCCGGGGTCGCCCTGCCGCCCCGCGCGGCCGCGCAGCTGGTTGTCGATGCGGCGGCTTTCGTGCCGCTCCGTGCCGATGATATGCAGGCCGCCGAGCGAGACGACCTTGTCGTGCTCCCTTGCCGTTTCCTGCTTGAACTGCCGGTGATAGTCGGCGTACCGCTTCCTTGCGTCAAGGATGGCAAGGTCGTCGGTTTCCGCATGGCCGGTCGCTTCCTCGATGAGCCATTCCTCCATGCCGTCCTGCCGCAGTGCGCGCCGGGCGAGAAAGTCCGGGTTGCCGCCGAGGAGGATATCCGTGCCGCGGCCCGCCATGTTGGTGGCGATGGTAACCTGGTTCAGCTTGCCTGCCTGCGCGACGATTTCGGCTTCCTTGGCGTGGTACTTGGCGTTTAGGACCTCGTGCGCAACGCCCTTGCGCTTGAGGATGTCGCTTAAGTATTCGCTGCGCTCGACGGAGATCGTGCCGACCAGCACCGGCTGGCCGGTCTTGTGCACCTCCTCAATTTCGCGCACGACGTTTCGGAACTTGCCCGCTTCGGTCGGGTAGACGGCGTCGTTGAAATCCTGCCGGATCATCGGCATGTTGGTGGGGATTTCCACGACGTCAAGGTCGTAGATGCCCATGAATTCCGATTCCTCGGTCTTCGCCGTACCGGTCATGCCCGCCAGCTTTTTGAACATGCGGAAGTAGTTCTGGAAGGTGATAGTGGCAAGCGTTTTGTTCTCCCGCTCCACCTTTACGCCCTCCTTGGCCTCCAGCGCCTGATGCAGGCCCTCGTTATAGCGGCGTCCGATCATCAGCCGGCCGGTGAATTCGTCGACGATGAGCACCTGCCCGTCCTGCACGACGTAGTCCTTATCGCGCGTGAACAGGGAATTTGCGCGCAGCGCCTGCAAAATGTAATGGTTCAGCTCCATGTTCTCCGGGTCGGACAGGCTGTCGACGTGGAAACGCGCCTCGGCCTTCCGCGTGCCCTCCGCCGTGAGCTGCACGGTGCGCTTTTTGATGTCGCACTGGTAGTCGCCGTCCTCCGTGGGCTGCTCGCCCATCATCTGGTCGGCGCGGCTCTGCTCCACAAGGTCGCTGCCGCGCGTAAGCCCGCGCACAAAGCGGTTGGCTTCCACGTACATCTCGCTGGATTCCTCGCCCGCGCCGCTGATGATGAGCGGCGTGCGCGCCTCGTCGATCAAAATGCTGTCGACCTCGTCGATGATGGCGTAGCTAAGATCCCGCTGCACCATGTTTTCCTTGTATACGACCATGTTGTCGCGCAGGTAGTCAAAGCCGAATTCGTTGTTCGTTCCGTAGGTGATGTCGCAGCGGTACGCCTCGCGCCGCTCGTCGTTGTCAAGGTCGTGCACGATGCAGCCGACGGAAAGGCCAAGGAATTTGTGAATCTTTCCCATCCATTGCGCGTCGCGCTTTGCAAGGTAGTCGTTGACGGTGACGATATGCACGGAGTTGCCGGAAAGCGCGTTTAGGTATGCAGGCAGCGTCGCGACGAGCGTTTTTCCCTCGCCAGTCTTCATCTCCGCGATGCGCCCCTGGTGCAGCACCATGCCGCCGAGCAGCTGCACGTCAAAGTGCCGCATGTCCACGGTGCGCACGGCTGCCTCCCGCACGGCTGCGAACGCCTCGCACATGATGTCGTCGAGCGTTTCGCCGTTATGCAGCCGTTCCTTAAACGCATCCGTCAGCGCGCGCAGCTCCGCGTCCGACAGCTTCTGCATGGCGGGCTCCAGCTCATTGATGCGCGCTACGTACGGGCGGAGCTTTTTGAGCCGCCCTTCGCTTGTATTGCCAAGCAGTTTGTCGATTAAACCCATGCTGTTTCTCCTAACCTATATTGGGCAGGGAACGCGCCCGTGCCGCAATGCGCGGCAACAACACGCCTTCCGCATACTTACCTAATTTATTAGTATAGCAGAAAGCGCGTCGATAGGCAATTGCTAAGATTGGCGGAATCGCAGCGCGGAGGCGGGAATACTGCCCGCCGTCCTTTCTGTATCGGACGGGCATGCTGCTGTGGCGATACAATATGCAACCGGGGCGGGAACGTCATGAAAACGATGCTGACAGCAAGGAAGCGCCCCCTCCAAACCGGCCGTTGCGCGCGGGCGCGCAGTACGGTATAATGCCAGTTATGATACAGAACATTATTTTTGATATGGGCAATGTGCTCGTCGGCTACGACGCCGACTATATTGTTTCGCATTTTACGGACGACCCTGCGGACCATGCGCTGCTGCTTGCCGCGATCTTCCGCTCCCCGCAATGGGCGATGGCGGATGCAAACGCGATTACGGAGGACGACTTTTACGCGCTGCTGCCGGGCCGCCTGCCCGAAAGGCTTCTCCCTGCGGGGCAGCGGGCTTTTCGCGAATGGCACCTGTACAACCAGCGGATTCCGGCGGCGGAAACGCTTGTGGACGATTTAAAAAAGGCCGGCTACCGGCTGTATTTGCTTAGCAACGCCTCGCTGCGCTGGGATGTGTACTGGCAGGATTACCATGCGCTTTCCGCGCTGGACGGGCATATCGTGTCCTCGCACGTAAACGCCGTCAAGCCGGATGCGGCGATTTATCAGACGCTGTTTGACACGTATGATCTTACGCCCGCCGAATGCTACTTTGTGGACGATCTTCCCGCCAATATCGAGGGGGGGAGGCGCATGGGCATGGACGGGTTCGTGTTCGACCGGTTCCAGTATGACGAACTGCGCGACGACATGCGGGCAAAGGGCGTGCGAATCTAACCCATGCGCAGCTTGCGCTCCCGGCGGACAAGCCCCACGGTATAGATCACAAGCGCAAGCAGGATGAACGCGAACACAACCGCGCGGTCGGCGGTAAACGCTTCGTTTAGCAGGAATACGCCGACGAGCGCCATGATGGTCGGCTGCACGAACTGCAAAAAGCCCATCGTGGAAAGCGGCAGGTCGTTGACCCCCTGCGCAAACAGCATGAGCGGTATGGCCGTCACCGGCCCCGCCAGCAGGAAAAGCAGGCCCGTGCCAAGGTCGAGGGCGGCAAGCGCCGCGTGCCCGGCGGGCGACAGCGCAACAAACGCAATCGCAATAGGCGAAAGCAGAACGGTTTCGAGCGTAATGCCGACGATGGCGTCGACATGCGCTCGTTTGTGTATCGCGCCGTAAACGGCGAACGAAACGGCCAGCGTCAGCGCGATATAGGGGAACGCGCCGAAGCTTACGGTGGAAACCGCTACGCCGACGACGGCCACGCCCACGGCGATATAATCGCTTATTGCGCACCTTTCGGAAAACAGCAGCAGGCCCAGCGCGAACGAGACGAGCGGATTCATATAGTATCCAAGGCTGGAATCGAGCACATGCCCGCTGTTGATCGCCCAGATATAGAACCCCCAGTTGAACCCGATGATCAGCGCGGAGGGCGCAAGGTACCGCATGACGCGCCGGTCGGTAAACGCGGCCTTCAAAAGCGGCAGCTTATGCGAAATGCAAAGCACAAGAAGCCCGAACACCGCCGACCAGACGATGCGGTTGCATAGAATAACAAGCGGGTCGGCGTTGGAAAGCGCATGCCAGTACAGGGGCAGCACGCCCCAGAGAATATACGCGGCCAACCCCGCAAAAAGGCTTTTTTTGCGCATAGAGAAGTCCTCACAGCAAAATAATATATTGTTGCAATTGTAGCATGCTTTTCCCAAAATGCAAGCAAATGCTGCGCATGGATGCGGCAGTGCGCGAAACGTTCGGTATCGGCGATTACCGTTCGGCAGGATTTTTAAGATACGCCGCCGCGTTTCTTGCAACGATGATCTCCTCGTTTGCGGCGATGACATAGATGCGCGCGGGGCTGTCCGCCGTGCTGACGTCGCAGTCGCAGCGGCAGCGCTCGTTTTTGTCTTCGTCAAGGGTAACGCCCAGAAACGATAGGCCGGAAAGCGCCGCGCGGCGTACGGACGCGCTGTTTTCCCCGATGCCGCCGGTGAAGGCGACGGCGTCCACGCCGCCCATGGCCGCGGCGTATGCGCCGATCTGCTTTTTGACGGCGTAGCAGTAGCTGTTGAACGCGTCCTTTGCCCATGCGTTGCCGTCCTGCGCGGCAAGCTCCACGTCGCGCAGGTCGTTGGATACGCCAGACATGCCGAGCATGCCGCTCTGCTTTTCAAACATTGTCTTGACCGCGGAAAGCGTATATCCGCAAGCCTCGGTCAGGTAAAAAATAATGTACGGGTCGATATCGCCGATACGGTTGTTGTGCATCACGCCGCATTGCAGCGACAGGCCAAGGTTCGTATCGACGGATTGGCCGTTGACAATCGCGCAGACGGACCCGCTGCCGCCAAGGTGGCAGGCGATAAGGCGCATGCGCTTTGTGCCGTATAGCGCCGCCGCGCGCTCGGATGCGTATTGCAGCGATGCGCCGTGAAAACCGCAGCGCCGGATGCCGTGCGCCTCGGAAACCGCGCGCGGGATGGAGTACAGATACGCTTCCGGCGGTATGGTTTTGTGAAAGCCGGTCTCAAAGGAGCCGATGAGCGGCGTATCCGGAAGAAGCGCCGCAAACTGCCGCACGGCCGCGATATACGGCGGGTTATGCGCGGGCGCGACGCAGCACATGCGCTCCATTTCCGAAAGGACCTCCTCGGTAAGCCGCTGCACGCCGGAGAATTTGCCGCCCTGCACCACCTTAAAGCCCACGCAGGACAGCATAGACAGCGAAGCGAGCGCGTCCGGTACGAGCGTATCGAGCATCAGGCGTATCGCCGCAGCATAGTCGGGGAAGGCGCGCTCCCCCGCGTGGGCAACGCCGTCCGTACCGGTATAGGAAAAGCTGCCGCAGGGCGCGCCGACGCGCTCCATTTTTCCGGCGGCAAGGGTGCGTTCGCCGTTTGCCATGTCGAAAAGGCGGTATTTAAGCGAGGTGCTGCCAACGTTGCAGATGAGAATTTTCATGGGCGGAATGCTCTCCTTATATAGCGGGTGTGCGCCTGCGCTTTCGCAATATGACGTATACGGTAAGCGCGAGCGCGGTTAGCAGCGTCATGCAAGCGCCGGGGATGAGGTACGGCGGAACAAAGCGGAGCGAGATTGCGTGCGTTCCGGGAGAAAGCTCGACGCCCGCGAATATGCCGTTGACGCAGAGCAGGTCTATAGGTTCGCCGTCGACGCGGCAGCGCCAGCCCGCAGCATACGGCATGGACAGCGCGAGAATGCCGTTTTCCCCGACCGTGATCACCCCGTCGATGCGGCTGCCGTTGACGGAAAGCTCGCTGAAATTGTACGCGTTTCGCGCGCTTACCCAATCGGCAAGGCAGGCGTAGTCGTTGAACGAAACGGAGAAGTCCGAAAGCGCATAGCTTCCCTTGGACAGCGTGACGGAGAGCTGCGTCTCCTCGCCGGCAAAGCGGAAGGCGTAATCGTACAGCGGATAGTTGAGCGACTCCGACTGCGGGTTGTCGGCGAACTTGTCGAGCGTGCGCCCGCCGGACGCAATCGTAAAGGACGGTTCCCCGCCCGTTTCGGCGATGCGGAGGCAAAGCAGCCATTCGCCATCGGGAGCAGGCGCGGCAACGTTCCATGTCAGTGTTGCGGAGGCAGGAACGAGCAGCATTTCGCCGTCCGTCGTTGCGCTTTCTACCCATGTGCCGCCCGTGACGAGCGCGTCTTGCAGCGATACGGCGAGCGGCGTTGTGACGGTATCGAGCGCGGGCAAGGCGTACCTTGCGGCGGTTTCCCCGTCCACGAAGGCCGTTTGCAGCAGCAGCGCGTCGCGCTCCGCAGTGCTTGCCCCGCCCCAGCCGTCCTCGCCGATGGCGGTATCGTACCACAGGTCAAAGCCCGTTTGGTATTGGTTTTCATAGACCGGGTCGCCGTCCGCCGTTTGCGTCAGACGCCACGCGGCGGGCAGGTCGCTTGCCGCGCCGTCGGCGGGCACCTTGTAGCTTAGCGCCCACGCGATTTCCGGAAACAGCCGGTCGTCGAAGGACTGGTAGATGCCCGCGCAGACGGGCGTGGTGCGGAAGCGGAAGGTCTTCTTGTGCCAGCGCGAAAGCGCGCCCGAAAGCTCGCTTGCATAGTTGCTGACGCCGCGCGTGCCGTAGACGTACGGGCGGTTTTCCGTGTCCTCGTCGTGCACGTCGATGGAGAGGTCGTGCACGCGATAAAAGCTTTCGCCGCCGGCAAGGGCAAGATTGGTTCGCGCCTGCGCCTCCGTGCCGAAGTACAGCGCCGCTGCGTCGTCGCGATAGATATTGTGCACGCGTACGGAAACGCTGTTGAGCACGCCCGCGCACAGGATGAGGAGCACCAGCACCGACGACCATATGCGGGAGAACAGGCGGGTGCCCTCCAGTCGCGTGCGGAACATGATCCACGGAATGCAGCAGACGGAAAGCAGGAAGCTGACCGCCCAGGCGAGCGACGCGACGGAGACCGTTTTGTCGCAATACAGGGCATACAGCGCGATAAGCAGCGCTAAGCCAAGCCATACATACACGGGCTTACCGCGCGGCGCGCCCTGCCATTCGAGCGCGTCGAGCCAGTACGGCAGCGCGATTGCCGCCGCAAAAATCAAGATGAAATGCCAGCGCGGCGTCTCGTAGGAGAACCCGTTCATCATGCTGGAGGTGGCCGGAATCAGGTAGAGGAGCAGCCAGAGCAGGAGCAGCAGCGTGCGGCTTTTCGTCGCCCGGTTCGTGCGTGAAAAGCGGACGGCGCAGGCCGTAAGCCCGGCAACGGGCAGCGCCAGCATGCCGGAGCCCATAAAGAGCGAGGGAAACAGGGTTTTGAGCGTTGCAAGCCGGGGCAAAAAGCGCAGGCGCGTCTGCCCCACCGTCCGGTCGGAGGCGAGGATACCGTTGACGGAGGGAAGCAGCGCGACGGCGGAAAGCAGCGCCCCGACAAGGGCGACGCCGATAAGCTTTCCCACGCGCTTTGCGTATCCCGGCGTACCGTCCGCCTCAAAAAGCAGGAACATGCTGCCGAGGAAGATGCAGCAAATATAGCCGAAATAGAGATTGCCGCCGATGATCAGCGCAATCGATACGGAGAGCGGAATCCACCGGCCCGTCGCGCGGTACCGGCTGTAGCAAAGCGCGGAAAGCGGCAGCAAAACGTATGCGTCCGTCATAAAGTCGAACAGGATGGCCCGGTACAAAAACCAGGGCGCAGTTCCGTAAACAAGCGCGCCGACGGCCGCGTACGCCGGGCGGATATGCTCGCTTCGAAGCAGCGAGTAGGTAAGCAGCATGGCGGCGGCAAGCTTTGTAATGCTCATGCCGAGCTTCCAGTTGAGCGCCGTGAAAAGATCGAGCTGCGTGCTGCCGGTCAACAGCCGCAGGAAGTATTGCAGGTAGGTAAACAGGGAGGTGGTTCCGGCGTAGCTAAGCTCCGTAAACATGTCGCCGCCGAGCCCGAAGCTCCAGGACCAGAACGGGTCGCCGGCAAGCAGCGAGCGTTGCAGCAGGATGGACGTCGGCAGAATTTGCCGGAAGGAGTCGCCCTCGGTCGTAAACAGCAGCGTCCGGTCGAGGAGATAGCGCCCGTGGCAAAGCACGGCGGCCGCGAGCAGCAGCAGGCCAAGCAGCAGGTCGTACCGGCGCCGGTATACCCAGGCGGAAAACGATTGCTTTTTCCTTGCGTGTGCCTCCATAGCCGTCTCCCCGTTATTGGAACCGCTGGGTAAAGTAGCGCTGCATCTGTTCTACCGTTTCCGGCAGGCCGGAGCCGGACGGCGCCATGCCCTGCGCAAGCGTGCCGCGTCCGCCGCCCTTGCCGCCGGTTGCCGCGTTGACGGCGGGCATAAGCTCGGAAACGTCGGTCGGGAACGCCTCGCCCGCGGCCAGCACGTACGCAAGCTTGCCCTCCGTTTGGCTAAGCAGCAGCGCGAGCGTATCGCCCTTTGCGACGGCCTGCGCAAGGTCCTTAAGCTGTC
The DNA here is from genome assembly GCA_964411535.1 of uncultured Oscillospiraceae bacterium. Classification (GTDB taxonomy): domain Bacteria; phylum Bacillota; class Clostridia; order Christensenellales; family CAG-138; genus CAYPLG01. The sequence continues at coordinate 9,222 of CAYPLG010000038.1, forward strand.
CTGCGGTTTTGTCCTTGACGACGGATACGATGATCGCGTGGCCCTTGACGGACAGTGCGCCCGCCGTCAGCTCGGCGGAAAGATACGCGTTGCATTGCGCGGAAAGCAGCTTTTCACTGTGCTTTAGCGCGCCGAATGCGTCGGAAAGCTTTGCAACGGCGTTTTCGGCCTGCTCGCGGCGGACGGAAAAGCGCCGCGCGATGCGGTCGAGCGTGTCATGCTCCTCGCGTGCGGCCGTAAGCGCGCGCTTGCCGCAAAGGAACGTAACGCGCGTGCCGCCCTTGTAGGCGGCGGCGTCCGTGATGCGGATGACGCCGATTTCCCCCGTCCGCGCGCAGTGCGGCGCGCAGCAGGTGCAGCAGTCCGCGTCCTCGATGGCAACGATGCGAATCGGCGCGGTGAGGCCCTCCGCGTGCTTGCGCAGCGGCAGCGCGGCGATGGACGCCTCGTCCGGATAGAGCGTCGCCGTCACGGGCAGGTTGCGCCAGACGTACCGGTTTGCAAGGTCCTCCGCCTCCGCAAGCTGCGCATGTGTAAGGGGCAGGTCAAAATCGATGGTGGTATAGCCGTCGGCAAGGTGGAAGCCCACGTTGGCGGCGGAAAAGAGCTTGTACGCGGAAAAGGAGAGCAGGTGCTCGCCGGTATGCTGCTGCATGTAATCGAAACGCCTTGCCCAGTCGAGCGTAACGGTGACCGTTTCCCCGGCGGGCAGCGCGGCGTCGACGCGGTGGACGACGTCCGCTCCCTCCTCGCGGCAGGCAAGCACGTTGGCGCGGCCGATCGTACCAAGGTCGGTCTGCTGCCCGCCGCCGGTGGGGAAGAGAACCGTGCGGTCGAGCAGGACGTCAAAGGCGTCGCCTGCGGGCGTGCAGCTTAGAACGCAGGCCGTGCAGGTTGAAAGATGGCTGTCGGCATAGTATAGTTTTTCCGTCATGTCAGGCTACCCCCAGTTGCTTTAGAAGAAATATAAACACGAACATGGTCAAAATCGAAAACAGGCTGGTCAGCGATACGATGCCGCCTGCAAGCTCGTCGTCGCCGTTCATTGCGCAGGCCATGGCATAGGTCGTCATGGCGGCGGGCGCGCCGAAGATGATGAGCGCAACCAGCAGATGCGAGCCGCGATAGCCCAGCAGATAGAACAGCCCGACGAACACGATGGGCGATATGACAAGGCGCAGCAGCGTAACGGCCGTGAGCGCCTTGCGGTTTCTTTTGAGCGAGGCGAAGGTCAGCGTCCCGCCGAGGGCGATAAAGCCAAGCGGCGCGCTGATAGATGCGATCTCGGTCAGCGACGCGGTGAGAAAGCCCGGCACAGGTATACCCGTCAGCGCGAGGGCGAAGCCTACTATGCAGCCGATGACGATCGGATTCGTAATAATGCGGCGCAGGATGAGCTTTATGCTGGGCTTGCCACCCCTAAAAAGCTCCATTTCCACAACCGCAAGGGTGTTATAGATCGGGATGGTCATGGTCACGCCGGCGATCATGAGCGCCATGTTGTCGCTGCCGAGCAGCGGGAGCGCGACGGCAAGGCCAAAAATGCCGTCGTTGCTGCGGAATATGCCCTGTACGATCGGTCCCCGGCGGCGGTTATCGCTGCAAAAGCGCGGCACGAGCCAGAGCGCAAGCAGAAACAAAGCGACGACGCAGCAGGCCAGATACAGCGTGAACGGGTCGGAAAACACCGTTCCAAAATCGCTGTTTAAAATGTTGACCATCACCAGCGCGGGCACGGCGACATAGAACACAACCCGCGACATCGCGCGGCATGTGTCGACGGACACAATTTGGAAGCGGCGAAGCAGCAGCCCGACAATGATATACACCATCAGCGGCGCAACAACGTTGAACGAAAGCAACAAATTATCCATATGCGCAAGTATAGCATAAAACGCGCTGCGAATATAGCATAAAACCGACGGTTGCCGCCGCATATGCCGCGGCGTGTTTGCATCCGGTTGAAAAGATGTTATACTAAGGTAGAAAAAGTCTATATGGGGGCGCAGAATGAATTACCACATTGACGATACCGCCTTATACTACTTCAATGAGGGCATATCCACAGCCGCTTACCTTTCGCTCGGTTGCCATTCCATGACGGGCGAGTACGGGGAACCTGTATACCGCTTTGCCGTCTGGGCGCCGTATGCGGAATACGTCAGCGTCGTCGGCGACTTCAACGAGTGGAACCCGGAGGCCGACATGATGCACAGAATCGGCACGACCGGCGTTTGGGAAATTCATATCGGCATAGCGCACGAAGGAGAGTTATATAAATACTGTATCGGCGCGGCGAACGGCGACCGGCTGCTGAAGGCCGACCCGTTCGCGTTCCGCAGCGAGATGCACGGCACGGCGTCGGTTGTCGGCGGCATGCCGGAGTTTGTTTGGACGGACATGCGTTACGAGCTTTCCCGCCCGGAGCCGTTTGACCGGCCGATGAGCATTTACGAGGTGCACCTTGGCTCCTGGAAGCAGGGATTGAGCTACCGCGAGCTTGCGCATGAGCTTGTCGATTATGTGGCGGACATGGGCTATACGCATATTGAGCTTATGCCGCTTATGGCGTACCCGTACGACCCCAGCTGGGGGTATCAGGTGACGGGGTATTTTTCCGCGACAACGCGATACGGCGCGGCGGAGGACCTTATGTATTTCGTCAACCGGGCGCATGCGCGCGGCATCGGCGTGATCATGGACTGGGTCCCGGCGCACTTTACGCGCGACGCGCACGGCCTTGCCCGTTTCGACGGAACGCCCGTGTTCGAGCATCCCGACCCGCGCCGCAGCGACATGCCGCAGTGGGGCACGCTGCTCTTCGACTTTGACAAGACGCAGGTGCAGAGCTTCCTGCTTTCGAGCGCGATGTTCTGGCTCAACGAATACCACTTTGACGGCATCCGCGTCGATGCGGTCAGCTGCATGCTGTACCTGGACTTCGGCAAGCAGAGCGGGGAATGGCTGCCGAACAAGAACGGCGGGCGCGAGAACCTTTCCGCCATTGCGTTCTTTCGAAAGCTCAGCGAAGCGGTGCGCGACCTGCCGGGGCGCAAGCTGCTCTTTGCGGAGGAAAGCAGCGCGTACCCGTACGTTACCCGCGCCGCGGAGGAGGGCGGGCTCGGCTTTTCCTTCAAGTGGAACATGGGCTGGATGAACGACTTTTTATCCTATATGGAGATGGACAGCCTGTTCCGCAAGTATCACCACGACAAGATCACGTTCTCGATGTGCTATGCGTTTTCGGAGCATTACATCCTGCCCTTTTCGCATGACGAGGTTGTGCACGGGAAAAAGAGCCTGCTCGGCCGCATGCCGGGCGACTACTGGCAGCAGTTTGCGCAGCTGCGGCTGATGTTTGCGTACCAGTTTGCGCATCCGGGCAAGAAGCTGATGTTTATGGGCGACGAATTCGGGCAGTTTATCGAGTGGAAGTATGACGACTCGCTCGACTGGTTCCTGCTGGATTACGAAAAGCACGGCGAAATGCAGTATTACGTGCGCGACCTGAACCATTTTTATACCGGGGAAACGGCGATGTACGCGCTGGACAATTCCTGGGACGGCTTTACATGGTGCAGCGTGGACGACAGCATCCATTCGATCGTGGCGCTTTTGCGCAGCGACGGCGCAGGCAGCGCGCTGCTCTGGGCGTTCAACTTTACGCCGGAGCCGTGGAACGAATACATTGTCGGCTCCCCGCTGTACGGGCGGTATACGGAGGTCTTCTCCTCCGACGCGCCCTGCTACGGCGGCACCGGGGATTATCCGAACGCGCCGGTGGAAACCGTGGACATGAGCTACGGGGAGCATCCGTATCAGGTGCGTCTGCGTCTGCCGCCGTACGCGGCCGTGTGCTTCCGCTTTACCCCGCTGCCCATACCGGAGAACATTTCGATCAAGGAGGCGAAGGAAAGGAAATGAAGAAAAAGATCGTTGCCATGCTGCTTGCCGGCGGGCAGGGCAGCCGTCTCGGCGTGCTTACGTCGAGCATGGCCAAGCCTGCGGTACCGTTCGGCGGCAAATACCGCATCATTGATTTTCCCTTAAGCAACTGCGTCAATTCCGACATCGATACCGTTGGCGTGCTGACGCAGTACCGGCCGCTTGCGCTCAACTCCTATATCGGCACCGGACAGCACTGGGACCTCGACCGCATGCACGGCGGGGTGTTCGTGCTGCCGCCGTACGTGGCGAGCGGCGACGACGGCCGCTGGTATTCCGGAACGGCCAACGCCATCTATCAAAACAGCGAGTTTGTCGACCAGTATGACCCGGATTATGTGCTCATCCTTTCGGGCGATCATATCTACAAAATGGATTACGCCCGCATGCTTAAATACCATATCGAGAAGAACGCGACGGCAACCATTGCCGTGCTGCCCGTACCCATGGAGGAGGCGCACCGCTTCGGTATCATGAACACGGACGCGGAAATGCGCATTACATCGTTTGAGGAGAAGCCGAAGGAGCCGAAATCCAACAACGCGTCGATGGGCATCTACATCTTCAACTGGAGCGCGCTTAAGGAATACCTTTGGCGCGACGATGAGAACCCCGATTCCGAAAACGACTTCGGCAAAAACATCATTCCCGCAATCCTTGGCGACGGCCTGCCGATGTACGCCTATCCGTTCACCGGGTACTGGAAGGACGTCGGTACGATACAAAGCCTTTGGGAGGCGAACATGGACCTGATCGCGACGCCGCCGAAGCTTGTGCTAAACGACCCGCTTTGGCGAATCTATTCGCGCAACCCGGTCATGCCCGCGCACTATGTCGGCCAGAACGCGACGATTACGCAAAGCCTTGTTACGGAGGGCAGCGTCGTCGACGGCCTTGTGCACCACAGCGTCCTGTTCTATGACGTACATATCGGGCTTGGGGCGGAGGTATACGACTCCGTCATCTTCCCCGGCGCGGTGATCGAGCCGGGCGCGCAGATTCATAAGGCGATCATCGGTGAAAATTCGCATATCGGCATGAACGCCGTTATCGGCGGGGAGCTTCGGCAGGGCGACGTTGTGGACAACCGCCTGACCGGCTCCATCACGCTCGTTGGAAACGACATCTGCATCTGCCCTGACGCGTATCTGCCGCAGGGCACGGTTGCAACCGAAAATGAAACCAGGGAGGCGGCGCAATGATCAGCAATGCATTCGGTCTCATTTACACCGGGGAGAACAACCCGCTTCTGCGCGATCTGACGCTAAGCCGCGCGGTGGCGGCGGTGCCGTTTGGCGGAAGGTACCGCTGTATCGACTTTATCTTAAGCAACATGGTCAATTCCGGCGTAACGAGCGTCGGCCTGATTACGCAAAAGAACTACCATTCGCTGATGGACCATCTGGGCGCGGGCAAGGAGTGGGACCTGCACAGAAAGCGCGAAGGCCTTTTCATCCTGCCGCCGTTTATGACGAAGGAGAACACCGGCCTGTACCGGGGCAGCGTGGACGCTTTTCGTTCCTGTCTGGGCTATGTGCGCCGCTGTACGGAGCAGTACGTAATACTCAGCGGCAGCCACACGATGTTCAATACGACGCTCACCGACATGCTTTCGGCGCATATTGCGAGCGGCGCGGACGTAACGGTCATGTATAACGAGGCGACGTCGTTTACGCCGGAGGATCAGAACAAGGATCTCCGGCTGGAGTTTGACGAGCGTGGGCGCATTACCCAGCTGGAGCTGAACCCCTACCGCCCACGTACGCCATACCAGAGCTGCGACGTGTTCATCCTCGATAAGCTCCTGCTTGAATACCTTGTCGAGGAAGCGTACGCGCGCGGGGAATACGATTTTATGCGCGATGTGATGCTCAAAAAGTGCGGCACGCTCAAAATGCTGGGCTATCGATACGATAAGTACGTCGCGCGGCTCGATTCCGTTAATGAATTCTATAAGCATAACATGGCGCTGTTGCGCGCCGACGTGCGAGCCGATCTGTTCAACCCCGCGCACCCGATCTATACGAAGGTTAAGGACGAGGTCAGCACGCGCTATGGCGAGAGCGCCTTTGTCCGCAATACGCTGCTTGCCGACGGTTGCATAATCAACGGCACCGTGGAAAATAGCATACTCTTCCGCGGCGTAACCGTTGAAAAGGGCGCGGTTGTCAAGGATTCCATCGTTATGCAGGGCGTGACCATCGGCAAAAAGTGCGTTATCGATCATGTAATCCTCGACAAAGGCTCGACCATTCGGGATAACCGCACCCTGGTCGGGTACGACGGCTTCCCGATCATTCTTAAAAAGAATACGACCGTGTAAGGAAAGGACGCGCAATCATGAAAATCCTGTTTGCGGCAAGCGAATGCGTGCCGTTCATCAAAACCGGCGGTCTTGCGGACGTGGTGGGCTCGCTGCCTGTGGCGCTTTCCAAAATGGGCGCGGACGTGCGGGTCATCCTGCCGAAATACCGCCATATCGACGCGTACTGGAAGTCCCGGATGGAGCATGTGACAAGCTTTGAGCTGCTGTTCGGCTGGGAAACGAAGTTTTGCGGCATAGAGATGCTTGTCGATAACGGCGTGACGTACTATTTCATCGATAATGAGGAGTTCTTCGCCGTGGACGCCATCTATGGCGACGGCGTCGAGGAAGGGTACCGCTTTGCGTTTTTCGACCGCGCGGTGCTGGAGGCGCTGCCGCGCATCGGCTTTTTCCCGGATATTCTGCACTGCAACGACTGGCAGACGGGCCTCATCCCCGCGCTTGTGCGCACGCAGTACCAGTGGAGCGCGGACTACGCGGCGATGAAGACGGTGTTCTCCGTACACAACCTGAAGTACCAGGGCATATTCTGCTGGAAGGATATTGCCGGCAGGCTCGGTATTGACGAACGGTACAACTCGCCCTCCTATCTGGAGTTTTTCAACTGCATCAGCTTTATGAAGGGCGGACTGGTGTTTTCGGAATACGTACTGACGGTCAGCCCCACCTATGCGGAGGAAATCAAAACCCCCTATTACGGCGAAAATCTGGACGGGCTGCTGCGCGCGCGGTATACGACCGTGTCCGGCATACTAAACGGGCTGGACTATACGATATTCGATCCCGCGACCGACCGCTTCCTGCAAGCGCATTACTCGGCGGCGGATCTTTCGGGCAAGCGGGAGAGCAAAGCCCTGTTGCAGCAGGAATGCGGCCTTGACGTGCGGGAGGACGCGCCGCTCATCGGCATGATTGCGCGGCTTTCCCCGCAGAAGGGCTTCGACCTGATCGCGCGTGTCATTGACGACATCATGCGCTGCGATTTGCAGCTCGTGTTCCTTGGCAAGGGCGACCGCGCGTTTGTGGATATGCTCAACTGGGCGAACTGGCGCTATCCGCGCCGGCTGCACGCGAGTATCGAGCTTGACGAGGGCCTTGCGCACCGGATCTATGCGGGCAGCGACATGTTCCTGATGCCTTCGCAGTTCGAGCCGTGCGGACTTTCGCAGATGATCGCGCTGCGTTACGGCAGCGTGCCGATCGTGCGCGAAACGGGCGGCCTTAAGGATACCATCGTGCCGTATAACCAGTATACGGACGAGGGCAACGGCTTTTCGTTTGCAAACTACAACGCCCACGAGATGCTCTTTACGATTGAGCGGGCGGTCGGCTACTACTATAACGACAAGCCCATGTGGGCGCGTATGCAGCAGCGCGGCATGCACGACGACTTCTCCTGGACGCATTCGGCCGGGGAGTATATGGCGCTGTACGACCGGCTCCTGCATCCGGATACGCCCGCGTATGCGGTTGTGCCCGCGCCGGAGGCGGAGCCCTTGCATAAGACTGTGCCGGCGAAAAAGCCAAAGCCTGCGGGAAGAAAAGCACCCGCCGCCGCGAAGGCCGCGCCCGCTGCGCCGGAGAAGCAGGAAGAGCAATAGCGAAGGCCGCGCATCGCAAAAAACGGTCCGGCAAAACGGAAACAAAAAAGCGGACACGGGGGGTCTTTGTTATGGAAGGTAATGCGCAGCCGCACAGGCGGAAGAAGGGCTTAAGCGGCTGCTTACTCGCGCTGTTGATCGTTGTGCTGCTGCCCGTAGTGCTCGTTGGCGGACTTTGGCTGTATATTGCGACGCCGGGGCTTAGCTACGCGGATGAAGCGACTGCGGAAAACCCGCCCAACATGACGGCAAGCGAGCGATTTTCAGTGGACGCCGGGACGCAGACGCTCCATATGCGCATCGATAAAAACGACTTCCTATGGCTTGTCGGGGATGCGGATTCACCCGTTTCCCTTGCGGAGGTGCAGGAGGCGCTTGCGCCGTACCGGCTCCGGATCGTCCGGTACGGGGCGGAGATTGCGGGCGATAGGCTGGTCGTAAACGCAAAGCTGCGCGCGCTGGGCTGTATCGGCCTGCCGGTGCAGGCGGTGCTGACCTGCGGGATGGAGAACGGCGTAATTGCGTTTACGGTGGAATCCGCGCGGCTGGGCACGCATATTGAATTGCCGGTCGACGACATTTTGGCGCGGCTTTCGATGGAGCGCAGCGACCTTACCTTTACGGTGGATTCGGCCGAGTATCCATGGCTGTCGCGGCTTAAGGACGTTGCCGCCGGGGACGGCGTAATCACGCTGTCGTTCCCGCTCGGCGCGGAAATCACCGCTCCGCTTATGTCCAGCATCCGTACGATACGCGACACGGCGTATTATGTGCAGGCGAGCGAATGCGCGCCGCTTGCGGTTGCGCTCGACGCGTCGGAAAACGGTTCCTCGGACTATCTGGGCGAGGCGTTCGATGCGGCGCTTTCGGAAATGGAGCTTGACGGCGCGAAATTCGTGGATTTCCGCGTGCAGTCGCTTGCGCTGCTTACGGAACCGTCTGCCAACACCTATCTGGCGCATCCGGGAATAGCCGTCTATGCGCCGCGCTTCGTGCCGGGGTTTAGCAAGGCGGCCGTGGACGAAAAGCGCAATGCAATCAACGCCCTTCGCACGACGCGGACAAAGGCGTTCTTCGGGCTGTATGACCGGTTGGTGGACGCGTGCAAGTCGGGCGAGCTGACGCTTGACAAAGCCGGGTTTCTCAATACGGAAACCGGCGAGCCGATGCAATTTCACGAATTTATGGAGAATCCGGCGGAGTATGCGGGCTGGTACCGGCCGGAGCGCATGAAGCTGCTGTTTCTTACCGGCGTGCCCCAGCTTGCGCTGAACTATCCGGAAATCGGCGCGCTTAAGCAGAACGCCGGCGCGCTGCCGCGAAGGATGCAGCAAAAGCAGTCTTTGCGCCCGTGCCTGCTTGCGGAAATGACGGACGGCACGCAGTTTCTGTATTACTACAACTCCATGGGGGAATTGGTAACGCTTCCGGACGATCTGTTTCGCGGCGCGTACGATGCGCTGCTGCAAAACGAAGGGCTGACCGTGTTTGCGCCGCTCGACAAAACCGCCGCCAGAACGAACTATATTTTGCAATAATGCCCGGCCGGGGCACAGAAAAATGCAGGCTTCATGCCTGCATTTTTGCGTTTTCCGTTTTGACCCGCACACGCTGCGGCGCGGCGGCCTGACTTTCCGTTTCTATGCCAACGTGCGTTTGGATTGCGCGCGCTTGCGAAACAGGCTTTTGCGCTCCTTCTTGAGGAAGGCGACCGTGTCGGCAAGGGTGACGCTGATGTCGCGCGCGCGGTAGCCCAGCTCGCGCTTGGCCTTTTCGCAGGTGAAGCGCGCGTTGCTTGTCAGGGTGTATAGCGAGTATCGCGTAAACAGCGGCGAGGCGCGGCGGATCTTGTAGTACAGCTCCGCAAGCGGCGCGGCCGCCTTGGCAAACCACATCGGCAGGATCGTGCGAATCTTTTTTTCACCGGTGACGCGGCTTAGCGTATTGAGCAACTCCGGCACGGCGACGTAGCGGTTGCTCAAAATATAGCACTCGCCCGCGCGCCCGTTTTCCACGGCGGAGATAACGCCGTCCGCAACGTCGCGCACGTCGACAAAGTCGTAGCCGCCCTCGATGCAGGCCGTCAGTTTGCCGTTTAGGTAATCGACGATGAGCTGCGTAAGGTGCCCGTTGCCGTAATCGTTCGGCCCGATAATGCCGGAGGGCTGGATGACGGTTGCGTTGAGGCCGTCCTTCGCCGCGTCAAGCACAAGCTGCGTCGCGCTTGCCTTGGTCTTTGCGTATAGCCCGATGACGTTGTCCGGCTGGAAGATGCTGACCTCCCCCATGACGCTGCCCTCCGGCAGCTCCGGCATGGCGTGTACGGAACTGATGTACACAAGCTTTTTGACATGATGCGCGCGGCAGGCCGCGAGAATATTTTTTGTGCCGGTAACGTTGACGTCGACGACGTTTTGCACAAAATGGCTTGCGACGGTGACGATGCCCGCGCAATGAATCACAATTGTCTCGTCTTCCTCCGTTAGGCCGAAAAAGAGCGGTTCGATGGATTCCCTGCTGCGGATGTCGCCGCGCACAATGGATACGGCGTCGCCATAGAGCATGGTAACGTCCTCCGTCGGGCGCGCGAACCCGCGTACGGTTTCACCGTTTTGCAAAAGCTTTCTTGCGATGGTGTTGCCCAGATGCCCGCCGATTCCCGTAATGATGAATATGCGCTGCATACAAACCGCCTCCAATTTGCATTCTTTCCTATAGTTGCATTGTATGAGCCAATTGCAACGCTGTCGTTACGTAATTTGAACGTTATTTCAAAATCTGCCGGAATGATCCGCAAATATGCTATACTATCAATAAAGAACCGGAAAGAACCGGGCAAAGCGGCTTAGCGCCGCGGCCCCAATTTTGCACAGCAGGAAACGGAGGCGCGGGATCGTGTATTACGGAATGGGAGACGGTTATTTTTTCATACTCATCATTGTGATGGTGTTAAGCCTTGTCGCGCAGGGAAAGGTGCAGCGCACCTTTAACCAGTATGCGCAGCACAGCGTATCTTCCGGGCTGACGGCGGAGCGGATTGCGCAGCAGCTGCTGGACCGGGCGGGGAGCAGCGTACAGATTACGCCCGTACAGGGGGCGTTGACCGATCATTTCAACCCGAAAACGAACGTTGTCGGGCTAAGTACGCAGGTATACGGCAGCAACTCGATATCCGCCGTTGCGGTTGCGGCGCATGAGATCGGGCACGTAATGCAGTACGAAAGCAACTATTCGCCCATCCGGCTTCGCAATGCGATACTGCCGGTGGCGTCCATCGGCTCGCAGGCTGCGCCGTGGATCGTGATCCTCGGCCTGTTTATGGGCAGCTACAATCTTTCGATGATCGGCGTAATCCTGTTTGGCGCGATGCTCGCGTTCCAGCTTGTTACGCTGCCTGTGGAGTTTGACGCGTCCCGCCGCGGGCTACGGATGCTGGAGGAGGGCAACTATATCTCCTATGACGAGTCCGACAGCGCGAAGAAGGTGCTCAACGCCGCCGCCATGACGTACGTGCTTGCGGCGATTGCGTCGCTTGTCAACTTCCTGCGCCTGTACAGCATTGCGCAGAGCTCAAGACGGCGCAGCTAAAGTATTCTATGGACAAAATTGGCAGGAAGAGCCGTGCATACTCCGCCGCCGTGCAGCCACAATAGTAGTACCGTCAGACGTGGCGGCGAAGAACGGAGCAGCGGAAAGGCCGCCGCGCAAACTCCGTACCCGTTACAAGCTGTTCATGAGGGCGAAAACGGGCAATATCGTCCATCCGACCTATAGGCGGGCGGAACAAAACCGGAGGAGGAAGACGGCATGATAGGAAAACAGACCATTGGCTGTGAAGTGACAAGCTGTCGCTTCAACAAGCAAGGTTGTGACTGCGAACTTGATCGCATCGAAGTCAAGCCCAAGTGCGATTGTCACAGCGGCGATTGCAGCGAGTCCGAATGCGGCTCGTACATAGCCAAGTGACGTAGAGCGCAATTCTTCCGAAAAAAGCAAGGGAGCCGCGAAATTCGCGGCTCCTTTGTTATGATACGAAAGCGCTTACAGCAGCTTTTCGAGCCGCTCGCGAATTGCCTTGATAAACGCGATGCTGGTAACGGAGGCAGGCTTTTCGCCTTCGACAAGGCCGACAAGGTCCTTGGTCATGACGCCGTCGTTGAGCGCCTGGATGCTGGCCTTCTCCAGCTTGTCGCCGAAGGAGACGAGCGCGGGTAGATTGTCGATCTCGCCGCGCTTTTTGAGCGCGCCGCTCCAGGCAAATATCGTCGCCATCGGGTTCGTGCTGGTCTCCTCGCCTTTGAGGTACTTGTAGTAGTGGCGCGTGACCGTGCCGTGCGCGGCCTCGAACTCATACTTGCCGTCGGGCGAAACGAGTACGGAAGTCATCATCGCAAGCGAGC
>CAYPLG010000038.1:21503-22502 GCA_964411535.1 uncultured Oscillospiraceae bacterium
CAGGCCCAGATATAGCCGCCCTCGCTGCGGATTACGCGCGCAACCGCGTCGTCGATCAGCGTATAGAAATACGTGATGCCGAGCGATTCAAACTGTGCCTTGTAGGTGGAGTCGAAAATCTCCTGGAAGATATCCTTAAAGGTGTGGTCATACTGCTTGCTGATGGTGTCCTTCGTGGAAAACCACAGGTCTTGCTTCGTGTCGATGGCGTACTTAAAGCAGCTGTGCGCAAAGGACTTGATCGAGGAATCCTTGTTGTACAGGCCCTGCAAAACGCCGGGGCACTCGAAATCGTAAATGGTCTTTTTGAAGGTGGTGCCGTCCTCACCCTTGAAGGAAAGGGTTGCCTTGCCCTTCGTGGGCACGCGGTACTCGGTTCCCTTGTAAACGTCGCCGTATGCGTGACGGGCGATGGTAATGGGCTTTTTCCAGTTTTTGACGACGGGCTTGATGGAGTCGATCAGGATGGGCGCGCGGAACACGGTGCCGTCCAGGATGGAGCGGATGGTGCCGTTCGGGCTCTTCCACATTTCATGCAGGTCGTATTCCTTGACGCGCTGCGCATTCGGCGTAATGGTTGCGCACTTGACACCGACGCCGTACTTGGCGATGGCGTTCGCGCTGTCGATGGTAATCTGGTCGTTCGTTTCGTCGCGCCGCTTGAGGCCCAAATCATAATATTCCGTCTTGAGGTCAACGAACGGGGTCAACAGCTCATCCTTAATCCACTGCCAAAGGATGCGGGTCATTTCGTCGCCGTCAATCTCTACGATCGGGGTTGTCATTTTAATTTTTTCCATACGGATATTCCTTTCTTCTTTCTTAGACTGTTAGGGGTACGTCGTAGGCTTTGGGGCGCTGCCCCAAACCCCGCCAAAGGGTAGGCACCCTTTGGAATCCCATTGGGGGGGATCGAAGGGGAGAATTCCCCTTCGCAGGGGTGCAGGGGACAGGGTCCCCTGCGTCCCGGTTCTTGCGTTACTTGTTCTGCGCGGCGTA
>CAYPLG010000039.1:0-1633 GCA_964411535.1 uncultured Oscillospiraceae bacterium
TAAACTCGCGGATGGCCATCAGGCGCTTCATGGCCTTTTCGTTCATCTCGCGGTTCTGCCGCACGGTCAGGTACGCGTATCCGAGCCGGTTGCTCCGGCCCACGCGGCCCCGCAGCTGATAGAGCTGCGCAAGCCCCATCCGGTCGGCGTCGATTACAATCAGCGTGTTGGCGTTTGGAATATCCAGCCCGCTCTCGATGATGGTCGAGCAAAGCAGCACGTCCGCGCGCCGCTCCATAAAGTCGAGCATGGCGTTCTCGAGCTGCTGCTCCCCCATCTGCCCGTGCGCCACAAGCAGGCGCACGCCGGGCAGCAGCCGCTCGATCCTGCGCGCCATGGCGTCCATGGTCTGCACGCGGTTATACACAACGTACGCCTGCCCGCCGCGCGCAATCTCGCGGGAGAGCGCGTCGGTAAGAAGCGCGTCCGTATATTCCAGCACGAACGTCTGCACGGGATACCGTTCCTCCGGGGGCGTTTCTATTACGCTGATATCGCGAATGCCGGAAAGCGACATATTGAGCGTACGCGGAATCGGCGTCGCCGTAAGCGTAAGCACATCGACGTTCTTTTTCAGCGACTTGATCTGCTCCTTGTGGTTGACGCCGAAACGGTGCTCCTCATCAATAATCAAAAGTCCCAGCGAGGCAAACTGTACATCCTTTGCAAGCAGCGCATGCGTGCCAACGATGATATCCACCTTGCCCTCCTTAAGCTGCCGCTTCGCCTCCGCGCGCGCCTTTGGCTGCTGAAAGCGGGACAGGCACGCAACGCGCACGGGAAAATCCGAAAAGCGCGCCAGCATGGAGTTATAATGCTGCTGCGCCAGTATCGTTGTCGGAACGAGCAGCGCAACCTGCTTGCCGTCCTGCACGGCCTTGAACGCGGCGCGAAGCGCAACCTCCGTCTTGCCGTAGCCGACGTCCCCGCACAAAAGCCTGTCCATGGGCAGCTTGCTCTCCATGTCGGCCTTGATCTCCCGGATGCACTGCAACTGGTCCGGCGTTTCGTTATAGGGAAAGCGCTCCTCAAAGGTTCTTTGCCACGCGGTATCCGGCGAGAAGGCGAATCCGCCCCCGCTTGCGCGCGCGGCATACAGCGCCGCGAGGTCCACGGCGAGTTTTTTGACGGCGGACTTTGCCCGCGCAACGCGGTTTTCCCAATCCGCGCCGCCAAGCTTGCTCAGCTGCGGAGCCGCCTCGTCGCCGCTGCCGCCGATGTATTTTTGCAGGCGGTCCAGCTGGTCGGTGGGAATATACAGCCGGTCGCCGCCGCGGTATGCTATCAGCAGGTAATCGCGCGTGTTGCCGTCTACCGTAAGCTGCTCCACCTTGACAAACTGTCCGATGCCGTGCGCCTCATGCACAATATAGTCGCCCACGGCAAGCTCGGAAAAGGTGAGCTTATCGCGTCGCTTCGTGCGCAACCGCGCCGTATCCCTGCGTCCAAACAGCTCAAATTCCGTAAGAACCGTCAGGTGAAAGGCCGGGTACGCAAAGCCCTGCCTTAGCCTTTCGCACACAAGCACGGGTTCGCCGGGAACCGGCATGGCGGAAAGCGTATCGACAACCGGAACGTCGATTGCAAAATCCGCCAGCGCCTCCTGTACGCTGTCGCTATGCTCGCCGGCAAA
>CAYPLG010000039.1:1643-21884 GCA_964411535.1 uncultured Oscillospiraceae bacterium
GACCCGCTCAGCATAGCGCACGACAAACCAAATGGCCAGTCCGCCCAGCACGACGGTTTCGCCGCTCTTCTTCCAGGCGGCAACGTCGCGGGAAAGCTCGTCAAACGCGCCAAGATACTGCGGCGCGTTCCTTGCGGAAAACTGCGCGGCTTCGCGCGGGGAAAACGCAGGGTGCGTACGCGTAAGCGTATACAGCAGGAGCGTGCGCGGGGTATTGAGCGACGCCAGCACCTCCTGCGCGCCGCGTTCCAGGCCGCCCTGCTCCGGCGTGCCCTCGTTCCGTTCCAGCATGGCGGAAACCAGCTCCGAAAAACGGATTTGCTCCGTACGCGCGGCCTCGTCGAGCAGCAATGCGTCGTCAAGCAGCAGCGGCGTATCCGGCGGCAGATAATCAAGAAGCGTTTCCGTATGCGCGTACAGCAGGGGCAAAAGACTTTCCGCGCCAACGGCGGGGTATCCCTGTGACCATGCCTGCTCCTGCTCAAAAAAGCCTGTTTTGCCGGTAATCTTCGGCAGCGCGCGCTCGATGCGCCTTGGCGGCTGCGGCGTTTCCATCGCGGGCGGCAGCGTCGCCTCCGTAACCTGCTCAACGGCGCGCTGCGTCGCGGGATCAAACAGACGCATTTGGTCGATCTCGTCGCCAAAGAATTCAATGCGAACGGGATAGCGCATGTGCATCGGAAACACGTCGACAAGGTCGCCGCGCGCCGCGATCTGTCCCCGCCCCTCCGCAAGCTCCGTGCGCTCGTAGCCCGCCGTAACGAGCCGGTCAACCAGCGTCCGCGGATGCAGCGTATCCCCGACATGCAGCGTAAGCAGCATATCGGCAAAGGCGCGGCGCGGCGCAAGCGCCTGCATCAGCGCAGCCGCAGTCGTAACGACGACAAGCCTGTCCCCCGCAATGAGCCGGGCAAGCGTGCCGATACGGCGCTCCGTGCGTTCACCGGAGGCGGCGTGCACATGCACAAGCGGCGTATCGCGCGGCAAAAACGTCTCCGCATCCACCCCGAATGCGCGAATGCTGTCGGCCACGGCCGACGCGGAGGTCTCCGTTGCCGTAACAAACAGCAGCGTCCTGCCCGCGCCCAGCGCCGCGGCGATATGCGCCTTGTGCGCTTCCGGCAGACCGAAAGCCGCAACCGGGCCTTTGCCCCCCATCAGCGCATCCTTTATGCGCCGGTAGTCCGTTGCGGAATTGAGTATGTCCAGTATGGGATTGTCGATAGCTTTCGTTACGCCCCGCCCGCCTTTCCTTCCGATTTGGAATCGCCGCCAATATGGCGCTTGTTATACCGTGTTTGCGCGTCCATGATCCGCCCGTCCAGAATCAGCATAACGGCGTCGGCAGCGTCGGCAAACGCCTCGTTCAGCTTTTCCTGCTCTTCCACGCTGGGCTTGCCCAGCACATAATCCTTAAGATCGCCCTTTCGCGCATCGGATACGCCGATACGGACACGCGGCACATCCTCGCTGCCCACGCAGGCGATGACGGAGCGCATACCGTTATGCGTGCCCGCGCTGCCATGGTCGCGAATGCGCAGCGTTCCGGCCGGCAATTCAATATCGTCAAAGAGCACGATAATGTGTGCAGGCGGCACCTTGTAAAAATGCATAACGGCCTGCACGCAGTCGCCGGAAAGGTTCATATACGTGGTGGGCTTGATGAGCAGCACGCGCTCCCCGTTTCGGACGCCCTCGCCGTATATGCCGGAAAAGCCGCGCTTGGTCACGCGGATGGAAAGCTTTTCCGCCAGGCGGTCCAGCGCCGAATACCCCGCGTTATGGCGGGACTTTTCATAGGCAACGCCGGGGTTGCCAAGGCCGACAACGATAAACATAGCGATAGTATAGCATGCCGAAAAGCGCTTGTCACGCCGCATGCATTTACGAATTGCCAATTGGGCAGAATTCGAGTATACTAGTTCCAAACTTTCGCATAAAGGAGTGCGCCATGACAGATATCATGATCGTCGGCGGTGGTCCGGCGGGGTTGACGGCCGGTCTGTATGCCGCTCGCGGCGGTGCGAACGCCGTGCTGGCGGAGGAGCTCTTCTGCGGCGGACAGGCCGCAAAGACGGAGCGCATTGATAACTATCCCGGCTTTGACGAGGGAATCGACGGGTTTGCAATCGGCGGCAAAATCGAACGGCAGGCCACCCGTTTCGGCCTTACGGTCGAGTATGCGGGCGCGGAGGCGCTCGATCTTTCCGGCGCGGAGAAATGCGTTACCCTGTCCGACGGGCGAACGCTCCGCGCAAAGGCGGTCATCCTTTGCATGGGCGCGACGCCGCGCAAGCTTGACCTGCCGGAGGAGGCGCGCTTCGAGGGACGCGGCGTATCCTATTGCGCGACCTGCGACGGAGCGTTCTTCCGCGAGCAGGACGTTGCGGTCGTCGGCGGCGGGGATACGGCGATTTCCGACGCGCTGTACCTTGCGCGCATATGCAAAAGCGTCACCGTCATACACCGGCGCGACGCGCTTCGCGCCGCCAAGACGCTTTGCGACGCCGCATTGCACGAAAAGAACATCCGCTTTGCCTGGGACAGCGTGGTAACCGCGCTGCACGGGGAGGATAAGCTGTCCGGCCTGACGCTTAAAAACGTAAAGACGGGCGCGGAAAGCGCGCTTTCCGTATCCGGCGTGTTCGTCGCCGTGGGCATACTGCCGCGCACAGCGCTTGTCGCGGACGCGCTCAAGCTTCCGCCCAACGCGCCCATCCCCACCGATGCGTTCATGCGCACAGCGCTTCCGGGTGTGTTCGCGGCGGGCGATGTGCGCGACACGCCGCTGCGGCAGGTGGTCACGGCATGCAGCGACGGCGCGGTTGCCGCAACCTCGGCGCTTGCGTACTTACAGGAATAGCCCGCAAATACACTAACCATACAAAAGATTCTATAGACTTTGGGGAGGAACAACCAAATATGGCAAGACTTTTCGGAACCGACGGCGTACGCGGTATTGCAAACCGTGATCTTTCCTGCGATCTGGCGTTCAAAATCGGCGCGGCCGGCGCATTTGTACTGACCAATGAGGTGCATTCCCCTCGCATACTGGTCGGCATGGACACGCGCAAGTCCGGCAGAATGCTTGGCGCAGCGCTTTCCGCGGGAATCTGCTCCGTGGGCGGCGACGTACTCGACGTCGGCACCTTGCCGACCCCCGCAATGGCGTATCTTGTGCGGCTGTACGACGCGGACGCGGCCGTCATGATCTCCGCAAGCCACAACACCATGGAGTACAACGGCATCAAGTGGTTCGACGGCAAAGGCTTTAAGCTTTCCGACGAGACGGAGGACCGCATTGAGGCGATCGTCAAGGGCAGCGAGGCGCTGCCGCACCCGGAGGGACACGACGTCGGCCGTATCATCCCCGCCGTACGCGCGGCAAAGGATTACTGCGATTTCCTCGTTGAGCAGTCGGAAGGCCGCTTCGAGGGGCTGCGCATCGTGCTGGACTGCGCCAACGGCGCAACCAGCTTTATCGCAAAGGATGTGTTTGAGCGGCTGGGTGCGGAGGTTATCGCCAAATCCTGCGCGCCGGACGGCACCAATATTAACGACAACTGCGGCTCCACGCACCCGGAACGGTTGCAGGAAATGGTCGTAAACTACGGCGCGGATCTCGGCTTTGCGTTCGACGGCGACGCCGACCGGCTGATTTCCTGCGACGAATACGGCAACATTGTCGACGGCGACCAGGCCATGGGCATCCTCGCGCTTTCCATGAAGGCGCATGGGAAGCTGAAAAACGACACGCTCGTTCTGACCGTTATGTCCAACCTGGGCCTGAAAAAGGCCATGGAAGCGGCCGGTATCCACATTTCGGAAACGAAGGTTGGCGACCGGTACGTGCTCGAAGACATGCTTGCCAATCATTATTCCATCGGCGGGGAGCAATCCGGGCATATCATCCTGCTCGATCGCAACACGACCGGCGACGGCATGATGAGCGCAATTTCTTTGCTCAACGTCGTTGCGGAGAGCAAGAAGCGCATGAGCAAGCTCGCCGCGCAGATACCGAAGTATCCGCAGGTGCTTGTCAACGTCACCGTCGACAACAGCGTCAAGGAAGCCGCCATGGCGGATGCGGACCTGGCCAAGGGCAAGACGGAGATTGAAAAGGCCATGAAGGGCAATGGCCGCGTGCTCGTACGCGCGTCCGGCACGGAGCCGCTGATGCGCATCATGCTCGAAGGGCAGGACGAGGACGCGATCTTAAATGACGCGCTGCGCCTTGCGCATATCGTCGTCAAAAAATATAACGGAAAGATCAAGAGCTAACGGCAATGCTGTCGAAGCCCAAACAAAAAGAAGCGCTGCGCCTGCTTCGGGAGGCCCACCCGGACGCAAAGCCCGCGCTGCACTTTTCAACCCCGTTCGAGCTGCTCGTTGCCACGATGCTTTCCGCGCAATGCACGGATAAGCAGGTCAACAAAGCCACCGGCGTGCTTTTCGCCGTTGCGAACACGCCCGCTGCGTTTGCGGCCATGACAGAGGAAACGCTAACGCCGTATATCAAAAGCTGCGGCTTTTTCCACACAAAGGGGAAGCATATCATCGAGACGGCGCAGATCCTTTGCACGCAGTACGGCGGCGAGGTGCCGCAGGATCGCGACGCGCTGACAACGCTCCCCGGCGTAGGCCGCAAAACGGCGAACGTTGTTATCAGCAACGCGTTTCATATCCCCGCCATCGCGGTCGATACACATGTGTTCCGCGTAGCCAACCGCATCGGTCTTGCCGAGGCGTCCACCGTCGAAAAGACGGAGCGGCAGCTGATGCAGAACATTCCGCAAGAGGACTGGAGCGACGCGCATCACTGGCTGATTTACCACGGCCGCGAGGTTTGCGCCGCGCAGAGGCCAAAATGCGAAATCTGCCCGCTGACGGGCGTATGCCGTTACTTCCTTTCGCAAAAGAAAGCGCCCGGCAAAAAGTCCGCCATTGGCAGGCAGGCGCCCGCGGCAAAAAAGAGCGTGCAAACGCATCACGCCAAAGAAGCGTAACCGCCCGCATCCGACGCGAAGCATATTTTGTCTTGCTTCTTCCCTTTTGCAAAACGAGAAGAAGAGAAAGGTTGTAACCCATGCAATTTGTTGATACAGCGCGCATCGTGATCAAATCCGGCAACGGCGGCGACGGATGCTCCGCATTTCACCGCGAAAAGTACGTCGCCAAGGGCGGCCCTTCCGGCGGGGACGGCGGGCGCGGCGGCGACGTAACCTTTGTTGCCGACCCCAGAATGTCCACCCTGCTCGACTTCAAGTTTCAGCGGCATTTCCGCGCGGAAAACGGGGAGAACGGAAAGAGCGAGCTCATGAGCGGGCACGACGGCGCCGCCATCGAAGTGCGCGTGCCGGTCGGAACGATTGTGCGCGATATCGAAACGGGCGCCATTATTGCGGATATGAACGAAGCGGACAAGCGCCGCACCGTGCTCACCGGCGGCAACGGCGGCAAGGGCAACGCGCGGTTCGCTACGTCGACAAGGCAGGCGCCGCGATTTGCGCAGCCGGGGCAGAAAACGCTTGACCGCGAGGTGGAGCTGGAGCTCAAAACCATTGCGGACGTCGGGTTGATCGGCCTTCCGTCGGTCGGAAAATCGACGATTCTATCCGTCCTGACGGCGGCCAAGCCGAAAATTGCCGCGTACCATTTTACGACGCTTGCACCGAATCTTGGCGTTGCAACGCGGCACGGGCGTTCGTTCGTGCTCGCGGATATTCCGGGTCTCATCGAGGGCGCGGCGGAGGGCGCGGGCCTTGGCCACGACTTCCTCCGGCATATCGAGCGCACCCGGATGCTCGTGCATGTACTCGATATTTCCGGCAGCGAGCTGCGCGACCCGCTCCTCGACTACGAGAAAATCAACGCCGAGCTTGCAAAGTTTTCCGCGCAGCTTGCGGCGATTCCACAGCTGGTTGCAGCCAACAAAACGGACCTTCCGGAATCGGCGGAGAACGTCGCGCGCTTCCGGCAGGCATATCCGAACGTGCCGCTGTTCCCCGTTTCGGCGGCAACGGTGCAGGGCTTTGACGCGTTGCTGGACAAGGTGGTGCAGGTACTCGACGAGCTTCCGCCCGTAAAGCGCTTTGCGGAGGAGGAGCTTGCGGTGCAGCCGGAGTACGCGCCCGGCTTCCATATCGAGCGGGAGGACGACGGCGCGTATACCGTCACCGGCGGCGACGTAGAGCGCCTGCTCAACTCCACCGACCCGAACGACGAGGAGAGCATGCGCCGCTTCCAGCAGATGCTGATCAAAACCGGCATCATCTCCGCGTTGCGCGAAATGGACGCAAAGGACGGGGATACCATCCGCCTTGGCGAGTGGGAGTTTGATTTTATCGAATAGCGCGGCGCATGGGATTATTGGGACTCCAAAGTTTCCACCAGTTGCGCATAGTATCCGCTACCGTCCACGTTTTCATCCATTGCCCAGCGCACGGCGGGCCTGACAGTGCGCGGGTCCTCGATGACGAGATCGATGCGCACGGCGCCTACGGAGTTGTCGAAATCGGTTGCGGCGTTGATTGTCACCTCGTCGCCCGGCATAATATCGTCGGCAAAAATCTCCGTATGCTGACGGTACACGAGGTTATCATCCGCGTCCCGGTAATACAGCATGACCTCCCACGTCTCGTACAGAGGCGCCACGCCGTCGTTGGTCAGCGTAATCTGCATCGCCTGCCGTCTGCCGACGGAACCATATATGGTGCGCAGACAGCTGGCAACGCGGTACCGGTAGCCAATCGCCGCTCGCACCCGCTCCGCGTCCTCTGCGTACGCCTCCGGCACGTCATTCGGGCAGCCGGGGCCGATAAACGATGCGTGCGAATCCTTAAGCAATTGGATTGTTCGTTCCGTGTTTTCGCCCAAATAGGTTTCCGGTTCCTCGCTGTTATTGATTTCGCCGCCGACGGGCGCGTATTTCCAGCCCTCCGGATACGGCGAAAGTCCGTTCGGCTCATCGTTGTATGCGCCGCCGTTTTCCATCCAGCCGAGGAATTCCTCCGTATCTTCCACCTCGCCCGCCATATCGTTATATACGCCAAACCCCTTGTCCACGGCGAACCCAAACGGCCGCCGCGTTAAAAGCCGATAGGACGGAAACGCCTCGTTGTATTGTTCCCCGTACAATGACAGCGTGTTTAGCAGCGGTAGCGGGTCCACGCCCTGTCCGGTGTTGACGTGCCATTCGCCCCAGTGCCCGATGCTGCCCAGCTCAACGTAGTATACAAACTCGTCCTTTCCGTAACGCTCGCCAATGGCGGCGATTAGCTCCGCATGCTCGCTCAAAAACACCGGGTTGGCATAGTTGGGGGAAAATCCCTTGCCGTACTTCACATCATAAAAGCAGCCGTCCCCACCCATCTCATCAAAGAGCCATTCCGGAATATCCATATGCTCCTTGCTTGTCGGATAATCGCAGGTAAGCCGGAATACCATCTGCTTGCCCTCGGCGCGCCACCGGTCGCAGTGGTTCTCCTTTTCAAACGCATCAAAGGCGTACGCATCGTCCTCCGGCTCCAGTTCCGCCCAGGTTGCGTCCATATAAACCAGCGTATCGGTTTCATCAATGGACTCGTCGTTTGACCACGGCGCAAAGCCCATCATAGGGTTGGGAAAGTATTTTTCGCTTCGCGGCGTTTGCGTCACGGTTACCGTAGGCTGAAACAGCACGCGATACCCGCAGAAAACGAGCGCGGCGCATAGCAGCAATATCACAACCCAGCCCCATGCTCCGTTTTTCATCTTCCCCTCCGTTATCCGTGGTACTCGCCGTTGTACTGCACAAGCGTAAGCGCCTCTACGCCCTCCAACTCCCGAATCTTTTCCGCAAAGGCGAGGTTCTTGTTCTTCACCTGCGTCTCAATCGCCATTTCAAACAACGCGCCGCGCAATGTTTTCGACTTGATCTCGTAACGCATGTTATGCATGATGCGCTTGATTGCGTCGGCAGTATCTTCGCCTGCATACTGGACGATCATGATATACACGCTGCGGTTGGTAAACCTGCGATTGAGCAGCAGCAGGACGAATATCATGCAGACGGTAACAATCACCGCCAGCAGATACGCCTGCGCGCCCAGTATAATGCCGACCGATATGGCAAAAAAGAGGAACATCAGATCCATCGCGTCCTTGATGGCCGTACGGAAACGGACGATTGACAGCGCGCCAACCATGCCAAGGGAAATGACAATATTTGTACTGATTGCGAGCGTAACGGCGCAAGTGATAACCGTCATGCCGACAAGCGTAATGGCGAAACTGGCCGAAAACAGTACGCCGCGATACGATTTCCTGTATACAAAATATATCAAAAACCCAAACAGGATGGACAGTGCCATCGATTCCGCAATATCAAACAGCGTCGCGGTCGACAGACTCTCTAAAAATGAATCCTTGATGACGTCGGTAATGCTCATTTCTCTCCTCCTTCAGTCCAATGGAATCGCCACAGGGGCCAACGCATCGCAGCACTCCGTATACTTCGAAAAGGCCTCCAGCTGCAGTCGTTCGCCGGGTAGCACCGCCTTAATGTACCGCGGCAGCAGCTCGGTAAACTTCACTTCCAGCACCAGTTGCCCCGGCGCAACGGCCAGCACGCCATGCTGCCCCGGCATAAACAGGGGGAAGCTGCCCGGCAACGCGCGGATATCGGAATCAAACGTAATACGCACGTCGCCCGCGATAAACACGAATGGCTCCCGCAAATAATCGACTACCACCTGCGGGCGCAGCACCTTGGCAACGTAGGCATAGTAAAACTCCGCACACAGAGGTTCCTCCCTCTTAAGCAGAAACTGGCAGTCGCCCGCCGTGATCGCGTCGCATTCCCCGCGCGTAAGCCGGGCCGACTCCTTGGCAATATAGCTGCTCCGCTTGATCTTGCGTTCCAGCCGGATAAACCGATCGCTGTCGTTATAGCAGCGAATCCGGTACTTGGTCCGGTTGCCCACGCCCGCAATCTTGTCCTCGTATGCGGTGCGGAAATAGTCGTCAAAGTACAGGCTGCGGATCTTGTACGTGCCCATCGGCCCGGCGTTTTCATCGCGCGCAATCAACCCGTGCAAACGCGCGGTGAGCGCCGATCGCTCATTCTCGCTGATGGCATATTTCAGCTCATGACGGTACTGCATGGCTTTACTTCCCTCGCAGCCGGTCATGCGCAACGATGGTCATCTCTCCGTCATCCGCTACATGGAACTGCATGACGCCGTTGGTCCGCCGGCTTCGCGCGTCCACGTAGTATTCAAATGCCAGCTGCGTATATCCGGATGCGTTCTTTGCCTCCACCCAACAGTAATAATCGCCGGGCGCAAGCGTGCCGTCATATATGTACTGCGGCAGCTGGAGCCCATCGGCCTGGGCAATGATCTCCTCAAACAAATAGGAGCGGCCAAGCTTAAACGAATAGGTTACATTTTCACCGTCAAAATCATATGCCGCGTCCCACATAAAGCGCGTTTTGCCGTCCGCAGTCCGCTCCGGCGTCCCCTGCCAGAACGGCATAGGCGTTTTCAGCGTTTCCTGATACAGCTTATAGTTCCATTCCACTTCGTTGGGAATCTGTTCAAAAATTTCCTCCCACTGGGCCTCCGTAACACGGCTGTAGGCGTTGTCCGGTGTGGAAAACAGATACTTTTTGATAATCGGGCGGTACCCGTCGATCAGCGTGCGGATGCGCTCCGGCGTCATATACGCGCGCAATTGCTGTATTTTTTCGTCAAGCCGCTCCCTGTAAGCGGGTATCGTCATGACGCGCCGGTGGAGCACGCTGTCCCAGTAGTTGGCGATTCCCTTATCGTGCCCGTCCTCCGCATCGATATCAATATATTTATTGATATATCGGCTGAACCCGCCGTCGCAATCCCAGCAAACAAAGTACCACTTTTCGGAAGCCGTCGGGCTGTAAAGGTACAGATTGCTTTGCTGCGAATCCGTATTGCCGATTAATATGTTAAAAGCCAGCCACGAAAAGTAGTTTTCCGCATCAAAATACTTTTCGAATGTCGTTTCAATCGGCTGCCTTTGGTCGTTAACCGCATCGATCATTGCCAGCAGTTTTGTATGGTCGTTGCTGCCCTTGATCTCCAGGAGTTTTTCAAACGCGGTCACATCGTACTTCGGGTCGGTGGAAAGCCGCAGCGCGTCATTCTGCTGAAAAGCGAATGCCTGTACCTGATACAATTGCCCCTGCGATTCGAATCCATGGTTCCGCAGGTAGCGTCCGTTCGGCTGTTCAATCTGCGTAAACAGCCCATAATCCAGAAATTCCGCATCCGCGTCGCCGCCGGTAAGGTCCCGCACGTACAGATGCACAAACTGCGTGCGTTGCCCTATCAGTTCGGGTATCGGCTCCATTAGATCATACGCCAGCTTGTTAATAAACCTGGTTTTATCATATATATGCTTGTTGAGCGCAATCGCACGCTGCTGCCGCCACTCCCCGGCGCCGTCACGCAACGTAATTTTATAGGATTTTTGCGCAGCGCGCGATGTGCTTGCGCCGCGGATCTTCACCGTGCCATTGGGCGCCGCCTGTCCAAAGCCAAGCTCCCCTGGAAGCAGGCCGGTATCGTCGCCGATTTGCAGCAGCGCCTCGCACGAATACCGCTCCACGCCCATCGCCTCATAGTCGTAAACGGAATATGCGTTGATCTCCGCCCAGGTGTGATCCGTATTATTGGCGGCGGAACCCTCCGATACGGTCATATACATCGTAACAACGCTGTCGTCAATGTCCTTTTCGTACAGCAGGGCATTATCCCGCACGGGAAACGCATCCTCGCCGGATATCGAAACAGCCGTGCCGTCCCCCGCATCCTGCGCTGCCGCAGCGTCGGTTTCGATCGCCTGGGCTTTCCATTCCGTGTAGGCTTGCACGGCGTTCGCGCACCCTGCGGCAAACAGGAACACGCCAAAAAGGATGGACAGCAAGCACATCCGCATCCCCCGCCGCCGCCATATGGTTCTATGCATTCAATTTCGCCTCCTTTTGCAGCGCTTTCTTGTTTAAGTAGTTCGCCAGCCGCGTCAGCGGCCCCGCATCCTTTCCCGACAGAATGGGCTGTGCGCAAAATATATTGTAGTCGAGCTTCTTCATATACCTTTGCAGCGAAAACAACGCCAGCAGATACAGCAGCGCCGCACCGACGGTAAACCCCAATCCATAATACAGCGGGTTGCCATGAACCGCAATCAGCACCGACAGCGCGCTGGCAACTATTGCAAAAAGCAGCGACAGCAGCATTGCGTCCCGGTAATTTACGAAGTAAAGTGAAATGATGATGAGCGTATTGGCAATGGCATAGAGCGCATACCCGACGCACAGAATGCGGAAATTGGCCAGCATCGCTTCCTCAAACCCTATGTTCAAATTCACCAGCAGGATTTCCGCAAGAATGATGAACAACAGCGTGCACACGATCTGCTTAATCGACATATAATACAGCTCGCGGCCAAGCACCCTTTTCATCTCCTGCTCGCTTTTTAGGATATCGTCGTACGTACCGCCATTGTTGATCAGCGCGAAGTATTGCCGGTATTTGGGATAGAACTCCACCTCCACAGAGGTTGTAAACGTTACGGTCGTAATCAGGATAGAAAAGAAAGCAATGATCGCAGGTACGTCGTAATGCGGCGCGCCATAGAGCGCGTTAACAACCTGCACGCGCGCCGGGGAAAGGTACCACATGATCGGCAAATGCGAAAACAGGCCGATCGTCATGCATGCGCCGACCACGATCAATGGCGAGAACTTTTCCAGATAGGAAAGAAAGCGAAAGTTGGAGCCGCGCGGCATCGGGAAAAACCGGTGCAGCAGATAGGAAAAGCTAATCAGCATTGCCGAATAGCCGATCAGCACACCGGTAAGCAGCGCGGAAATCGGCGCAACATGCAGGCCGATTAAACTGATACCGGCAATCAGCGCCAGCAGGATGCTTGCCAAAAACACCTGCATAATCTGCCGGTATTCCTTGATTGCGGATAGGAACGTCATCTGTACCCAGACAACGCTGATGGAGTTAAAAAGCAGCCACGCCAGCACGCAATGCTCCGTCTCGCCGCCGCAGAAAAACAAAAACGCGCCATAAAGCGCCGCGCCGACCGGCAGCAACACCAGCATCATGCCATAATACGCGCCCAGCACCGCGTGCCGGTCGTTTTCGAATATGCGGTCGGAAACATATCGCGTAACCGCCGTGCCCAGGATACTCGTCAAACAAAGCGCGCTCAATGCGGAGTATGTAACATAGGCGTTGACGATCTCAATCTGCTGGTTGTTAACCTGCGCCAACTGCGCAATCACCCGGATGCCGATC
Organism: uncultured Oscillospiraceae bacterium; assembly: GCA_964411535.1. Classification (GTDB taxonomy): domain Bacteria; phylum Bacillota; class Clostridia; order Christensenellales; family CAG-138; genus CAYPLG01. The sequence goes on from CAYPLG010000039.1 coordinate 13,973, forward strand.
AGCAGCAGAAAGCTCAGAACCATCGGCCCGGTCGTGATTACGGAAGCATAGCCGTACGCGCGGATTCCGGCAAGGATTCCACGCTTGGCAAACAGCTTCTTGAGTTCAAATCCGATTCCCGCCATGTTCTAAAGCCCTTTCATATGCGCTGACATATCCTTCCACCATCCTCGGATATTGAAAGCAATTCTCCGCGCGCCGCTTGGCGCATGCACCCATCGTTTTTCGCAGCTCCGGGTTTTCGCAAAGCTGGAACATGGCGCGCTTAAGCGCCATATAGTCCATTGGCGGGCAAATGAATCCGCACGGATAATTTTTATCCATATCGCCAAGGATCATCTCCCGGCAGCAGCCCACATCGGTAGCCACCACGGGGCGCGCCGCGGCAAACGATTCCATGATGGCAAAAGGCTGCCCCTCCGAAATGCTGGTCATCACCGTAAAATCAAATTTCGCCAGATATACGCACACGTTCTGGTTGCCCACCAGCGACGCCTTGTCGCCGATATGCAACAGGTCAATAAGCTCCAGGCACTCGCGACGGTATTCGTCATCGTCCGCATCCCCCAGTACGTCCAGCCGAACATTCGGAAACGACGATACAAGCTCCGCAAATGCATATAGCAGCGTTTTGATATCCTTGATGGGCGCAAGGCGCACAATCGCGCCAATCCGGACAATCGGCCCCGGCTCCTTTTCGGGAATGTCCACATACCGTTCCAGACAGATCCCGTTCGGAACAACCGAACACTTTCTCTTTTCGCACCCGATATCCTGCTGCGTTTTCGACGCCCGCTCAAACAGCGCCGTCACTTCGTCGGCATGGTCATAGGCGCAGCGGGAAAACATATAGAACATCCGAATCCACATGTCCTTAAATTCCGGCGCAATCCATTGCGAGCGCAGCACTTCCTCCTCCCGTTCGCGCGGATAGATGCCGTGCTCGCTCAGCACGAACGGGCTGCCGGTTTTCCACTTTGCCATCGCGCCGATCACGCCGCCGTAACCGGAAGCAATGGAATGATACAGCTCCGCCTTCGGCACCTCCTGCGCCAGCAGATACATCACCGGCAGGAACATGGAGCGCAACGTATAGAACAGGTCGGAAAACGCTTTGTTGCGATATTCCGTCCGGCACATGTTCCTAAGTAAATCAAGGAATTCCTCGCTCATCAGAAAGGCGACCGGATTCTTTTCTTTTTCGTTGTAGCAACGGAAAATCACCTCCCAATCCGGCGTTTCGCAGCAAATCATTTTGATCAGCTCGCGCTTTTCCTCTGCGGTAAAGTAATTCCTCGCGTTCTTTTTGGCGCGTAGCAGAAGCGCCTCGTCGAGGAAGAGCTCCCGCACCTCCACGACGTTTTCCGGCAGCGTATACATGAACTTGCCGCGCTCGGCGCTTGTCGCGCCAACCGTCCAAAGCACATACTCGTTCTGCGGGCCAAGGCGAATGAAATTGTCCACCCAGGCGGAGACGCCGCCGCGCGTATAGGGATAGCACCCTTCGAGGATCAGGCAGATACGCATTGGCTTCACCTCCGTGCAAGCGTAATCGTTACGCGGCTTCCATCCGCCCGCAGCAGATACAGCTCCGAGGTAACTGCGCTTAGCTCCCCGCCCGTTACGCTCACCGGCGCGCGTCCGCGCACCCGCAGCAGCATCCAACCCGCATCCAGCAGGCCATGACAATATATCTCGATCCGGTCGCCTGTGTCCTTCATATCAAAACGCAGCGCACAGTACCGCTGCACGGCGCCGCCCAGGTCGCTTGCCGTCATCTGGCGCAGGCCCAACGCGTCCACCAACTCGAAGTATTCGCCAAGCTTGCTGCGCAGCGTTTCCCAACCAAGCAGCGCGCCGCGTTCCTCGTCAAGCACGTCATCCGGATGCACAAAATGCGAAAAACAAAAGCGCATGGCCAGCTCGTTATAAATCCGCCAGTCCATAAGCGGGTCCGGCATTGCGCCGGAAGATACGCGCGGCACATTGATAATACCGTCCTCGCCCACGTCGAAATCCTGCACATAATATACCGGGCTGTCGGAAGCAGACGTGCCGCTGATAACCCGCACTTGGGGCAGTCGCTGGGCTATGAGCGCGCGGGCCTCCTCGCTTAACACATTGCTCGGCGGCACGTACACCGTATACGCATAGCCGGGAAACAACTCGTCGCCAAAGCGTGCAAGCTCCAAAAGCGCGGCAGCCATGCTGTCTGTGCTCGCGTATTTCCTGTAGTCCAGCTCACCCTCGTAATCAAAGCCGGACAGCACAAGCGATTGATGGTTGTATCCGTGGTACCCGATCTCTCCGTTGACGCTAAACAGCTTCCTGCCCGCGATAATGTACGCGTTCAGCCCGCCCTCCGGCGTAAAGGGGGGCTCAACCTGGTTATTATAGGTTTCCACCAAAAGGCCCGTGTAGCGCAGCCCGTATTTTTCGGCAAACGCCAGCATATCCGCCCACCAAACGGAGTCATAAAACTCCGAAATGGACGTGCCGTACTGCGCGTATAGCCGCTCGTCATACCCCTGCGCGACCGGGGCCGGAAAGTCGTCGATGAACACGGCGGAACCATTGATAACCGCATAGGCGCACGAATCCCCCAGCAGGCTAATCACGGATGCAATATAGCCATAGTTCGCAGCGTACCGAAACAGCGGATTGTTGTTTACGATAAACCGCCCCTCGCCATAATCGCGCTCCCAAAGCAGCGGCACCGCATAAGCGTCGTTCGTTACCACATGGCTTATGGTCTTTCCGTCGTTTAGCAGCCGCATGGGCATGAATACGTCCCCAAAGGAATCTGCAGAAAAGCTCCTTCCCTCTACGCACGGCATAAAGTCCGTTACAAAGCGGATTCCGGAATAGGAATCGTAACTGAAGCTTTCGTTGATCACACCCAGCTTTGCCGCCATCGTCGTAAACCCGATGCTCCATTCCGGCTGCGCGGCGAAGAGCAGCGAACCGCCCGCGCGTACCCAATCGCAAAGCGTAAACAGCCCCCCGGCCAAATGTTCAAAAAACGGAAATGTGACAATTACCTGCGTGTACTCGTTAAGCGGAATGTCGTCAAACGCCGTAACGTCCTCCACCGTATAGGGAAGCCGCATGCGGTCCAGCGTATACGTCAGGTTTTCCAACAAAGTTATGCTTACGACCTCCGCATTGTCCGCAAGCACCAGGATGGGCTGCATACGGTATGGCGAAGCGTCCGCGCTTTCTTCCGCGCCCTGCAAAACCGTTTTGTAGGATGCATCGTCCATTAAGAGCTCGTCCTTCGGCTCGCTGGCATATTGCAGTCCATAGTTTTGCATAAAAAGAATAACAAGCAATGTCAGCAGGATGCAGAAAGGCACCAACATTTTCAAAAGCGTTTTACTCTGCATGGCCGCCTCGATTCTGCCAGAAGGCAAACGCTTCGCGCGCGGCAATCGGCCAACTGCCGGAAAGCGGCGCCACTTCCTTGCACAGCTGTGCGATCAAGGCGTCGTTGCGCATTGCAACAGCGCAATCCAGCGCAGCAAGCCATACGCGCTCATCCTTACGCCAGCGATGCAGCAAAACACGCACCTGTGCAAGCGCGTCGACATAATGCGTAAGCGCCCGTTCGTTTTCTACGTATCGCAGCCGCCATTCGAGGGTGTCCGGCATCAGTACCGCAGCGCGCAGAAGCGCTTCGGAATAGCGCTCGCGAATCTCCTGCTGCCGGTTCCCCTCCAAAATGCCGCTGCTTAGATACCGTTCAAGCAATTGGGCGTACTCCGTAACCACCGTTTGATCGCTCGGCTCTTCTGAAAACCGTTTTTCAAGGCGCAACAACGCATTGTCAAACTGTGCGCGCATCTCCACAATCGTTGTTACGGAATAGTGCACCATCTCCGTGTCGTCAACGTCCAGCACGCGCTTGAGCTGCTCGGTAAACTGTTCGGGGTCCTTGTGCAGGATCTCCATCATAATATTGCGCCGCGTTTCCTTGCTGTCGATGATCAGCGCGTCGGTAAGCGGTATGATGTCCTGCGCCTGCGCAACCTCCACACGGCCATAGATCTTATCCTCCAACGCAAAACGCTCGGCGTTGATTCCGCGCTCGCCGTCCTTTCCGGCAGAATGGAGGATATCCGCCACAAGCGCGGCAAGTACGCCGGTTCCCGGCAACAGCAGCAACAGTAGCACAATGCTCGGCGAATGCACGGAAACATGCGTAAGGCACATCACAAAATAGAGCATGCTGACAACGGCGTTTACAAGCAAAATGCCCATGATAAGACGTTCCGTCATATCGCACGCTCCCTTCCTATGCGCATGAGACGCCCTTCCTCTCCAGCCGTTCGCGGATCACCTGCGCGCCCTTCTCGTCCGCCTGGGAAAGCAGGATATAGATGCTGCCGTTTGGCCCGATCCCAACCGCATCGGTTTGTCGGATAGACGTTTGCACCTGCCGGTCGATCTCCTCAACAGGAAGCTTCGAACGGATGCGCAGCAGATAGAACATCGCCATCTCGCGGTCGCGCATATCCTTATGCAGCTTGCAAAGCTCCGTAAACGGCTCCGCGCGCAGGATATGCGTGCCGGGAAGGTACCGCTGGCTTTCGATTGCCAGCTCATAATCAAGCGCGCGTACAATGGAAATGCGCACCAGTCCGGTCATGACGCGGATTTTGTTGACATAATCGCTGGAATACTCCTTTGGCGTAACTGCCCATAGCATGATCACGGCAACAATCTCGCCGTTCCGGTCGATCGGGATGGCGTACGCGGGCTCGTTCGGATGGAACTGCTGGTTACAATAGATTTGATTTTCCTTGAGCATCGCATGCATCGCAGGATGATCGGAAAGATCGTAGGACGCCTTGAGCGTATTCGCAACTGCAGCGGAATTCATCTGCAATCTGGCGTAACGCGCCGTCTTATCCAGCGAGTAAATGGCGATGGCCCGGTTTTCGAGGAAATCCTCCATGCAGCCGATAGCGTTTAAGTAGATTTTACTCGGTATCATGCTGTCGAGCATCTGGACAGCCTTAAAGAACCGGCCATAGCTATCGGAATAGCCGATGATCTGGTCCTTGAAATCCTCTTTAATATGCACGGTCTGGTTGTACAGATCGTACAAGAATACATATTTCTCCTCAATGGACCGGCGCAGTTCCTTTTCCTCACCATAGAGCGCGACAAGCCGGTTTCTTGTATACCCCACCACGGTAGCAATCAGAAAATATGCTACAGCCGGCAGCCAGTTGGTAAAATTCAGAAACATAGCCTGCCAGCCGATGCCGTCGGCAACGCTATATCCGATATAGGATATTGTGGCGATTATCGCGGCAATCTCGCCCACGCGCATGCCGTGCACAATAGAAAATATAACGATAAACAACAGCCGGTAATCCAGAAATCCAAACGTCATGGACCCGGCGGAAACGCGCAGAAGAACCTCCAGCAACACCCAGCCCAACGCAAGCTCAAGCGCAACAAGCAGCGGCTTGCTCCAGGTTTTTAACCATGCTCGGCGCCTCGCGTGCGCGGCGCTTCCGTCGCATAGCGCCGGAAGCAGCGTGTCCGCTCTTTCCTCCAGCGTAACATAAGCCTGCCAGTCAAAGGCGCGCTTGGCCGTTTGCCGCCGCATCGTCATCGGATATCGCTCCACCGAAACAGGCGTGTGCGCCGTGCCGCGGCTCTTTAAGAATGCGGTCGGCTCTGCCCGCTCCGCCCGGCTGCCGCGCTTATGCAGCGTCTGCTCGGCAAGCGGCTCCGCCAAAAGCTCGACCTTTGCATTCGGAAACTGCGTTAGCAGCCATTCGCGAAACGTGCCAAACGTATAATTGCCCGTACCGGGCAGGTTAATCACCGGCTGCGTTGCGGCAGGCAACGGCTCGTCATGAAATCGAAAAAGAAAATCCGCCAGATCCTCCACGTGCAAAAAATCCGCAACGTCCGATTCCTCCGCCGGAAGCAGAACCTTCCGCTTGTCGCATATCCCACGCACCGCATCAAAAAGAAGCGCATCCGCGGCATGATCGGAAAACAGCGCCGGCACATGCAGCACGGTTACGTTTAACCCATATTGGTCGCGGTATAATCCACAAAGGCTTTCGCACGCGCCCAGCAATGCGCAAAGATTGGATTCGCTGGTATAGGCACCGTCCTCCAGGCCGGGCGCCTCCGCATATACCACGGAGCTGGAAAGAAGCACGGCCTGCTTAACATTGGACGCAACGCAGGCGTCCAGAACCTGTATTAACTGTGAAAAGCCGCCCCGTTCGCAATGCGCGTTTCGGTTTTCCCGCGGCGGTATGAACACAACCAAATCAAACGAATAGGTTGCAAAAACGGATACAATCTCCAGCCCTTGCGAAAGCATGTCGCTGACCGCAACATTCTTGTACTTCACTTTCGGCATAGCTGTATCGGCAACCAGCACTTTATCACGCTTTGCAAGAATACGTGCCAGTTCCAGGCTGACCGGATCAAGATTGCCAATTAATAGAATCATTTTCTACATCCCATACACTCGTTCTCCCCCCGCCGGCAGGAATCCCCTTTCCGTCCGCTTTGCAACTGTCCTGTCCGCGTCCGTCCGGCGCCCGGATATAGCATAAAGGCGATTTGTTACCAGATAACACTTAGTTTATCGGACTGTGTGTTTTTGTCAATTCCAAATCGCACTATTTTAATATTTATTAATTTATGACAGCGCCGTTACCAATATGCCTCCATACCGTCCGCTCTTAGCGGGCATACAATAGAGCGCCCGCAGCATCTGCCGGTTCGCCAGCATCTAAAAACGATCACAGTGCGGTTTGAAACGGTGTAGCCTGTGTATACAGGTTATAATGTAATCATCCGTTTTTTTCCGGCGTCGGTGCGGGAGGCGCAAGCTGACCGTGCTGCGCCTCCCGCACCGTTTTAGCGATTATGGCACTTCCCGTGCATAGGGCACCCTGCGCAGGATGCGCCGCAGGCGCAAGCCGCCTTTCCCTTTTTTCTGTTGCGAACAGCGGTTACAATAATGGCAATCCATGCCGCAGCGACCGCCGTCGCAAGAATGATTGTAGGCCAGTTCATATGCGTTCCTCCCTTGTATAATTTCTGTTTTGTGTTTCAGGCGTGCAACGCGTTTTCGCCGTACCGGTTCCTGCGAAAGAGCAGATACAGCATGCCGAGCAGCGCGAGAACGGCAATGGCCGTCCAGATCGTAAAACCACCGCCAGTGAACAGCGTGCCCAGCTGATAGACGATCAGGGCGGTTACATAGGCAAAGCCGCACATGTAACCAATCGCGCCCCACGTCCATTTTGCGTTGTTCATCTCGCGCTTGATCGCGCCCATGGCTGCAAAGCATGGCGCACACAGAAGATTGAAAATCAGGAAACTATATGCCGCAAGGCCGCTGCCGCCAAAAAACTCCTGCCCAATGAGGTGCAGGTTCGACACCTCGCCTTCTATCGCGCCGACTAAATCGGCTGCCGCCTCCGGGTTGGCGGATGCGAACATGCTTGACAGCGAGCCGAACACGCCCACAACCTCCTCCTTGGCAACAAGGCCGAGAATAGTCGCCACCGCTGCTTGCCATTTGCCGAAGCCCAGCGGAATGAACAGGAACGCAATGGCCTCGCCGACGACATTGAGGATAGACGTTTCGTCGCCTGTAATGTAATGAAAGCCGCCCTCAAAGGACAGCGAATTGAGCACCCAGATCACGATGCTGGCCGCCACAATAACGGTACCGGCACGCTTTACAAAGCTCCAGCCCCGTTCCCATGTGGCGCGGAGGATGTTCCCGGCCACCGGCGCATGGTAGGCAGGCAGCTCCATGACGAAAGGCGCGGGGTCGCCCGCAAAGGCTCTGGTCTTCTTAAGGATAATTCCGGAAACGATGACTGCCGCGACGCCGATGAAGTAAGCGGATGCGGCAATC
>CAYPLG010000040.1:0-21221 GCA_964411535.1 uncultured Oscillospiraceae bacterium
GAAATTGATCGGGATTTCCGCCTTGTAGGCAAGGCCCTTCTCGAAAAACTTTAGGAATATCCACTGCGTCCATTTATAGTAGTCGGGGTCGGAGGTGTTTACCTCGCGCGAGTAGTCGAAGGAATAGCCAAGCCGCTGCAACTGCGCCCGGAAACGGGCCACGTTGTCGTGCGTAACCTTTGCCGGGTGAATGCCCGTTTTAATGGCGTAGTTTTCCGTCGGAAGGCCGAACGCGTCGTATCCGATCGGGAAGAGGACGTTATAGCCCTCCATGCGGCGCTTGCGGGAGATGACGTCCATCGCCGTAAACGGTCTGGGGTGCCCAACGTGTAAACCTTGCCCGGAAGGGTACGGGAACTCGATCAGCCCGAAAAACTTTTTCTTGTCGTGCGAGGCCTCCGCCTCAAAGCAGTGCGAATCCGCCCATCGCTTTTGCCACTTTAATTCGATCGCTTGCGGATCGTAGATTTCGCTCATTTCCCTATAACCCTCCATATTAAACGTATCTTATAATGTACGCCCTTGGAGGTGGTTTGTCAATTTCCTTTTGCGTATTACGCATGGCGCAGCCGGGCGCGGGCGCTCCTGTCAGGCGGTTGGCTGCCGCCGGATGCGCAGCAGCATGTCGACGCCGTCGCCGCCTTCCGCGTCCGTCTGGATCAGCTCTACGGAAAGGCCTGCGTCACGCAGCTGCGACGCGCCGAGCTTGACGCTGTTGACGAACAGGCGGTAATCCCGGAGCAGCCGCACCATGGTGGGCTTTGCCTTCGTCTCCTGCACGGTGAGCATTCGCTCGATCAGCCGTTCCGTATCGCGGACGTTGAGCGCATTGCGAATGATGCGGTCGAGCGCGTCCATGCGCATGCGTTCGTCCGAAAGGCGGAGCAGCGCGCGCGCATGCCGCTCCGTAAGGCCGTTCTCCGCCATCCGCCGGCGCATGGCGGGCGCAATCTGCAAGATGCGCAGCTTGTTGGCAAGGAACGACTGGCTTTTGCCAAGGCGGCGCGCAAGCATGTCCTGCGTCATGTGATAGTTGACGAGCAGCGCGCGATAGCATTCGGCCTCCTCAAAGTATGGCAGGGATTCCCGCTGCACGTTCTCAATGAGGGCCATCATGGCGCTGTCCGCCTCGCCGACGCTTGCGAGGACGACGCAGGGCACAGTCTTCATTTGGAGCGCTTTGCAGGCGCGCAGGCGGCGTTCGCCCGCGATGAGCTCGTAGCGGCCGTTGAGCGCGCGTACGATGAGCGGTTGAATCAGGCCGGATTCCGCAATGGAGCGCATCAGCTCCTGCTCCTTTGCTTCGTCGTAGCTGCGGCGCGGCTGGTAGGGGTTCGGGTGAATGGAGCCGACGGGCAGATGCAAAAGCGTGCGCTTTGCCATAACGGGCGGCGCGGCGTTCTGCGGGGTGCGGAGCGTACCGCGTTTGGTTTCCATATGCAATCCCTCCTTTGTACATGCCTTTCATTCGCCGGGGAAATGCACGTCTCCTGCCGCCTCGACAAAGGAAGTGCGGCTACTGCAAAGGTCGACCTCTTCCCTGCCGCCCGCAGCGGCATAGCGGCGTAAAAGTACGCAAAAAAAACCGCTGTTGCCGGCGGCTTTCTGTTAAAAATGCGGTTATGCGGGGGTCGGTTAAAAGAACAACAGCCACCGCGATACGGGAAAGATTCTTACGCGCGGCACACCGTCAATCTTTTGATAGGGAATGCAGCCAACGGCGTCAAGGCGGCTGTCGTAGACCTTCATGCGGTTGTCGCCGAGCACGAATACGCTGCCGTCCGGGACGAGCTGCGGATCCAGGCTGTCGACCCCGTCGTGCGCATACAGGCTTTCGTCAAGCGGGACGGAGTTGATGAACACCTGCCCGTCGACGATTTCGACGCGTTCGGAGGGCAGCGCTACGATGCGCTTGATGAAGGCGCCCTCGGCGGTTGTAAAGGCGACGAGATCCCCGCGGCCCGGTATCTTCCAGTATTTGGAGACCCTGTTGCAAAGGACAATTTCGCCGTCGCGCAGCACCGGCTCCATGGAGTCGCCCGTGATGCGAACGGGATAGAACCAGCCGAAGAACAGCACGCAAAGAATCAGCATGACCAGCAGCGCTTCCAGTATGCGCACATAGACGCGCCGTGCCCGGTACGTCTGTTCTTTTCCGTCGCTTCGGCGGCGCTTTACAATATCGGGCTGTTCCATATTATCGATACTCCACGGAGGGGAACGTGCGATAGACGGAGAGCGGCCAAATGACCGCGCGCACGCGGCCGACGACCTTATAATACGGAATCGGGCCGACGGAGGGGCTTCGGCTGTCCTTGCTGAAATTCCGGTTGTCGCCGATGACGAACACCTGCTTATCCGGCACGGTAACGGGCTGCGTATCGCCGGAGATCTGCTCCGTCCAATACAGGCTTTCGTCAAGCGGCGCGCCGTCGACGGTTACGACGCCGTTTGTGACGGCGACGGTTTCGCCCGGCAGGCCGATGACGCGCTTTACGCAGCTTTCGTCGTAACCGGGGTAAAAGCAGATGAGCACGTCGCCGCGCGCAGGCTGTTTGCACCAATAGCTGACCTTTTCAACGAACATATGCTCGCCGTCAAGCAGCGTCGGAACCATGGAGTTGCCCTCCACGCGGATGGGCTCCGCAAGAAACGTGCGTACGCCGAGCGCAAGCACGACCACCATCAGGATATATAGTACAAAATCAATATTCCGGTCCGCGCGGGCGCCGCGCATGTTCTCGTAGCGCTGCTCCGCGTAGGCCTGGAGGCACTTAAGTTGCTTTTTATTAAAGGAAGACTTTGTCAACGCTTTTCTTCTCCGGCCGGCACAACCTTTTTTCCCATACGGATAAAATCCGCGCGATCCAGCATTACGATACGGCCGCATTGGTTGCAGCGGATTTTGATGTCCGCGCCCACGCGAATGATCGTCCATTCGTTCGCGCCGCAGGCGTGCGGCTTTTTCATGGTTACGATATCAGATAGCTCGAACTGCGTCAACATCGGAGCGGTTACGCCTGCCCTTCCTCCGGCGGCGTGTCCGCATCCGCCGGTTCCGGCTCGGCCGCGCTGGACGCGCCTTCCGTGGGTTCCTGTTCCGCTACCTGCGGATCGTCCCCGTCTGGCTCCGGCCAGGCCGTCAAAGCGTCGTCCTGCGCCGGTTCCGGCCCGTAATCGGGCGTATCGGTGCGCGCGTATTGCTCTGCCGCATCGCCGGTATCATAGCTTTCGGCGTCATTTGCATATGCAGGCGGCGCTTCGTTTGGGTATTCGTCCGCGGGCGACTGGCCATAATAGTCTGCGGGCTCTTGCGCGGGCGGATAGCGGCGGTATGCGTCATAGGAGACCACGGCGGGCGGAATATAGCTTTTGATAATTTCCAGAAGCTTTTGCGGCGCTTCCTCCTGCAACAGGTGCCCGGCGTTGCGAATCAGGTAATACCGGCCGTTTTGCAGCACACCCTGGAAATATACGCTGCCGGCGGGCGGGTGCCATTTGTCCTCCTTGCCCCAGAGCACAAGCACTTCGTGCTCGATGGGGATGAGTCCGTCGGCGACTACGTCCATGTCAAAATTGCGCAGCGCGTACATCAGTGCCTCGCGGGAAAGCCCGTCGGAAACGGGGCCGTAGTATTGCTCCACAACGTGCTCGTCAATGTTTGCGCCGTCCGCGACGCATTCAAGCAGCATCTTGCGCACCTCCACCTCGGAGAAAAGATTGCGCGCAAATACGTTGACAAGCGGCTTCATCATCTGGTGCACAAGCTTTGGCATATATTCCGTTACGCCGCCGGGCGCGATTGCGATGCAGTTGGCGACGCGCGAAGGATTGAGCGAAAGCATGCGCAGCATGTACATGGCGCCCATGGAAAACCCGATCATGTGCGCGGAGCGGATGCCCTTTATATCGAGGAAACGGAAGAGCATCTCCGCCATGTCGTCCATGGAGTACGTCAGCGTATCCGGCCTGGAGGAGTATCCGTGCCCTGGCAAATCAACGGCGATTACGCGGTAGTGATCGGACAGCTCCGCGAAGATGCCGCGCCATGTATACAAGGACTGGCCAATGGAGTGGATGAGCAGCAAAGGCTCTCCAACACCCGCTTCCAGGTAATGGATATCCGCTTCTTCAAGTTCATCAAATTCTTCGCCCTTGCTATGAGAAGGCACGGGAACAGTGACGATTTCCCCCACTTGTTCCGAATTAATGAACATTTGGTTGAGCATTTCTCCCACGTATACCTCTCCCCACGTTATTGCAGGATGTTTTTTATATTGTATCGCATCGCTTTTTCTTTTGCAATCAAACTGGCGTTTTGTAACAGAATGTTAATGCTTACACCCCTTTATATGGCTGTTTTTTGGGTAATTTGCGTCCACATATTGTGTTTTTTGTGGTATCCCTGCGAACGATTTTCCTAAAATAGGTGATTGCGGGCCGGAGCCCATCCTTTGCCGTGCGCCGGGCGGCTTTCCTCGCGGGGCGGAAACTGCTATACTGTTGCTATGAAGACTTGGGACGGCATTATCATCGGGATTGTTGCGGCGCTTTCGCTGCTGCCGCTGCTGTTGCTTCCGCGCGTTTCTTCGGATGCGCAGGTGACGGTGACGGTGCGCGGGGAAATTGTGTATTCCGGCCGGATGGACGAGGATGCGGTCGTTGCGGCGGGTGCGGGCAATACCGTTATCATAGCGGGCGGGCATGTGCGCATGCAGGACGCCGATTGCCCGGACGGCGTGTGCTTACGCGGGGAGGCGACGGCTGCGCACCCGCTGGTTTGCCTGCCAAACGGCGTTGTGGTCAGCATTGCGGGCGGGGAGGCGGCGTATGACGGGCTCTCGTACTGACGCGCGGTCGCTGACGGCGGCGGCGGTGTTGACCGCGATGGCGCTTGCCGTACAATATCTGGAATCCCTGCTTCCGCCGGTGTTTCCGGGCGTTCCCGTGCGCATCGGCCTTGCGAACATATTCGTTCTGCTGCCGCTGCTTTCCGGGCGCAGGGGGCAGGCCGCCGCTATTTCGCTTTTGCGCTGCCTGCTGCTGCCGCTGGTTATAGGGAACGTTTCCGGCCTTCCGTACGCGCTGGCCGGCAGCGCGCTGAGCTTCGCCGGGATGCTGCCGCTGCTTTGGCCGTACCGCGCGGGGCGCGTCGGCGCGGTCGGGGTGAGCGTGGCGGGCGCGTTTCTGTTCAACATGGGGCAGCTCTTCGTCGGCGTTTGCGTCGTTGGCAGGGCGATGCTTGCCTATGTGCCGTGGATGGGGCTATTGAGCATACCGGCGGGCGTTTGCACCGGCCTGCTTGCCCAGCTTGTCAAAAAGCGTCTGCGCTATTGATTCGTTATAAGCGTTCCAATCGTAACGTCCGTATAGTAGTAATGCAGGATTTCTTGATAAGTATGTCCGCCGAGCGCCATTGCGTTCGCGCCGGTCTGGCTCATGCCTACGCCGTGACCGTAGCCCTTTGTGGAAAAGATGACGTCGTCGCCTTCGAAGCGGACGGTGAATAGCGCGCTGTCCAGCTGGAGCAGTCCGCGCAGCTGCCGCCCGGTGACGGTGACGCCGCCCAGCCGGATGCTTTTGACGCGGCCGGACGCGGTGGTTTCCAGAATTTGGACGTCATCCTCCAGCTTGCGCGCGGCAAGCTTTGCGGCGGGCCATTTTTCGTTGACGGTGCTGCACAGCGCGGTTTTAGAAAACGTTTTTTCGCCGGTAAGCTTCGTTGTGCCTGCCTCTGCCGTGCTCATGACGCTTTTTAAATAGGGCAGCGCCGTGCCGTAGACGTCCGCAACATCCTCCGTCATGCCGCCCGACGCGCTGTGATAAAGCGCTTCGATGGGCGCGCCGTCGTACAGCAGCACCTCGTGCGCGGTTTCCTCCGCAGCCTGCGTCAGCTTCTTGCGATATGCCTTGTAGTCGTCGCCCCACCGCTGCTGCATACGCTCGTCCGACAGATACGCCTGACAGCAGGCGCTCGAAGTGCATACGTCGGCTGCGTACCGCTTACAGCCGCTGTGCAGCATGTGGTATACCGTATAGGTGCGCGCCGCGACGCATTGGGCTTTCAGCGCCTCCAGCGGGAAGGAGGCGGGCATTTCGGCGGCCGCAACGCGCAGGATGTACGTTTCCAGCGGAAGCTGTAACTGCTTTTCCTCGCGGTGGTCGTATACGGTGATGACAGCGTCTTCCTTTGGGACGGTAACGTCCATCGGGGCGCAGCGCGCAAGCAGCAGGCCGCGCAGCAGAAGCACGCAGACGCCCGCCAGTAAGGCGAGCAGCAGCACCCGTTTCCATTGGACTCGCATTCGCATGGCGCACCTGTTTTAGCCGCTATGGCGGCGACCCTTCCCCTTCAGCATAGGCGTTTAACAGGGAGACTATTCCTATTTTCTTTTTTTGCGCGGCATGGTACAATGCCAATACGACAAAGTCTACGAAAGGGCGACTACAATGAGCACAGACGCTTTGCAGTACCGGATCCACAATGGCGATAACGCGGCCTTTGCGGAGCTGTGCCGCGCGGTTGGCGCGCGCGCATATCGTACGGCATACGCGGCGCTGTGCGACGAAACGGCTGCGCGCGCTGCGATGAAGCAGGCGCTGCTTGCGCTTCGCGCGGATATCCTTTCGGCAAAGGGACCTGTCGATGTGGAAGAGCGGCTCTGTGCGCATATGGACGAAGCTGTCGGGCAAGCCGGTGCGGTGAAGGGAAAGCCTGCCGCCGCGGCGGCGTATCCGCCGGAGGCGGACGTACCGCCGTATGTCCTTGAAAACGTTCTGCCGGAGCCCGTGAAGGAGCAAGCGGCGGACGAGATCCGTTATGATGGCCGCCGGTATAAGTCCAGGGCGCGCGGGTACGTGTTTGCGGCGGTGCTGTCGGTGCTGTTTGCCGTCGTGTTCTTCTGGCTGCTGTTTGGCGCGCTGATGCGCGGCGGGGCCGTTCCGTTTACGGACCTGGGGTATACGTGGTTCAACGAGCATGTGCTCCGGTGGTTTCATATAAGCATATGACGATACGATTTGCTGCGGGGTTGATGCGCACGGCGCTGACGCCCGTCGACAACCGATTCATTCTGGATTACCTGCCGCATGCGAACCCGCTGCATACGGCGGTGTATCTTTACGGCCTGATGCAGTGCAGCCATCCGGAGACGGCGGAGCCTTCCCTTTGCGAGGCGCTGGGGCTGACGGCGGAGGCCGTAACGGAGGCGTATGCCTACTGGCAGCAGCAGGGGCTTGTGCGCATCAAGAGCGATAAGCCGCTCATTGTGGAATACCTAGCGCTCGATCCATCCACCGCAAAGACCGTGCTGCCGGGTAAATATATGGAGCTTGTCAACGCCATCAACCAGCTTACCGCCCCGCGGCAGTTTGACGCGCGGGAACTCAACCATGTGTTCGACTGGATCGAGGTATACGGCCTTGACGAGGGCGCGGTGCTGGAGCTTGTTTCGCATTGTATGGATACGCGCGGACGGCGCGTCAGCGTCAACTATATGGATACCGTTGCGGAGGCATGGTCCGGCGAGGGCGTGACGACGCGCGGCGACGCGCTCGCCTACGTGGAGCGTTACCAGCTGAAAAAGCATGGCGCAAGCGAGATTTTGCGGCAGTGGAACCGGCGCAGGAAGCCCACCCGGCCGGAGATGGCGCTGTACGACAAATGGACGGGCGAATGGGGCTTTACGCCGGAGGCGATACTGGCTGCGCTGCCGCGCCTGACGACTGCCGGAACGCCGAACTTTACATATCTGGACGAGCAGCTGGAGGAGCTGATGCGAAAGGACCGACGCGCGGCCTCCGACATTCTCGAAAGCGACGCAGCCGACGCAAGCGAGCGCGCTTTTGCGCGGCTTGTGTTCGAGCGCGCGGGAAAGGTGGAACCCGCGACGAAGACGCAGCGCGCGCAGATTTCGATGTACGTAGACACGCTGAAGATGCCGCGGGAGCTGCTGCTGTACGGCGCGGAGCAATGCAGGGGCAGCAACGAGCCCTTCGGCCTGATGAAGAAAATCTGGAACGATTGGCACGATAACGGCATTGACACGATTGAAAAGGCGGAAGCATGGCAGCGGGAGCACGCGGGAGCGGGCGGCGTGCAGAAGAAGCCGCCGCGCAAACGCGATTATGCGCAGCATGACCTTTCCGACGAGCAGCTCAACAGCCTGCTCATCGATTTGGACAAGGATTTATAATGGATATGCAAAGCAGGCTTGAGCGGATTTATGACCGCATCCGCGCGGAGGAGCGCGCCGCGTTGGAGCGCCGCGTTGCGGACGCGTTTGCCCGCGCGCCGCGCCTTGCGGAGATTGACGAACAGCGCCGGCGCGTGTTCGGTTCCGTCGGCGCGCGTACGGTTTCCGCCGGGGAGGGGATTGCGTCGCTGCAGCGGCTTGCGGAGGAGGAGCAGGCGATCCTGCTTGCGCAGGGGCTGCCCGCCGACGCGCTCTCCCTACATTACCGCTGCAAGGAATGCCGGGATACGGGCTATGTCGGCGACGCGCCGAAGCGCCCCTGCGCCTGCCGTCTGCGCTATCGCGAGCAGGAGAAGGCGGGTACGGAGATCAACGAACGCGAGACGTTCGCAGGATTTTCGACGGACGTTTATCGCGACGAGATGCAAAGAAAGCGCGCGCTGAACGCAAAAAGAATCTGCGAAAGCTATGCCGCCGCGCTGCCGCATCCGGAGAAGCCGAACCTGCTGATTCTCGGTATGCCCGGCCTTGGCAAGTCGTTTCTCGGCAATGCGGTTGCCAGCTATGCCATCGCAAACGGCGTGGACGCCAGGCGGATTACCACGTATCGGTTTGTGCAGGATATGCTTTGCGACATTCGGGAGCATACGGGCAACGCGCGGCGTTACAGCAGCGTCCCCCTGCTCGTGCTGGACGATTTGGGCAGCGAGCCCGATATCCCGAACGTATCCGTCGAATGGCTTTTTGCCGTAATCAACGAGCGGGCGATTGCCCGGCTCGCCACTGTGTGCATTACGAACCTGTCGCTTTCCGCGTTGCAGGCGCGCTATGGCGAGCGGCTGATGAGCAGGCTTGTCGACCGCAACACAACGGTCGCGTTGCAGCTTACCGGCGACAACCTGCGAACGTTGCAGGAGTGAACGCATGCTGATACTTTGCGCAACGCCCATTGGCAACCTTGGCGACATTACGCTGCGCGCGGTGGAAGCGCTCCGCGCCTGCGACGTGGTGTATTGCGAGGATACGCGGCACACGCTGCAATTGCTGAACCATTTGGAGATTAAAAAGCCGATGATCGCCTGTCACCAGCATAACGAGCGCATGCGCGCCGTCGAGGCGGCGGAGCGTGTTGCCGCCGGGCAGGATGTTGCGTACGTGTCCGACGCGGGTATGCCCGGCATTTCCGATCCGGGTGCGGCGCTGATTGCCGAATGCATCCGGCGGGATCTGCCGGTGACGGTGCTGCCCGGCGCAAGCGCGGTGCTGACCGCGGCCGTCCTTTCCGGCCTGCCGCCGCAGCCGTTTACCTTTTTCGGGTTTTTGCCGCGGGAGAATAAGCCCCGCAGGGACATGCTTGCGGCGATTGCGGCATGCGGGCATCTGGCGATACTATACGAAAGCCCGCTGCGCGTTATGGCGACGTTGCAGGCGCTTTATGAGGCGGTTGGGGACTGTGAAGCGGCGTTGCTGCGGGAGCTGACGAAAAAATTCGAGGAGGCGCGCCGCGGCAGGCTCTCCGAACTGATTGCCGCGTATACGGACGCGCCGCCAAAGGGCGAGTGCGTGATTGCGGCGTATGTAAAGCGCGAGGCGCAGCCCGCTTCGGAGGCGGAGCTGGACGCGCATTTGACCGGGCTGCTCGAAGCGGGTGCGTCCGTACGCGACGCGGCGGCGCAGGCTGCGACTGCGCTAGGCGTACCGAAGAAGCAGGCGTATGCGCGCGCGCTTGCCGTTATGAAGCAGCCGTAAAGTAAGCGAGTAAATCCAAAAGCAAAAAGCAGCGCCGCCCGACGGGCGGCGCGCTATTTTTGCGTCAGATGGTTAATTTTCGGAAATGGAAGCGTCCGGGGTTGCCGCCGCGTTCGGGTCAGGCGTTGCGGCCGCTGCGCCGGTGTCGGCTGGCGCTGCTGCACCGGCGTCCGGCGTCGGCGTATAGGGGCTGGTTTTGCCGACGGCTGCCGTCATGGCGGCGTCGGAATACAGCATGTTCAGCGTGGATTGGCCGGCCCAGCCGTCCGCCAGCAAGCCGTGGTACTGCTGGAAGGTCTTGACCGCCGTGGCCGTGCCGCTGCCGAATACGCCGGTATCCGAACCTGCGCCAAGGTAGCCCAGCTCGACCAGGCGTGCCTGTAGCTTTTTAACCGCGTTGACAAGCGTGGTAATGTCCTTCGTGCGGCTGTCGCCGTCGCCGCGGGCAAGGTAGAACGGCTTTGCCTGATCGCTCATAAGCAGGGTATAGGTGCCGAGGCCGAGGCAACCGTCCCAGTCGTCGGAATCCTCGTAGTTTTTGATCTGGAACATGCGAATGCCGTTCTTGGTCGCCGTGCCGTAGCGCTTCGTATAACCGCCCTCCGGCATATCCATATAGTTAAGCTCGACAAGCCGCTCCTGTACGGCGGGAATTACGTCGTTTTCCTCTCCGATGGTCTTTATAAACGAACCGTTGAACGGGTCGACAACCGGCGTTTCGGAGGGTGCGACGGTCATTTCCGGCGGCGCAATGGTCGGCGCAAGCGAGGGCGTCGGCGTAATATCCGCAATGGAGAGCTGGCCGTTATCGGCGACGTCCGTTTCCTTCGGCGTCTTGGGCAGAAGAATTACGAGCAGGATAACGCCGACGAGCACCACGGCGACGATGCCGCCGAAGAGCACGAGCGTTTGCGTCGGCAGCTGCGCAATATACGCGCCGAGGCCGCGCATGAAGCGGGAAAACTTGCTGCGCTTTTTCTTCTTCTTGGGCGCGCGGGGTTCTTCGCTGCCGTAATCGTCGGTTTCGAAGGGGGATTCGTCAGGCGCGTCCGCCAGGTCGTAACTGCGGGGCGCTTTTCGGCGGCCTGTTGATTGCAGGTCGTCCATTTCGCTGCCGCGTGGATAATCGTCATATCCGCCGCGTCCGTAGCCGTCGCCGCGCGCATACTCGCCGCGTCCGTACCCGGTTTCGCGTGCGTAGCCGCTTTCACCGCGCGCATAGTCGCCGCGTTCGCCGCGTCCATATCCGGCTTCGCGTGCATAGTCGCTGTCGCTGCGGGCATAATCGTCGCGATCGTCGCGTCCGTAACCGTCGCTGCGCGCATAGTCGCCGCGCTCCTCGCGTCCATAACCTGCGCCGCGCGCAGGGTCGTCGCGGTCTTCGCGTCCGTAGGTATCGCCGCGCGCATAGTCGCCGCGCTCCTCGCGCCCGTAACCCGCGCCGCGCGCAAGGTCGTCGCGATCGTCGCGTCCGTAGCCGTCGCCGCGTGCATAGTCGCCGCGGTCATAATCGGATTCACCGCGCGGACGCGGAATTCTTCCGCTTCGGTCCGTATCGCTGCCGTAATCGTCATATCCGCTGTACGAGCCGCCGTTGTATGGCGATTGCGCATAAGGCGACCGGCTGTAGGGCGATTGCCCGTAGTCGGAGCGGCCATAGCCGCTTTCCCCGCGATCCGGCGCGCCGCCCTGATACCCTTCGCTACCGCGATCCCCGTCATACGGGTCAAAGGAATCACGATCGCGAGAGCCGTCGTTATATTCCATCTCCGTCACACTCCTTTAGGCGCTGTGTGCTGCATGTGGGGGAAGGATGCGATTCTTTGTTGCATACCTTCACACAATCCCACATATACTGGTATCAGTGTACCATAAAGTGGTGGGGGCATTTATTACATCTATTGTGAATAATCTATGGATATTTTGTTAATCCTAGCGCAAAAACCGACAGCAAACCACAAGATGTACGATTTTTGCGTCCCCCACCACTTTTCTGGAGGACGCCGCGCCGCGTATATATATATGGAAACTGCACCGAAACAAAAAACAGTTTCTGTTCCTTGCACGGTTGCTCGCCGCTGCAAAAGCGCACAGCGGTTCGGTTTGTAGAATAAACGGATTGTGCCGCGCAGGCAAGAAAGGATATCCGGCTTGCGTACGGAAAGGCGCTGTGCCGCGCGCTATATCAGCGGCTGCAACTGCCCCCCGCCGTTAAGCGGAAGCGTCGCGCGCGCAAGGTAGGCGTTCTCTGCGTTTTCACAATTGTAGGACAGCGTGCAGCCGTTGGAGGATACGTTGGCAAAGCTTGTGTCCGCGTTGACAAGCGCATCGACGCGCGTGTCGCCCGCGAGCGACCAGACGCTCGTTTCGTCCAGCGAGACGGAAACGTCCAGCATGCTTTCGCCGGTCAGCACGCCGGTCAGCGACGCGCCGTTTGTCAGGCACAGACGCACGCTGCCGCCGTCGCTCGTCTGCACGGCGCTGGAAAACGCCATGCCGTTGACGGTGATTTCCACACAGCCGCCGGTAACGGATACGGTTTTATCCGGCAGAATTTTATAATGCGCGCCTTCCTCGGCGTGATATTCCACCTTGCCGACGGGAATCGGCGTACCCGGCGCAGTGGGCGCGGCGAGGGCAAGCGTGTCGTCGCCCTCGGAGGAGCCGACAGCAATCGCAACAGGGGTCGTTGCGGGCGAAGCTGCTTCCGGTTCCGGCGCGGTTTCCGCCTTTCGTCCCGTACAGCCGGTCAAAAGCAGCGCGAGGATAGCGACCAGTGCGATTCCCTTCTGCATGTGCGTGTCTCCTGTTTCCATCTATTTCGATAAACAACCGTGAACAAGCATAACGGAACAGTGTGACAAAATTACGTACAAATTCCTATGTTTTTATTAACAAACCGTAAACCAAAGCGCCCGCCGGAATGAATGCGGCGGGCGCTGCGTTTCTGTCTGTGGGGGGAGCGAAAGGGATTATACCTCCGCTGCGCCCTCCGGCACGATAAACCGGATGGCGCCGGGCAGGATTTCGATATCGAAGTGGGGATTGCTTACAATTTCCCCGTCGACGCTCATCGCGAAGCCTTCCGCCGCATCGACGGTAACGCGCTTGCCGCGCAGGTAGGTGATCACATCCGCAAAGCGCTTGTCCGAAAGATGCTCGCCGGCGGAGTACGGGCCGAGCAGGGACGGAAAGCGCAGCCGGGAGATCGGCGCAACCTTGCAGATTTCCAGCAGGCCGTCCTCATTGTTGGAATAGGGCGCGCACTTGAACGCACCGCCGACATAATGCCCGTTGGCGATGGTGCAAAGCAGCATATCGCCGTCGTTGAGCGTCTCGCCGTCCACGGTGATTTTGCATTTCGTACGCATGGCCTTGATGAGCGCGGTAACGACGCCCGTAGTATAGGCGTTTTTGCCGCCGATAAGCGGTTTTCTGCGTACGTTGATCATCGTCTGGCAAACGCAGGTGTCGAAGCCGAAGTTGACAACGTTGACGGCGTAGGTGTCGTTGACGCGCATGCCGTCAATCTTGTGCTCCGTACCGCGGACAAGGCGGCCGATATCAAGGAAATTCTCTTTGCCGCCGTAGTATTTGACAAAGTCGTTGCCGCTGCCGCAAGGGTAACAGGTGATGCAGGCGTTCGGTTTTCCGATGGCGCCGCGAACCACCTCGTTTAGCGTGCCGTCGCCGCCGCAGGCGACAAAGCAGGCTTCCTCCGCCGGGTGCGCGTCGCACCAGCCGGATACATAGGCAACCGCGTCGCCCGCCGCTTTTGTTTCGTAGATTTCGTAGCGCACGGGTTCGGTCAGCGCCTTGAGGCCCGCTTCCACGGCTTCCCTTGCGCCGGGCTGCCCGGCGGCGGGGTTGACGATGAATTGGTATTGCATTCTTTCCATCTCCTTTTGTGTTATGGCGCTATGGTTAAGCTCAGCACGATGAGCAACAGCCCGACAAAATAGGTGCCGCTGTTGAGGCGAAGGATCGCCTTGGACGCAGGCGCTTTGAAATTATGCAGCGCAAGGAAATAGTCGGAGATCGTAAAAAGCATAAGCCCGATACCGAGCAGCAGCACGCGCGGCGTGGGGCACGTTGCGGCAAAGGCCACGCCGAGGCAGCCGTGCGCCGTGGAACTGAGGCAGTATCGCGCAAAGCCGACCTTGTGCTTGCCGGTAAGCCAGCCCTTCATGGTCAGCACATGCAGCGTGATCCACATCGCGGCAAACAGCGGGATGCACCACCATACCTGTGAAAAGGTAACGCCGAGCTCGCCCATGTAAACGATCATATACGCGACAAAAAGCAAATTGCCGATGGTAAAGGGAATGCCGCCCTTGACGAAGCTGTAAAGAAGCAGCACGTCGCCCGCCCAGGAGAAGGCGATGGCGAGCATCAAAATGGCGTGGTAGGTGTTGGGCGGATATTTTGTAAAGTAGATGATGATTGCGTACACGAGGAATTCGCTTGCGAGAATAATTTTGTTGAAAGCCCGGCGCTTGAAATTGCCGCTTGTTTCGGAAAAGAAGTAGCAACAGAGCGTAACAAGGTAAAGGAGTACGAATAGTCCGATATAAGTTGCCATGCGGTATGGATTCCTTTCGAATGATCGGATAACAACGCGAAGTGGATGAAAAAAGGGGGAAGCCGCGCCGGTTTCCATTCCTAATGTAACGAATTATGATCATCCTGTCAAGAAAATGTAACGGCGGGCGGCAGCGGCGGCGCAAACGGGAGGTGCAAAAACCCCGCCGGCGTGCTCGATTCCGGCGGGGCGTTTTGTTCCCTTGTACAGTGTATCGGGGAACCGTCAGTCAATGGTAATCTTTTTGCCTTCCGGCGCTTTTTCAACGACCTTCGGCAGCGTCAGCTCCAGCACGCCGTTATTATACTTTGCGCCGATATGCTCCGTGTCGATGCCGCTGATGTCAAAGCGGCGCGTATAGGTACCGTACGTGCGCTCCCGGTGGATGTACTTCTTCTTGTCCTCCTCCTTCTCCTGCTCGCGGCTGGCGCGGATGACGAGCTGGTCGCCTTCGACGTCGATGCTGATGTCGTCCTTACCAAAGCCGGGCAGCTCCGCCGCCATCAGGTAATGGTCGCCTTCGTCCGTAATATCCGTGTTGAAGGCAGCGGAAAACGACGGAAACGGGGTGAAGAAGCTGCGGTCAAAGTCGTTAAAAAGCTGGGACAGTTCGTTGGGTCTGCGATAGGGAAGCATTGCGTATTTACTCATGATAATCATCCTCCTGCAAGTAGTTTGTATTTTTCGGGGAGCCGTTATCCGTTTGCCCCGCTCCCTTTTGTTCAGGTATAACTTACCAAACGATATTTACAGAAATTTGAACCGCATGTGAAAAATTAGCACTCTTTTGATTAGAGTGCTAATTTGTGATGACAAGGTTATTATTTTCGAAGATGGTTTTTGCGCGTACACAGGCGAAATGCAGGTGCCGGGCGGCGGGAAGCGGCCGGGAAAGTGGCTATTCCAGCGTGAGGACAGGCGCTGTATAGTCTACGACGGACTCTGCGCCAAAGCGTCTGCGCTGCCGGTAATACCAGAAAGCGAGCAGAACGAGCGAAGCAAGGGAAAACGCCTCGGCTGCGCGCCAGAGCGGGCGTTCGGCAAAGCGCACGGTCACCGCGCCGTGATAGCCCGCAGGGACGATGACGCGAATGCGCGCGGATTCGCCCTTTTCAATGGGCAGCGGGTTGCCTGTGCCGTCCTCCGCGCGGTATCCCAGGTAGCGAATCAGCGGCAGGTCTACGAACCGCGTATCCGCAGCGCCGTTTTCCGCCGTAAAGGTGACGGTTGTGCCGTTGCGGATCAACCCGGTGACGGCAAGGCCGTCCTCCGGCAGGGGCTCGTTTGCAAGGTAATCCGCCATGCCGGAGGCGCCGGCGGGCAGGTATTCCGCGTCGCCGACGGATCTCGTCTGGTCAAGGTCGGCGTTCGAATGGATGGCCAGCGCTTCGCCCTCCTGCACAAGCCGGTCGCAGTACGAAACGGACGTGATGCAAAGCAGCATCGCAAGCGCAAATACGGCGGCGCGGCGCAGCGGGGCGTTCGGGCACGACGGCAGCAGCATGGCGCAGCGGCAGACGACGAGCATGAGCAGAAGCGTGGAAAGCGAATGCAGCCGCCAGGGGAACTGGATGAGCCCCGCAACCTGCGCAACAAAGCCGCCGGTGCGGTACAGCGCGTTCCAGGGAAACACGTTGGTGCTCATGATAAGCAGAAGCAGCGCCGCAGCATAGCAGAACACGGCTGCGCGGCGCAGGTCGCGTTCCTTCGCGTCGGCGGGTACGCCCTGCCGCGCGGAAAGCAGTGGATACAGCGCAAGGATAAACAGGCACGGAAAGCCTACGCCAAGCGGCATTTCCCCGGCCGCGCCGAGGCTTGCCGCGTTGCTTTCCCCGACGGCGTTCGGCAGCAGCGGGAAAAGCTGCGCAATGCCGACGGCCTCGTTGGAAAGGTTTGACGTGCTGTAGCTAAACACACGGTAGGCGTCGTAGCCCATGTAGTCGAGCATCGGCACGAGGAAGCACAGCGCAAGCAGCACGGTTCCGACGGCGGCGGCGGTAATGGAAAGCAAACGCCTGCCGGTGAACGTGCGCCGCCAGAACACAAGGCAGCAGACGATCAGCAGCGGCAGAATCATCTCGCAGGAGAGCAGGTGTGTGGACAGCAGGCCCGTCATACCGGCAAGCAGGGGCAAAAACGCGCGCTTGTAGGCGGGGCTTTCCACATCGTCGAATAATATGGAAAAAAGACCGAGCGTGACAAGCGGCAGGAACGTCATGGCGGAAGCTTCGCCGATTGCGGCGCGCGTGTACAGGTTGACCAGCCGATAGAGCGAGAGGGTATAAAACGCGCTTCCGGCAAGGCCCGCCTTGACGCTTTTGCATATCCGCGCGCAGGCAAGATAGCTGATGGCGGCGGTCAGCAGGTTGAGGGCAAAAACGAACGTTTTGTATGCGCCCACGACGGAGAACCCGCAAAGGCGCAGCAGCGCGGGAAAGTACAGCAGCAGCTCCGGATAGAATTCCGGGTTTGCGTAGCCGTAGCCGTACAGCGTATTCGGATGGATTCGCACGGGGAACTGCCCCCCGGCAAGGCCGTCGCGGATGCCCTCGATGCGGAAAAGATGAAACTGGATATCGTGTCCGTTCAGCAGGTAACCGGTGAAAAGCGGCAGGGAGGAAAGGCAGGCCAAAGCGAGGATACAGAGCAGAACGCCGCGTTTCGTCCGGTATGCTTTTTCCGTGCGGTGCCGCCGGTCATAGCCTGCGGCAAGGAGGACGCCGTCGAGCGCGAGGAAGGCCAGCAGAAGCGCAGCCACGAAGGTAAGACGAAAGGAAAACACATGCAGCGCGCGCAGCAGGATCACAAGCGCGAGCACGGCCGCCTGCGCGGAAAGGAGGATGCGCCAGACCGTTTTCGAAGGGGAATTGCTTCGTTCCATATGTTGCTCCATGCCAATAAAATACAGATACAACATAGCACAATTGCGTCATGTTGGCAACCGGAAGCCGGTATGCGGACGCTGCGGCAATCCGGGGGAAAGCCCCGCTATCCGGCTGCCTAAGCGGACGGCTGCTTCGGGAAACCGGCGCGGCAACCAGAACCGCGACTGGCGCAAGGAAACGAACGGGCAGGAAATTCTTGTATGTTCGGCAAAAATTCTATAAAATGGACAATATACTGGGAATTCATGGAGAAAAGCATTCGTCTCTTGACGGCGTTTAGGGGGAGTACATGCTGCATAAGATTCTGTTTAGCGCATATACCGTTGCAATCCTGTGCTCCGGCAGCGTGCTTGGCGCATGCGTGCTCAAGCGGCGCTCGGAGGAATTGTTTCCGGTTACTTTGACGGCGGTTGTCGTGTGGCTGTATGGCTTCTACCTCTTCGACCGTCTGGCGGCCGGATATTGGAGCGCGATTGCACTGTGCGGCGGCTGCTATGCCTGGTCGGTTGTCAAGTTAATGAAGGACCGGGATTGGAAGGCGTCCCTCCGGCGTTTCTTCACACCGGCCATGGTTACGTTTGCGCTTGTTATGCTTGTGGTTACGCTTTGGGCGCCGTCGATGGTAACCCTTTGGGACGACCTGCGCCATTGGGCGGCGGTGCCGAAGGTGCTGTATTATACGCAGCGCTTGCAGCTCGGTGAAAACTCGCGCCTGTGGGGCGGGGTGTTCAACACCTACTTGCCGGGAATGCCGCTGTTTCAATACTTCTTTGCAAAAACGCGCGGCGTATTTTTGGAAAAGCATCTGTTTGTTGCCTATTCGTTGCTGACGCTTTCCGTATTTTTGCCGGCGCTCAAACGCCTGCGCTGGAAGGATGCGCTGCTGCTCCCGTTTGCCGCCGCCGTGATTCTGTTCGTTCCGCAGGCATTCGCCAACCAGACGTGGGATCAGCTTCGTTTTTATACAACGTTGTATATCGAACCGGCGCTGGGCATATTTTTCGGCTTCGGGCTGTTCCATGCGTATTGCGGACCGCAGAAGGACTGGTTGTCCGCGGTGCGCTTCGCGCTGGGCCTTGCTGTGCTGACCTTATTAAAGGATACGGGCATTGTGCTGGCGCTGTTCTGCCTGCTTTCGGCGTTCTGGTGTGGGCGCGGGAAGCGTGCGGATGTTCTGCCGGGCGGCGGTGGTATGCGAGGATACAGAATCCGGCTTTGCGTTTGCTGTGCGGCGCCGGTTCTGGTTTGGGCCGCATGGAAGATCGTTTGCGGGGTATATGGGGATGCCGCATGGTTTTCCGGCAGTACGTCGGCGCAGGGCATACTGGAATTCGTTTTGCATCCGGATGCGGCGCAGGCGGCGTTTGCGCGGCGGTTTCTTGCCGCGCTGTATCGCGAACCGCTTTTGTTTGCGCGCATCTTTGAAATTGTTACGGTCAACGGATCGCTGTCATTTCTGGGCGCGTTCGGCGTTTTGTCGGGGATGGGCTTCGCTGCGTACTGGCTGATTCTGCGGGAGAAGCGCTGTGCGTTTTTGAAAATATACGGATGCTGGGCGTGCGCCGCCGTTGTGTACGTAATCGGTTTGTTCTGGCTGTACCTGCAAACGTTTGACGGAACGATACCGAGCTTTTCACGCTATGTATCCGTCCTGTTTGCCGGGTACCTTTCGTTTCTGGCGATGATCTGGCTAGTTGCGCTGCCGGTGGAGGAGCCGGAAGCGCCGGGCGTTGCTGTGCGATATCCGGTGCTTTTGCTGTCAATCTGCATGCTGCTGACGGTGTTTCCGTGCGGGGAGTATCCGTATCGCTATTATACCGGCGACGAGATGCACGCTAAAGCGCTGCAAATGCAAAAATCCATTGCACGGCAGGTTGCCAATATGCCGGTGGAGGAGGATGCGGCGATACTCCTGCTGCTGGAGGATACAAGCGTGGACGACGCATTGATGTTGCATCATCATTTGATGTTGGATCTATACGGTGACAGGCTGTTTATGCCCACCTATCTATCCGGCGAGGCCGGGGCGGATGAAGCGGGCCTTATCGAGGCGTTTTCGCAGACGGCGCCGGGCTGCCGTCTGGTATATGCCGCGCCGGGCAGCGAACGCCTGACCGGGCTTGCGGATGCGTATTTCGATTCGGAAATCGTGCCGGACACGGTGTATTCCGTGACGGTTGACGAGGTCGGGGTGCATTGCCTGCCGGTGCAGCAACAGCAATAGAATGGAAATAAAAGCGGGGGCGCGGAACGTTGTACGCTCCGCGCCCCTGCCTTGGCCTTACGCTACAGGTCGTCCGCGTCCTGGATCGGTCTTCCGCCATCCATTGCGTTTCCGGTGTAGCTGCCAAGCACGTCGGACGGAATGCCGCCGCTGGCGCTCTGCTTTGGCAGCGTCCGCGCCACTGCGCGGATCCGTCTCTTTTTTTGTTGCGGCATTTTCACCCTCCATTAGAACCGGTATTCGTTGTTCTGCTGTTCCTGGGCATTCTGCTGCTTCTGCTGCTGCTGGTTCTGCTGCTGCTTCTGCTTCTGCTGCTGGTTTTGCTGCTGATTCTGCTTGTTGTTGGACGAATCGTTGCTATAGGACATGGTTGCTCCTCCCTTCGTGTATAAATTCGCGTTTGCATTGTGCAACCCGCAAGGGTTAGCTTGCCCGAACGGTTGCATGAAATGTCTATCCGGCGTATAATAATTAGATTCAATTTTTGGAAAGTGGAGTATCGGGCAATATGGCGCATATCGATAACGCGAAGCGGATTCATCTAATCGGCATCGGCGGATGCAGCATGAACGGGCTTGCGCAAATTTTGAAAAAACAGGGGCACGAAGTTACCGGCAGTGACCGGGAGGCCACGCAGTTTACCGGCTCGCTCGATGCTTCGGGCATTCCGTATTCAATCGGGCATACGTGCGAGTATGTCGACGATGCGGAGCTTGTGATCTATTCTGCGGCGATAAAGCCGGATAATCCGGAGCGGGTGCGCGCGCGTGCGCTCGGCATTCCGGAGCTGGAGCGCAGCGTTGCGCTGGGGCAGCTTTCCGAGCGGTACGACGCGGTGGTGGCAATTGCCGGCTGCCATGGCAAGACGACGATTACCTCCATGCTGGCGGGCGTCAACGAGCTTGCGGACCTGCACGCGACCGTGCATGTCGGCGGCTATGTGGAGGCGCTGCATGGCGGCGTTCGCGTCGGCGGCGAAAAAACGCTGATTACGGAAGCGTGCGAGTATGTGGAAAGCTTTCTTACGCTCCGCCCGACGATTGCGCTTATCAACAACATTGACGACGACCATCTGGATTATTATCGCGATATCGACCATATTGTATCCGCGTTTGAACGGTTTCTTTCGCTGCTGCCGCCGGACGGAACGTGCATTGCCTGCGTGGACGATGCGCGCGTGCGCGCGCTGGCTATGGCATGCGGACGCCGCGTGATCACGTACGGCTTGACCGGGGGCGATTATACGGCGGCGGATATTACCTATAATAATCAGGGATGCCCGATATTTACGGTTCTGAAGAACGGAAAGCCCCTTGGCAACGTCGCGCTGTCCGTACCCGGCAGACACAATATTGTAAACGCCCTCGGCGTTTGCGCCGTTGCGACGGAGCTTGGCGTGCCGTTTGCGACGTATGCGCAGTCGCTCGCGGCCTTCCGCAATACGAAGCGGCGGTTCGAGTACTATGGCGAGCGCAACGGCGTGCGCGTGTTCCACGATTACGGGCATCATCCGAGCGAGATTGCCGCGACGCTTGATGCGGCAAGCCGCGTGCCGCATGGGAAGCTGTATTGCGTTTTTCAATGCA
>CAYPLG010000041.1:0-19193 GCA_964411535.1 uncultured Oscillospiraceae bacterium
GGTGGACGGCGGGCGCGAACCGGCGTTTGAAATCATGCTGGTCAACAGCGCGATACAGAACATGATTCGCGAAAGCAAGGTGCACCAGATGGACAACGTCATCTTTTCCTCCGCGGACGCGGGCATGCGCGCCATGGACGCAGACCTGATGCAGCTGTACAACGCCGGGCGCATTACGCGCGAAAACGCCATCCTGTACGCAGTCAACCCGGAGATGATGGCGCGGCGGCTGGGATAGCGCGCCGTATCGCCGGAAAACCCTTTTCGTTACCCGGCGCAGGCTGTGTACCTGCGTCGTTTCCGTTTCGCGGCGGCTGCCAAACCGGGCAGCATCCATGAAACCGCCGCCTCGATAGCGCGGATACCGGAAGACTGCCGCCCGCCGCCCTGTCGCTTTCTGCAATTGTGGTAGAAATGTTATGAAAAACGGAGACTTGTGTGTCAGCACTTTCACACGCCGGGGATTTGTGGTATTGTGATGCAAGTAAAGCATGAGGGAATGGAACAGTATGCAGCAGGTGCAGGAAATCATCAATCAGGTTCGTAAGGTCGTCGTGGGAAAGGACGCTGTCATCGGCAGCATCCTGATGGCCATGCTGGCGGGCGGGCACGTCCTCCTTGAAGACGTTCCCGGCGTCGGCAAAACCACGCTGGCGCTCGCCTTTTCGCGCGCGATGGAGCTATCCTATAAACGAATGCAGTTTACGCCGGACGTTATGCCCTCCGACATCACGGGCTATACGACCCTGCAAATGGGCGGGGCTTCCGGCACGTACGTGCCGGGCGCGGCAATGTGCAACCTTTTTCTTGCCGACGAAATCAACCGCGCTTCCAGCAAGACGCAGTCCGCGCTGCTGGAGGTGATGGAGGAAGGCAGCATCACCGTCGACGGCGTTACGCACCCCGTCCCGCAGCCGTACCTCGTAATCGCCACGCAGAACCCTGCGGGCTCCGCCGGCACGCAGCCGCTGCCGGAATCCCAGCTGGACCGCTTCATGGTGCGGCTGTCGATGGGCTATCCGGACCGGCGCAGCGAAATGGAGATGCTGCGGCGGCATCAAAACGCCGTTACGCTCGACGACGTGGAGCGCGTCGTTACGCCCGCGGAGCTTGCCGCCATGCAGCGCGAGGTGGATGGCGTATTCGTCTCCGACACGCTGTATGCCTATATCACCGCGCTTGCCGCATGGACGCGCACGCAGCCGTCCATCCGCCTCGGCATGAGCCCGCGCGGCACGATTGCGCTGCTGCGCATGGCAAAATCCTGCGCGTACCTTTCCGGCCGGGACTTCCTCGTTCCGCAGGATGTGCAAACCGTGTTTGAAAACGTTGCGGCGCACCGCATCCTGCTAAGCCCGCGCGCGCGCGTCAGCGGCGTCGGCGAACAGCAGCTTGCGCAGCATGCGCTTGCCAAGGTTCCCGCGCCCACGGCGGTATAACGCCATGGCGGTCAACAGGATTCTGTATTTCTATCTGCTTTTGCTTGCATTCCTCTTTTTTGTCCTGTTCGACGTATATCTGTTCCATTTGCTTTTTGTATTCCTGCTTCTGCTTCCGCTCGTAACGCTGCTTGCCGCGCTGCCGGTGCGCCGCGCGGTGCGCTGCCGCATGGAGCCGGACGACGAAATCGTCCCCAAGGGGCGCTGCACGCTGCGGCTGTCCGCGGAAAACGCCGGTTTCCTTCCGTGCGTATGCGTACGGATGCATCTGCATTACCGCAGCATCCTTGGGCATACCGGCGGAAAATATATCGAGGACATGGAGGACGTCGTCCAGTTCCCGCTTGGCGCGCGGCAAACGCGCACGCTGCTCCCCTCCGTCAAAACCGGCTGCTGCGGCAGGGTGGATTTTTCCGTCGCGCGCGTCGACATATTCGATATGCTGGGCCTGATTCGCCTGCCCGTACCCAAGGGCAACGTGCTCTGCGGCGAGGGGAGCGTTTACATCCTTCCGACGCTGCAAAACCGTGCGATTCAGATCGAGGAAGCGGCGGATCTTGGCCACGACAGCTCGACCTACTCCACAGCAAAGCCCGGCGGAGACCCCTCCGAAATCTTTCAGCTGCGCGACTATCAGGCGGGCGACGCGAAGCATAGCGTGCACTGGAAGCTCAGCAGCCGTATGCAGCGGCTGATCGTGCGCGACTTCGGCCTGCCGCTGAATCCCTCGCTGCACTTTTTGCTTTCCCTTCCGGCGGATACGAAGCCCGCGTCCGCGGAATACATGCTCAGCACCGCGCTGGCCTTTTCGGAGTACCTCATGGCGCGCGAGGTCGTGCACCATATCAGCTGGCTTTCCGACGACGGACTGATTCATACGGCAACGATCACCGGCGCGGACGCGCTTGCGGTCGCTATGCACGAGCTGCTTGCCATGCCCGGTCAGCCGCGCTGGCATACGCTTTTGCAGTTCATCGAGCAGACCGCCCCGCAGCCGGAGACGCACCTGCTTTACCTCTCCGCAGGCATTTGCAGCAGGCCGACGCCGGAGGCGGAGCAGGCCTTAAGCCGCATGCTGGACTTGCACTTTTGCCGCAAAATCACCCTGATGCCGGGCCGCTGCACGCAGGAGACGACGGACGCGCTGCACGCGCTTGGCTGCGAGGTGCAATTGCTCAACGGCCGCATCCCCGAAGCGGCGCAGGAGGCCGCGTTATGAGGGCACATATGGGCAAGCATCCCGCGCGGCAAAGCGGCGCTGCGCAAACGGGGCTGACAGCCGAAAACCCGCTTGTCCGGCTGCCGCCGCGCATCCTGATTCTGTTGCTCGCCTTGCTGGGCTTTGTGTTTAGCCTCATCAGCTGCTATCGCCTGACGGTGTCAACCGGGCGTGTCGTGGGCGCGACAATTGCGTTTGCAGCCCTGTTCACGGCGGTATTTTCCGCTAAGCGGCGCGGGCTTCCCCTGCTCATCCTGCTGCTTGCTGCAAGCCTATTTGCCTGGCGCAACGCGGAAACGCTTTTGCAGGGGCTGCTTGTATTGATCGATTCCGCGCTCTCCCCGCTGAATTTGCAGCTTCCGGACTATTTCAACAGCATGCTGCTGGCGCACGACGCGGCGGAAACGCTTGCGCTTTCCACCAGGGCGCTGACGCTGCTGCTGTTCCCCGTGTCGCTCCTTGCCGCAAGCAGTATTATCAACCGCACGAGCCTGCCCCTCCTTGCGCTTGCTACGCTGCCGCTGCTTTCCCCCGCGCCGTTTTTCTCCCTTGCGCCGGACATCGTTCCCTTCTTCTGCCTCGTTGCCGCGTTCCTCATGCTCTTTATCGGCAGCACCGGCAAGAATTTACCGTTGATTCCCGTGCGGCCGGAGGGGCCTTCCGGCCTGTTCTGTCCGGAGCAGCCGTCTGCCGCGCCATCCGCCGGGCAGCGCATCCTTCCGCTTGCCGCGCTGCCGCTGATCGCGCTTACCGTTCTGCTGGCAAGCTGGATTCTGCCGGAGGACGGATACGCGCGCCCGAAACGAATTGAGGCCATGCAGGAGGAGATTCTCTCCTGGGATATCGGCGGAAGCGCCTTCGCCGGCAACGACGGCCTGACGCACGGCAATCTTCGCAGCCTGTCGGACATTCACTTTACCGGCGACGCCGTACTCAAGGTGCGCCTCTCGGAAGAGCGCCCGCTATACCTACGCGATTTTGCGGGCGTGCAGTACACGGAGGACGGCTGGAAGGACGGCGACGAAAGCGCATATAGGCGCTATGCAGACCGTTTTCTTGCAACCGCGCCGCAGAATCTGCACGCGGCGGCGTTCCCGCAGAGTGCGCCGTATACGCTCGCCGTACGGAATCTGGCGGCGGCGGACGGCTCGATCTGGATCCCGAACGGCCTTGTCACGCGGGCGGACGAACTCAACGGCGCGGGTTATGTGCAGGACACCGCACTGCATGCCGCGCGTGCGCAGGATGCAGCCGCATACGAGCTCACAGCCGTCCCCTGCGAAGCGACGCTGTATCCGTTCCCGCTTGCCGGAGACAACACGCTGCTTAGCGCCTACCGCTTTGCAGCGGAAAGCGCGGCCAGCCAGGCGGGCGACGCTGCGCTTACGCAAACGGCGGCTTCTTATATAGACTACATCTTTGACGTGTATACCGCGCTGCCGGAACAGACCCTGCTTGCGGCACGGCAGCTTTGTGAAACTTACGGCCTTTCCCTGTCCGCCGAAAGCGGCAGTGTCGACCCCTTCGCCGCCTGCCACGACCTGTACATTCTGCTTTCCTCCCGCTGTACATATGCGTATTCCCCGCCGCACATTCCGGAGGACGTGGATTTTACCACCTACTTCCTTACGGAAAGCCGAAGCGGATACTGCGTGCATTTCGCCACGGCGGCAACCGTTTTGCTGCGCGCACTCGGCGTACCAGCACGCTATGCGGAAGGCTATATCGTCATCCGTTCCGACTTTTCGAAGGAGCCCGACGCCGAAGGGTATATCGACATTGAGGACACGCACGCGCATGCCTGGGTGGAGGTCTTTGACCCCGTACAGCTGGAATGGATTCCCGTTGAAATGACCGCGAGCGCAAGCGGCGGCGCCCCGCCCGCGCCCGTCGCAAACTCTACTGCGCCCGAAGCCACCGCAACGCCGACGCCAACGCCCATCCCGACGCCCGTGCCCACGCCGGAGCCGACGCCGGAACCGACGCCCGACCCTGCGGCGGAGGAAACCCCTTCCCCAAGTCCCAACCCCAGCGAGGAGCCGGAAACGACCGGCGATCCGGATGCGTCCGGGTCCGCGCTTGCCTACGTTACCCCGACGCCCGCGCCAAACGACGGCGGTGACGGCCCGGATGCGGACAATGCAGACGGCAGCGGCGGCGTGCCCGACGACGAGGAAACGGCCTCCGCAGCGCCGGTTGCGCCCTTTCGGATGCCGCTTTGGCTCCTGTGCACGCTTTTGCTTGCCATACTGCTGCCGCTTGCCGCATACATTATCTGGGCGGTAAGGCGCGCGCGCCTGCGGCGGCAAATTCTGCAAACCAACGTAAACCAGGGCGTGCTCGCCCTCTGCCGCCACATGCTTGCTATGCTTACCTTTGCGGGCGCGCCGCCCATGACCGCCCTGCAATCGCCAACGGAATATGCGGCAGGCTTTTCCAAGCAGTTTTCGCCCATCCTGTGCGAACGGCTCAAAAAGCTGCTGCTGCTTGCGCAGCGTGCAACATTTTCCAATAGCGCCTGCACAAAGCGCGAGCGCGACGAGTCCGTCTCCTTCGTGCGCGCGCTGCGGCGGACGCTTGCGCCCGGCTTTTCGCGGTTGCGCAGGCTCTTCTTCCGCTGGCTATACCCGAAAATCTGACCGGCTGCGCCCCGCCGGATACAAACGCACGCCGTTCCTTTTCGAAACGGCGTGCGTTTTGTGATTTTGCCTTTATTCTGGGTTACTTCTGCGGCAGGCTGTTACTTTCCCTGCTGCATCTCGCTTACGGAATCGAGGATGGCGTCCGCCATGTAGTCAAGCTGCTCCTTGCTCAGTCCGTAAATCGGGAAATGCGTGAACCGGTGATAGAACACGTCCTCGCATACCGGGCAGGTCTTTGCGATTTCATCCTCGTCATACCCGAACGGCTTCAGTACGCTGAACCGATACAGCGGGCCAAAGTGCGGGATGTTCGTCACACCGCGCTCCGCAAGCTTCGCCTTGAGTACCTGCACATCCGCGCCGGCCTTCTCCGGGTCGACCTCCAGCCGGTACAGATGGAACGTCGGCTGAATGTCCTCGTTGCCGAGATCCTGCGTAACGAGCGCGTCGCATCCGGCAAGCCGGTCGTTTAAGTACGCGGTGGCCGCTGCGCGCGGCGATGATTTCATCAATCCGGCCCAGTTGCAGGCAGAGGCCAAGCCCCTGAATCTCCGTCGTGGAAGCGTTCCCCGCGACGAACGGGCCATACTTGCCCTGGCAGCAGGTTACGTCATAGAGCCAGTCCTTGATCGCATGCGAAAAGTCCGTGCCCAGGAAACGCGCGCGGCGCATGTCGTCCTTGAAGCTCTCCACGTTCGTCACCAGAATGCCGCCCTCGCCAAAGGAGGTGATGTTCTTCACCTCGTGGAAGGAATACGCGCCGAAATCGCCGATCGTGCCCAGCATTTTGCCGTGGTACTTCGCGCCGAACGCATGCGCCGCATCCTCCAGCACGAGGATGTCATGCGCCCGCGCAAGCTCCATCAGCGGGTCCATATCGACCGGATATCCGCCGATATGCACGGGAATGATCATCTTCGTTTTGTCCGTAATCTTCCGCGCCACGTCGGCCGGGTCCATGTTCAGCGTAAGCGGGTCCACGTCCGCAAACACGAGCTTGCAGCCGACGCTCAGCGGATACGCCATCGTCGCAATAAACGTAATCGCCGGAACGATGACCTCGTCGCCGGGGCCAAGGTTCGCGTACTTGCCGGCGATTTCAAAGCCCGCCGTGCAGTTTGTTACAAACGTTGCGCCCGTCGTATGCAGATATTCGTCGCAAAGATTCTCCGCCTGCGCCACCATCCGGTCGACCGACAGCTTGGCCGGCGGCTCGGAGCAGCGGTCCAGCTTCGTAATCGCCTTTTGCACGTCGGCAATGGCTTCCTCATAATCCGCGCCCTTGCCCTGCATCATGAAGCGAACGACCGCCATTGTGTCCTTCGCGTTGTAGTCCTCGCCGACAGCGGCCCACGGGACCTTCGTTTCACCGGTGTTATACCGGAAATCAGACGCCTTTTTTTCCATAAAATAGCCTCCATTTCATATTTTGCTTCAAACGCCAACGGAGGCCGTATTACGGATCTCTGCAACAGTTGAAAATACCAACCGCGTACGGCAACGGTCTGTTCATTGGATTGCTACCCTCTTACTTTACAGGTTGATCGTCTGCCCGCTTTCGCTCGACCGGTACGCGGCCTCCATCACGCGCTGCACCGCAACCGCCTCCGACGCGGGCGCTTCGAGCGGCAGCCCGTTGAGAATCGAATTGCCAAAGCTCTCGATTTCCCGCGTATACAGGTTGCCAAGCTCGACTTCGATCGTTTCGCTCTTTGCCTGCTTCTTATCCTGCTGTGCGTCGTAGCCGCCGACCTCGCCGCAAAACAGCGCGTCAAGGCTTCCGCCGTCCACCTGTCCGATCACGCCCTCCCCGGCAAGGCGGCCCTGGTCGCCGAAAAACTCCAGCCGCCATTTTGCCGCGTCGTCCGGGATATTGAAGTTCGACTGCACAACGCATTGCGCGCCGTTCTCCATCCGCAGCATGACCATGGACGAATCCTCCACCTCGTAATGGAACGTCAATGTATCGTTAAACGCGGCAACCTGCTTGACGCGCGAACCGGTCACGTACTGCATCAAATCGATGCAATGCACGCCCATGTCCATGAGCGCGCCGCCGCCGCCGCCCGATTTCTTCTGCCGCCAGTTGCCAGGCATATCCGGGTACCAGCAGGTAAACTGCGAATAGCCCGAAACCACGTTGCCGATCTTTCCGTCGGCTATGGCCTGCTTCATCGCCTGCACATAGGAGCCAAAGCGCATCATAAGGCCCGCCGCAATCCGCACGCCCTTGCTCTCACAATACCGGAGGACCTCTTCGCCTTCCCGGCTCGTCATCGCAAGCGGCTTTTCGATCAGGATCTGCTTCCCGGCGTCCGCCGCGGCCATCGCCTGCTGTGCATGCAGAAAAACGGGGGATGCGATATATACCGCGTCAATATCCGGGTCGGCAAGCAGCGCCTCCGCGGAATCATACGCGCGCGCTGCGTTCCATTTCTTTTGCAGCGTCTCCGCAAAGTCCTGCTTGACCTCCATCACGGCGATCAGTTCCGCATTATCCGCCAGCATCATGCCGGGGATCGTTCTCCGGTCCGCAATTCCACCGGCGCCGATTACGCCCCAGCGCAGTTTATTTGTCATTGCTTTGCTCCTTGTTAAAAACTTGTACCAAAACGGTGTAAATAGAACAAGGGGGAAAATCCCCCTTGTTCCAACGCATCACGCAATGCGCCTGTTAATTGAAGCTCCAGAAATTCTCAACATTGCTGCTGTCGACGACGAACAGGTCGATGTTGGTCTGGGTCGGGACTTCCTTGCCCTCGAAGTGTGCGATTGCACCGTCATAAATGAACTGTGCAAGTACCCACGCGTCGACGTTCAGGCAGGCGGTGTAGTTGACGTCCTTGTCATGCAGCATGCCGAACGGCTCCTGGCCGTAAGCGCCCATGCAGAACACTTTGACGTCGGTCTTGCCGGCGGCCTGCAGCGCGGCCACAGCACCCATGGCGCCGTTGTCAACATCGGAGATGATGCAGTCATACGGCTCGACGACGGCGGCGATGGCGTTGTACGCGGTCTCACGGTTGCCCTGCGAATCGTACTTGTTCAGAACTTCGATCTCGCAGCCCTCTGCGTTCGCGGCGTCGATAACCTCATGCAGGCCTACGAAGCGCTCCTGGCAGTGGGTGGAAACGGCGTTGGTCAGCTCAACAACGCGGCACTTGCCGTCATAGTTGGCCTTGACATAATCTACGAAATACTGGCCGATCAGGGTGCCGGTCATCTTCTGATCCCAGGTAACGGTCGTTACGGCGTTGTCCGCGCCATCCGTCCAGTAACCATCATAGATGATGATCGGGATGTCCTTCTCAACGGCCTTCTTCAGACCCTCGGCGGAGCCATCCGGGGTGATCGGGTCGATCATCATGACGTCAACGTTGTTGGCGATCATGTTCTCGATCTGCTTGGTCTGGGTTTCATCGTTCAGGTCGCCATCCTCGCAGACGATGTCTGCACCGTAGTACGAACCGAGCGCTTCGAGAGCGGTGGCCAGCGCGGCGCACCATTCGTCGCCCTTGTAGCAGATGGAGCAACCGATCTTCTTGCCCTTCAGGGCTTCGGTATCCTGCAGCACGACGGCGGCGGGAATGCCAAGGGCTGCGGCTTCGGCGTCGCTGGAGATGACGTCGGTCTTTACGGCCT
Source organism: uncultured Oscillospiraceae bacterium (assembly GCA_964411535.1). Classification (GTDB taxonomy): domain Bacteria; phylum Bacillota; class Clostridia; order Christensenellales; family CAG-138; genus CAYPLG01. The sequence continues at coordinate 8,943 of CAYPLG010000041.1, forward strand.
CACCCTCGGTGGTTGCCGGAGCTTCCGCAGCGGGCGCTGCTTCTGCGGCGGGCGCTGCCTCCGCGGCAGGCGCAGGCTCTGCGGCAGGCGCTGCAGCGGGAGCTGCGCAGGCCGCCAACGAGAGAACCATGGTCAGTACCAGAAGTAGAGCGATCAGTTTCTTCATAAGTTTGGACTTCCTCCTATTTTTATTTTCTAAACAGGTTCCCCTGGTTTAGATTAGACGCAGAGCGCCATGATCTTTTCCTGCGATGCTTCCTCGCCGGTCATCTCGCCCATCTTGCGGCCCTCGTGCATAACCATAATGCGGTCGCACATGCCGAGGATTTCGGGCATTTCGGAAGAGATCATAATGACGGTTGTGCCTTCCTTGGCCATCTGGTTAATCAGGCGGTAAATTTCCGCCTTCGCGCCGACGTCGATGCCGCGCGTCGGCTCGTCCAAAAAGAGAATGTCGGAATCCTGGAACAGCCACTTGGCGATAACCACCTTCTGCTGGTTTCCGCCGGAGAGGTACTGTACCTCCGTTTCCATGGACGGCGCAATCACATGCAGCTTATCCGCATATTCCTTGCTGTACTGGGATTCCAGCGCGTCGCTGATCACGCCGTTTTTGATAACGCGCTTCAGGTTGACAAGCGTCGTGTTCTTCTTGACGGGCATGATCTGCACAAGGCCCTGCAGCTTGCGATCCTCCGGAATAAGGCCGAGCCCATCCTTGATCGCGTCCGCAAAGTTGCGGTAATGCACCTTCTTGCCGCGGACATACACCTCGCCGGATTCCAGCCTATCGATACCCAGTATCGCACGCGCAAGCTCCGTACGCCCCGCGCCGACAAGGCCGGAAATGCCGAACACTTCGCCGGCTTTGACGGAGAAGCTGATATCCCGCAGCAGCCCGCGGTTCAGGTTCTTGACCTCCAGAATCGTATCTCCGATTTCGCACTTTTCCTTCGGATATTCCTGCCCCATCTCGCGGCCGACCATCATGTTGATCATCTCGCGCTTGGTCACCTCGGCAACGGACTTTGTCGCAATATGCTTTCCGTCGCGCAGGATGCTGACATTGTTGCAAAGCTCGAATACCTCGTCGAGACGGTGCGAAATATAGATGATCGTAATGCCCTTCTCACGCAGCTGCTTCACGATGCGGAACATAACCTCCAGCTCGCGGTCCGTCAGCACGGCGGAAGGCTCGTCCATGATCAGCACGCGCGAGTTGTTATTGATCGCGTGCATGATCTCCACAACCTGCTTCTTTGCAACGGTTAAGGAGGATACCTGCGCATTGACGTCGATATCCATACCCAGATCGTCGACGATCTCCTTTGCGCGGACCCGCATGCCCTTCCAGTCCACAAGGCCGCCCTTCATCATCAGGTTGCCAAGGAACATATTCTCCGCGACCGACAGCGGCTCCGCCAGCTTGATCTCCTGGTGCACAACGCTGATGCCGGCCCGCCTTGCGGTAATCGGGCTGTCAAAATGCCGCACCTCGTTCTCCAGGATGATCTCGCCCGCGTTCGGTTGGTAGATGCCCGCCAGCACCTTGATCAGCGTGGATTTGCCCGCGCCGTTTTCGCCGACGAGGCCATGGATCGTACCGCGCTCCACGCTGATGGTTACGTCGTCAAGCGCTTTTACGCCGGGGAATTCCTTTGTAATGCCTTTTAGCGTCAGGATATAATCTTTATCCATTTCCTCACCAAACCTTTCCGAATAATCGTTTCATGACTTTGGTCAGGTCGGTCAAGCCTTCTTACGATTGCTGACGACGTCCAGCGTAATCGCCGCCACCAGCACGATGCCCTTCAAAACGTCCTGCACGAACGGATCGACGCCCATCTGCGAAAAGCCGTTGAACAGCGTATTGAGGAAGATACAACCCAGCATCGTACCGATTACGCGGCCCTTGCCGCCGGCCAGCGATACCCCGCCGATGATGGAGCCGATCACAGCGTCAAACTCGTAGTTCTGTCCGTTCGTAACGGCGACGGAGTTCAATCGGGACATCAGCACAAGGCCGCCGAAGGTGGAAAGGATGCCGGCGAGCACGAACGTGCCGAAATAGATGCGCTTTACGTTGATGCCGGAGAAGAACGCCGCTTCGCGGGAACCGCCGACGGCATACAGGCTGCGCCCGATCTTCGTCTTTGTCGTCACAAACTGCGCAATAATATACAACACCAGCATCAAAATGACGCAAACCGGAATGGTGTTATTGAAAATGTAACCACGGCCGAGCCAGGCAATTTCCGTCGGCATCTTCGGGATCGGGACAGCCTGCGTAATCAGCTTTGCTACGCCGTAGCAGATGTACTGCGTACCGAGCGTTGCGATGAAGGCGGGAACGCCAACGTATGCGGTCAGAACACCGTTAAAGCAGCCGAGCGTAATACCGATGGCAAACATGATAAGAACCGCCGGAATGGTCGGCATGCCAAGATTCTTCATCAGCACCGCGCCGACGCAGCTTGTCAGGCAGACCATGCGCCCAAGCGAAAGATCAAAGTTGCCGGTCAGCAAAATGACGGACTGCCCCAGCGCCACGATGGCAACCGTTGAGCTCTGCAGCAGGATGGTCTTCCAGTTTTCCCAGGTCAGGAAATACTGCTCGCCGAACTTGGCGCGGGAGATGATCGAGAAAACAATGATCAAAAGTGCGATGCCGACGAGGGACATCCAGTCCTTTACCAGTGCGCCGAAGCTCTTCTTCGAGCCGGAAAGCTTCATTGTGTTCGTACCCATGCGTTGTTTTTCCTCCTCGCTTTTCTTGGGCTTTGCAATTTCGCATAATGCGCGCCGCATTCCCCCCGCATCGGGCTGCGCCGCGCAATGGATCGATTTTACGGAAGCAGCCGCTTCGTGCTGTGCCTCGGATAAACGTTATAGGGCCGGAAGCCCTCCGCATACGCCACGCCGCATTGATATCCGCGATACCGCGAACACGTACGCACCATGTCGACAAAGTCGATGTCGTCATGCTCCAGCATCCAGCGCACCTGCGATTCATGCATGGCAAGCGCGGCAAGCTTTCTCTCAATTTGATCCGTAATATCCACGTAATGCGTGGGTGTAAAGTTCACGCCCGCAAGCGTGTCCATGAAAAACGTCGGAATAAAGCTCGTAAACGCGGGTTGGTCGAAGCAACGATGCGGCAGCCCGGACATAAACGCGCCGTTCGTCGCAAGGTGACTGGTTTCGACGTGGTCCTGCATATAATCCGAATCATCATGGGTAATGATAACGTCCGGCCGCGCAATGCGAACCACCTCCGCAACCGCGTCGATCTGCGCCTGATCATGCCGGTTTACCTGCATGTCGTGCACATCGATATTGAATACTTCCTTGGCGCCGATGAATTTGCCCGCCTTCTCCGCTTCCTCGGCGCGCAGCTTCTTAAGGGGCTCCGGCTCGATAACAACGTGTCCCTGATCGCCGTTTGCAACATGGCACATGTAAACGTCCGCGCCCTGTTCGGCGTATTTACGCAATGTTCCGGAACATGCAATTTCCAAATCGTCTGGATGACAGCCTATTGCTAATACTCTCATTTTCTTAAACCTCGAAAGAAATATACAAGAACCTTGTATGAAATTTGTTTTGTGATTTTTGCGATTTATCTGAATCCAATATATAGCAACCAAATCGTTCTTGTCAATAGTTTTCTAAAATACTTTTAGTAAATCGTTTTTCGATTCATAAATTATTTTTATATATTATTGAAGTGCGATTTTGATATGCCGTATAAATACTTGGTGCGCGGGACCGTCCGCTTCGCCGGACGATCCCGCATCTTCTGTTTTTCTACTTTACGATCAAGCCCCCGGCAATCTCAATCTCCCTCTTACAAAGCTGCACGGAGCGAATCGCCTCCTCCAGCGGGGCGACGTCCAGCCCATGCTTGCCCTGCAAGCCCTCGATAAAGTACTTAAGCTCGTTGTAGTAGCCGCCGAGCGAGGACAGGTTGCCGCCGATGTCGTTTTCCATCTCAAACTCCGCCGCAAGCTTCGGCTGGTACGGTTCGCCCTCGTTCGGGTAAACGGTCAGGCCCTTTGCGTCGAGTACAACCGTCGCCTTTTCGAACTTGACGCGGTATGTTGCGGTAAACGGGAACGTCGCCGGATAATCCCACCCGGCCTCCACGGAGATGAACGTGTCCTTGCCATATGTATAGAGCGCGGCAATTTGTTCGATAAAGCCGTCGGCGTCCCGGTATGCGCTCGCCTGCACGGTTTCCGGCTCGCCCATCAGGTAGCGGACAAAGTCCACGTCGTGCACGTGCATGTCAACCGCCACGCCGCCGGACCGCTCCGGGATATGCAGCCAGTTGTCGCTTGCCCAGCACGGCCGGGAGGATAGCCGCTGGAACACGCCGGAAAGCACGCGTCCGTACACGCCCTCGTCCTTCACCTGCTTGAGCCATGCATATTCCGTCCAAAGGCGAATCACCTGTCCAACCATCAGCTTTGCGCCGGTCTCCTTCTTCGTTTGCAAAAGCAGCTCCATGTCCTCCGGCGTCAGGCAAACCGGCTTTTCGCAGAATACGTCCCGCCCTGCGCGCATGGCGGCGACCGCCGCCGCGGCGTGCATATAGGTCGGCAGGCAGACGTCGATCACGTCCACATCCGCAAGCCGTATAAGCTCCTCCCCGGAAGCATACACCGCCGCGCCGGATTTTTCCGCCGCCTTCGCCGCGTACTCCGGCCGTACGTCCGCAACCGCGGTCACCTGTACGCCAAGCGGCGCAAGCGCCTGGTAACATGCGGCGTGCATGCCGCCCATAAAGCCCGCTCCAATCAATCCTACCCGAATCATGCTTGTTCCCTCCTTAAAATTCTTTACGGATAATTCTGTCCATCGACGCGGCGGTATTCGTAATGATCTGCTCCGAACCGTGCGTATACGGCGGGATCATCTCTCCCGTCACCCAGCCATCGTAGCCGATGTCGGCAAAGGCCTCCATCACGGCCGGCCAGTCGACGTCGCCGGAAAGCAGGTCCACAAAGCAGTTGAGCCCGCCCGGATTGCGGCGATAATCCTTGAAATGCACCTTCTTGATGCGCTTGCCCAGTATCCGTATCCACTGCTCCGGATAGCCGCTGTACACCACGTTGCCAACGTCGAAGTAGGCGCCGACAAACGGGCTGTCCACCGCGTCGATAAACGCGCGCATCTCCAGCGGTGAAAGCAAAAATTTGTTCCATACGTTTTCCACGGCAATCGCCACTTCGTTTTCCTCCGCCACCGGCTTCAACCGGTTGAGCGCCGCAAGCGCCCGCTCCCAGCAAACGTCGTACGCAACGACCGGCCGCTCCGGCACGAACTCCACCGAAACGCTGCCCGGCACGAGCAGGACGGTATCCGCGCCAAGCGCCTTCGCCGTGTGAATTTCGCAAACCGCCGCTTCGTGCGCCTTCTCCCGCTCCGCCGGATCGTCGGACGTAAACGAATACGCCCAATACAGGCTGCTGGCAACGCTCGGCAGCGCAAGCCCAAGCTCCTGCGCATACGCGCGGATAGCCGCAAGCTCCGCGTCCGTCGTTGCGGGCGTGATGTCCCCGCCTGCATCCAGCGTCAGCTCAATGCCGTCATACCCTGCCGCCTTTGCAAGCCGCATCGCCGCACGTACATCCTTGTTCACGAACGACCAGAAGCTGATTGATTTCTTCATTATTCGCATATCCTCCTATTTTTTTGTTCACAAGTTCGAAAAAATAAACTATAATCTTTTTACGATTTCACAATTTCATTATAGACACGTTCTTTTGCGCGTTCTATATAAAATATGTCGCAAAGTTTAAGGTATCGGACAGTTCTTGAGGTGCGCTATGACAGATTATATCAAAACTCCCCTGCAAACGGTATTCGACGTCACACAGATCGTCAATATCTCCTGCTATAAGCTCGCTCCAAACTATACCTTCGCGGGTGAGCGCCACGCGTTTTGGGAGTTTCTCTATGTTGACCGCGGCAGCATTATCGTAACGGGCGGCGTCAACAAATATCTTTTGCAATCCGGCGAAATGGTCTTCCATTGCCCGGATGAGTTCCACAGCTTTCAGTCGACCGGCTGCGCGGACGTAATCGTCGCATCCTTCTGCTGCGACAGTCCCGCAATGTCGCAGTTGAACAACAAGGTCCTCTCCCTGCACCAGTCCGAAAAGCAGTGCATGAAGCTGCTGATTGCGGAGGCCGCGCTTTCCTTTGCGTACTTTGACAACAATCCCCCCCGCGTCAATATGCGAAAAAAGCCCTCCGCCCCCTTCGCCTCCGACCAGCTCATCAAAACCTGCCTGGAGCAGCTTTTCATATTCATCTGCCGCCGCAACGACAACCGCGCCGTGGAGCAAAGCGCCGTAACATCCAACCAGCTTTGTCACCATCTGCAAATTGTGCAGCAGACGCAGGACTATCTTGCCGACCACTATGCCGAAGCCATATCGCTGGAGCGGCTGGCCGCGCATTTGCATATCAGCGCGTCGTTGCTCAAGCGCGTCTTCCGCGAGCAGACGAACACCACCGTAATCTCGTACCTGACTGCGCTTCGCATCAGCGAGGCCAAGCGCCTGATCCGGGAAAGCAACGGCAACTTTACGGAAATTGCCGCGCAGGTGGGCTACAACAGCATCTACTATTTTTCCAACATATTCAAAAAACGAACGGGCATGAGCCTGACCGATTATGCAAAATCGCTAAAGGAGTGAAACGCCGCTATGCAAACCTATTCCATATTCCCCAAAAATGAATCCTCAGACTTTGACGCTGTGCCGCCGCTTTTTATCGACCACCTGCAATGGTCCCCGCCCGTCGATATCCGTGCGGAAGCCCGGCTAAGCTATGACAGCGCGGCCCTGTATGTCTACCTGCGCGCGTACGAGCGCAACATCCGTGCGGAGCATACGGGCCTGCTTGACATGGTATGCGAGGATAGCTGTCTCGAATTCTTTTTGCAGCCGGTTGAGAACGATACCCGGTATTTCAATTTTGAGTTTAACAGAAACTGTGCGCTGTATCTCGGCTTCGGCAGCGGTACGCGCGATCTTGTCCGCCTCGTCGTCGACCGGGCGGACAGCCTGTTTGCCCCGCAATCGCACCCGCTACAGAACGGCTGGGCGCTGGATTTTCGCGTGCCCGTATCGTTTATTGCGCGCTTCTTCCCCGGCTACTCGCTCTCTTCCGGGCAGCGGCTTCGCGGCAACTGCTACAAATGCGGGGATCGCACCGCGCAGCCGCATTATCTATCCTGGAGCCCCATGCAATGCGAAAAGCCGGATTTCCACCGTCCGCAGGATTTTGGCGCGTTCGTCCTGGTATAAAGCCCTTCTCGCACGTTCCCGAACGAGGGCATTTACAAGAAAGGACCTGTTTCTAAAATATTTATATTTATTATTTGCCGTCAAATTGACAGTCACTTTATTCTGTGATAGCTTTAAGAAACTGATTGGCAAATCCATTCTGTTTCACCATTGAAGGAGGCAAATAGCAATGAACATGATTGACACACTGCAGGGTTCCTATTTTAGTGAAATCCTGCCGGCCGGTTGGGATATCGCAAAAATAGCAGAGTGCGTTTCCAACGATCCGGCCACGGTCTTTGACCGGCAATCCTTCTGGAACGAAGGGTTCCAGCCTGTTTCGTGCGCATCCCTTGACGAGTTTGCCGTCTATATGGGGCACGAAATCGCCATGCAGATCCGTCTTACCAAGGAAGCGGGCAAAAAGCTCATCCTGATCCTGCCCGTCGGACCGATGGGAATGTACAAGTGGGCCGTGTTCTTCCTCAAACAATGGAACGTGGACTGCAAGCACGTCTATGGCTTCAATATGGACGAATGGGCCGACGCGGAAGGCAACACGCTGCCCGCGACCGACCCCGCCGCCTTCCAAAACGCAATGATCGACGCGTTCTACGGCCCGCTTGGCGAGCTAAGCGTACCGGAGAGCCAGCGCAACTTCGCCACGCGCGAGAACCTGCCGACCTATCCCACGAAAATCAAGGCGCTGAAAGCCGAGGGCGCAAAGCAGGTGCTCGTATACGGCATCGGCCGCATGTGCCATATCGCCTTCTGGGAGCCGCACTTCGCCGCGGATTACGCCACGACCGAGGATTGGCTCGCCGCGCCGTACCGCGTTGGCGCGCGCCTGCATCCCTTCACCATCGAGCAGAACGCGATTACGTCCTTCCGCTCCGCATGGCCGCTGATCCCCTGCTTCGCCAACACGATCGGACCAGGGATCATCTTCCAGTCCGATTACGCCATTGGCGGCGCGGACGGCGTGCTCTCCCGCGGCATGCAGTGGCAGGGCATGAGCTTCTGGATGACGCTGCGGTACGGCCCGACGACGGCTTTTACGTCGAGCTTCATCCCCACAATGCCCGGCAAGCTCTTCTTCATGCAGGAGCTCGCGGGCCCGCTCTGCGCGGATACCAACTGATCCCGCATCAATCGATTCTACACAAAGGGCGGCTTTGCATCTTATGCAAGGCCGCCCTGTTTTTGTTTTGTTGCTGGCTGTTTATTGTGTACCGTTACTCCCTGTTTGCGTGCCGCTACCGGTTTCTGGTTTGAAAATACCGCCGCAGCCCTTCCATCAGCGCCGCGTTATCCTGTAAGTGCGGCAGCCCGGAAACCGCAACGACGCCAATCACGCTGCCGCCATGCTGCCGGATGGGGAACGCGCCGCCGCAGCAGGCGTAATCCATCGGGTCGAGCAGCCAGTCCTTGACAAGATCCTCGCCGCTTTGCTGCAATTCGCAGAAAAAGCGCAGACTGCTTCTTTCGAGCGTATTGACGGTATTGCGCTTTCTTTTCAGCCACTGTTCATGGTACCTTCCGGTTCCATCCGGATAATACCGGAACACAACCACCCCGTTCAGCTCGATTTCCACCGCCAGCGGGCCGTCATATTCCGTGCATGTTTCCACCAGTATGTTGCCCAGCCGCCAGGCGTCCGCATGCGAAAATGCGGAAAACTGATAGCGTTCCTCGTCTTCCCTGCACTGCCTAAGCAGTGCCTTTACGTCCGCTTGCTCCATATTCTCGCCTTTCCTTTTTGCCTTATCATAGCATGACCGTGCGCATTTTTCCAGAACTTCATAAAAGCCCTTTAATTTTTTAAAAATTAATTGTATAATGATTTTATAATTGCAAATCCAGTGCTTTCTTAAACGGGGGAATGTTGCATGAGAACAACCGGAATGAACCTTGCCGGCGTTCGGGAGAATAATCGCGCGCTCCTGCTACAGCTGATTTGCACGGCAAAGCATATCACGCGCAGCGAGCTTTCCATTCGTTCGCACCTTTCAACCATGACCGTGACAAACATTACGACCGAGCTGCTGCACAGCAACATTATCGAGGAGGAAGCGCCGCAGGATTACAACAAGGTTCCCGGCCGCATCCCAATGCTGCTGCATCTTTCCCCGACGTCTCCGGTTATCGGCGGCATATTCCTTTCCAAGGACAACCTTTGCGGCGTGCTTACCGACATGTCGCTTAACCAACTCGTACGGGAGACCATCCCATTTGAGCCCGTAGAGAACGCGGAGAGCATCCTTGAAAAAATGCGCGCGCTCGCGCTTTCCCTCATGCTGCAAACCAGCCGGCAGGTGCTTGCGTTCGGCGTATCCGCCGTCGGCGTTATCGACGTGGAAAACGGCGTGCTGCGCTACGTAACCGACCTGTTCGGCATACGCGACCTGGAGATTCGAAACGGTCTTTCGTCCTACCTGAACCTGCCGGTCTTCGTATACGCGGATATGCAGGCCGCAGGGTTAAGCGAGCTATACTTCGGCGTCGGGCAGCAGGAGGCGTCCTTCCTCTATGTCGGCCTTTGCAACGGTATCGGCGCGGCGGTCGTTACCAACCATGAGCTTATGGACTCCTGCGGAGAGATCGGGCACATGTGCATCGACTGGACCGGCCCGCGATGCGCCTGCGGCAACAACGGCTGCCTGGAGCTTTACACAAGCACCCCCAGCATCCTCCGCCAAATGTCGGAGGAATGCGGCATACAGCTTTCCTCGTTAGCCGACGCGGTAGAGTTTAGCCGTGAAAACCGCACGGCCTACAGCATACTATATAGCGCCGTGCAAAAGCTCTGCTTTGCCATCAATAATTACCTGAATCTGATCAATGTACCCGTCGTCATCCTCGGCCACGAAGGTTTCTGCCTGCCGGAGGAGATGCTTTCCTACATGGAGGAACGCATTTCCCGCATCAACGTCAGCCTGCACCAAAGCCCGGC
>CAYPLG010000041.1:19203-21087 GCA_964411535.1 uncultured Oscillospiraceae bacterium
GCGGAGCTGCGCTTTTTGAAATCCACCTTCGGAACGGACGCCCCGCTGTACGGCTCCATCTGCATTGTCTTAGAGCAGCTCTTCCGCAACCGTTTTTCGCTGGAAGCGCTTAGTGAGCACGGCATGGAGCTGCAAAACAGCCCACTGTAACAAAAGTCATGAAAAGCCCGGTTGTATTGCGCAGCCGGGCTTTTTTGCATCTTTGCCTACTGCAAGTATAGCTTCTGTACGAGCGCCACGGAGGATTGTGCAATGTTTTCCGCAACGCCGCCCTTAAACGAGGAGCTGCGCGCTTCGTATCCGCCCTCGTCATACGCCTCCTGCATCGGAAAGTACCCCTCCGCGCCGTTGGTGAGGCAGGTCGGCAGCGTCATTTCGAAGGGCGAACCCGCCTTGATTGCGCGCCCGATGCCCGTAAACGGCTCGCCGGGAATGCCGAGGAACACAACCGGCCCGAACGCCACTGCGTCCAGGTGCAGCTTAAACGCCTCCGGCCCGTTTCGCAGTTCCAGCATGCGCAGCGCCTCCGCAACGGCGGTTGTCAGCTCCATGCCGGCAAACGGCAGGTCTGCGTCGCGCCCCGCGTTATGCAGCGCGGCAATCTGCGCCGCGCCGGGCAGCTGCTCCGGCTGCGGCAGGTTTGCGGGCAGGGAAATCGTCTCCTGCGCATAGCGCACCGGAACGCCCGACACGGCATGCGTTTTGCCGTATACCTTCAGCGCTTCCCCGGCAATTGTGCGGCCCATGTTCTTTGCAAACTCGTATCCGCGCAGCACGCCGTCAAACGTATCCGGCTCCAGCCCGTTATCCTCTCCGGGGCGCGGGAAGTTATTGACGTGGTTTACGTCCCCCTGCGCGCCGTTGAAAAACACGCAGCAAACCTTGCCGTCGAGGCCGCGTTCCACCGTTTCGCGCACAAAGCGCGGATAATCCGCAGAAATCTTGTTGCCGCCGATAACGTCCGGATGCACCGCGAAATGCACGATCACAATCTCCCGCTTTCCGTTTTCGCGAATCATGCGGATGACCTGCTCCGTTTCGTCCGGCGTTCCAATCGGCGCAACGATATCCGGGTTGCGCTCGCCGGGGTTGGTGCGCACGCCGCCGTCCTTCATCCGGTACCGCCGCACGAAGGAGACGCGTTCCACCGTGCCCGTGCCGATGGCGACGCTTGCCGGCGTAAGATCCTCCATGGCGCGCACCGCGCTGCTTACCATGAAGTCGCCAAGGCTCCGCTCCCATTCGGAATGATAGATCGGAATCTGCGCGCCGGGCACGCTTTCGCCCGTTGCAACGTCCGGCCCGGTATGCGTATGCGTACAGGCGATATAGACGCCCTCGTACGGCACGCCGGTCTTCTCGCTCACGGCCCTTCGGTATACGTCCATCCGGGTCTGCGCGATCATGCAAAGGTCGGCCGCGATCAGGATCGCCGTCCGCTCCCCGTCGCTCACCACCACCGTGTTGAGCTCCAGATCGTCCAGCACGCCGTCGGCAACCCGCTCAAAGAAATACCCGCGCATCGTCACCCCGTGCGGCGGCGTAATCACGCAGCGGTCAAAGCCCGCCATAAATTTTTGCATTAGCCTGTTCCCTCCGTTATCCTCAGTTTGCAGTAGGAAATACGGCCGCCCGATCCCCCGTTTTGCACGCGCCGGGACGGAGCGGCCGCTTCGTTGCGCCGGTTTTTGATTAATCGCATACCCTGCCGGAAAGCAGAACCTTTTGTACGTTCATCCAGTAGTCCACCAGCACGAGATCCGCCACCGCGCCGCGCCGGATGCATCCGCGATCCTGCCACCCCAGCAGCGTCGCCGGGTTTAAGGAACCGTAGCGGAACACGTCCACCAGGCTTGCGCCGGTATGCTTCATCATGTTGCGGCA
>CAYPLG010000042.1:0-20626 GCA_964411535.1 uncultured Oscillospiraceae bacterium
TGTGTTGGCCGCGCTTGGCCGCAGCCTGCTCCGCAAGCATGACCTGCTTTTGGGAGGCGACGATACGCTTGCGCTGCTTGTCTACTTCCAATACCTTGAGCTTCATCGGCTTGCCGATAAACTCGGACAGGTTCTCAATATACTTGGTGGAAACCTGCGATGCGGGCACAAACGCACGGATACCGCCAATGTCTGCAATCACGCCGCCCTTGACGACCTCTTTGCAGGTGGCTTCGAAGATCTTGTCTTCCATGCCCTCCTGCTCCATCATGTCGTCCCACAGCTTGCGGGACTCGACATTCTTGCGGGAGAGGAGCACGTTGCCTTCGCCGTCGTTGACTTTGATGACTTCGACGTCGATCGTATCGCCCTCTTTGAACAGATCCTCCGCCTTTGCGTCGGGATCGCTTGAAAACTCGGACTTGGGAATGACGCCGTCGGATTTATAGCCGACGTTAACGAACACTTCGCCGTCCACAACGGAAAGCACGGTTCCTTCCAGCACCTGCCCGTTGTGAATACGGGTCATGGTCTTTTCGAAGGCTTCCGCAAAGTCGTTGGAGTCTTCCGTCTTGGGCTCTTCCATCCTGGGCGCTTCGGGAGGGCAAGCCTCCTCGGCAACCGCGACTTCCGCCGCTTCTGCTACATCGGTCACGGTCTCGGCAACCTCGGCAGCCGCTGTGGCTTCCGCAATCGCTTCAGGTGCTTGTTCCTGGACGATCTCCTCAGCGGGAGCTTCCGCCTCTATGGTCTCGATCGTCGTCTTTTCCAGTTCGCTCATTACTTGTATAACCTCCCTAATCATCCAGTCCGGCGTTGATGCGCCTGCGACAACACCTATTATACCATTGGATTGCAAATTATCAAGAAAAAGTTTGCCGATATCTCCCACCGTTACGGTGTTTTTGCAATACTTTTTGCACAATGCCGCCAGCTTGCCCGTATTTGCGCTCATCTCCGAGCCTAAAACCAGCACGCAATCACACCGCTTCGCAATCGCGATGGCCTCGCTCTGCCGCGCGCGCGTGGTGTCGCAAATTGTGTTGTAGACCGTAAGGTCCCCGCACGCTTTTCGGAGGACATTTTCTATGTCGCGATACATTCCCTCCGGCAGCGTCGTCTGCGCAACAAGGATTGCATGCGGATGCGGTTGCAGGCGCTGCGCCTCCCCTGCGGATTCGATCACGACGGCGTCGCTGCCCGCGCGGCTGACGATCCCGATCACTTCCGGATGATCGGGTTTGCCGGCGATAAGCACCTGCCGCCCCTCCGTCGCAGCCTGCTGCACGATCTTATGAATCCGCATCACAAAAGGACAGGTTGCGTCGATAAGGCGAATACCGCGCGCTTCGCATTCCGTATACAGGGACGGCGGCGCGCCGTGCGCGCGCACAATCAGCGTATCGCCAGCCTGCAAATGATCGAGCGACTCCGCCGGAAATACGTTCATCTCTCGCAGCTTCTGCACAACAATTTCATTATGAATGATGTGCCCGTAGGTATATACCGGCCTGTTTGGATCGGCAAGCGATTCCGCCATATCGACCGCCCGCCGTACGCCGAAACAGAAGCCGCTGTTTTTGGCAAGCAGTATCTTCACGCGCGGTCCCACCCGGCCATCTCGTTTTTCAGCTGCTGCATACGGTCATGCAGCGCAGTTGTTACCACGTCCACCGCGCGGCCTTCGCAGCCGTCGGCAATCTCCTTTGCGTGCATCGGTTCCCCTACGATCATGCGCACGCGCAGCCGCTTCGGCGCGTACGGATCGGCGTAAATCGGTATAATCGGCGCGTTGCAGCGCAATGCAAGGAACGCCGCGCCCTTCTCGAACGCGTCCATCTGCTCCGTAATGCTCCTGCGCCCCTCCGGGAATATGCCGAACACCTTGCCGGTGTCCAGTACGGACATCGCCTGCTTAAGCGACGCCATATCCGCATGCTTGCGATAGACCGGAAACGTCAAAAAGCCACGTAGGAACATACGCCCGACAGCCGTCACGAACAGCTCCTGCTTGGCCATGAAATGCACGAACCGCGGCGAAACGAAGGCGATGTAAATCGGGTCGGCCAAATGGTAATGGTTGCTTACGATGATGGCCTTTCCACGGAAAAACAGGTTCCGAAAGCCCTGCACACGCGGCCGGAACACGATCCAAAAAGGAATTGTTAAAAGCAATTTGAAGAATATATACAGCATGGTCCTTCACTCCGAACAAATTCTGCTGATATGGGTAAACATGGCGTCAATCGCCTCATTTGCATCCATGTTGGTCGTATCCACGATAATCGCGTCCTGCGCGATCGTCAGCGGCATAAAGGCCCGTGAGCTGTCCGCGTCGTCGCGCTGCACGATGTCGGCAAGCACCGCTTCCAGCGTAACGCTCGTGTCACCTTTCGCGCGCAACTCCTGAAAGCGACGGCGCGCGCGCTCCTGCGGGCTGGCCGTAACAAAAAACTTAAACGGCGTATCCGGCAGCACGTTCGTCGTAATGTCGCGCCCATCCATAACGACGGAATACTCGCGCGCAACCTGCCGCTGCAATTCGGAAAGCTTTATGCGCACGCACGGATGCACGCCAACCTTGCTCGCCCCCATGGAAATCTCCGGCGTACGAAGCTCGTCCGTCACGTCCCTGCCGGAAAGCAGCACGCGCTGCCCATCATCGGTAAACACAACGCGGATATCCGCGCCCGGCAAAAGCGCAGTCATCTGTTGCGCATCCGCCGGGTCCGCGCCCGCTTCCACCGCAAACAGCGCCATCGCGCGGTACATCGCGCCCGTATCCAAATGCCGGATGCCAAGGCGCTTGGCAATTCCCTTTGCAACCGTGCTTTTCCCGGCGCCCGCGGGACCGTCTATGGCTATACAAATATGCTCTTTCATACGCTCTCCTCCGGATTTTCTCCGTCCGCTACGGTCTATTTTTCCATCCTGCCCGCCAACGCGCCGGTCGACCATGCAATTTGCAGGTTGTACCCGCCCGTAGTGGCGTCCACGTCAATGACCTCGCCCGCAAAAAACAGGCCCTGCACACGCTTGGATTCCATCGTCGACGCGTTAATCTCGTTTACGCATACGCCTCCGCGCGTAATCACCGCCTCGTCCATGCCCCGCGCGCCGGATACCGTCAGCTGTGCGCCCTTCAGCACGTCAACAAGGCTGTGCCGCATAGCCTTCGTCAGTTCCCCGACCGGCAGCGCCGGGTCAATCCCGGCAAGCTCCAGCGTTGCCGCAAGCAGTCTTGCCGGCAGCAGCGCGTGCAGCGCCGTCTGCACCTGCTTTTTTGCGCCCTCCGAAAGATCGCGCAGCAATCTCGCGTCCAATTGCTCGGCGGTCATGCCGGGCTTGTAATCGATAAAAAGCCGCGTACCCGCCGGATTCGCCGCAATCACGCCGGAAAGTGACAGCACCAGCGGCCCGGAAACGCCGAAATGCGTAAACAGCAGCTCGCCCAGCTCGTCGAACACCGTTTTTCCGTTGCGCTTTGCCGTCAATGTCACATTCTTGAGCGTAACCCCCGCAAGCTGTTTTGGCCATTGCTCCTCCACGGTCAGCGGCACCAACGACGGCAACGGCGCAGCCACACTGTGGCCGAGCGATTCCGCAAAGCGATACCCGTCGCCCGTGGCGCCCGTCTGTGGGTAAGACGCGCCGCCGGTTGCAACGACTGCCGCGTCGCATGCAAACACACCGCTGTCCAGCAGCACGCCCGTCACGCGTCCTTCCTCCGCACATATGCCGCGCACCGGCGTATTGAGCCGCACCGACACGCCCGATTGACGCACATACTGCTCCATCGCGCGAATGATATCGCTGGATTTATCCGAAACGGGAAACACGCGTCCGCCGCGCTCCGTTTTTAGCATAGTTCCCATGCGTTCGATGAGCCGCATCGTCTCCGTATTGTCGAAATGGGCCCACGCGCTGTACAAAAACCGCGGATTATGCAAAACATGCTGAAAAAACACGTCTCGCTCCGCCGCGTTGGTGACGTTGCAGCGCCCCTTGCCCGTGATGTAAAGCTTTTTTCCGAGCTTTTCATTCTGTTCAAAAAGCGTTACCGTATGCCCGCTTTCCGCAGCAGCGCCCGCCGCCATCATGCCCGCCGGTCCGCCGCCGATTACCGCAACAATCATGTGCGTTCGCGCTCCTCCTTAATAGTTTCGGAAATATACACGCCCTCCGCATGCCAAATATCTTCAAGAAGCGTCAAATGCTGCGCCGCCTCATCCTTGCGCGCAAGGCCCACCGCCGCGATGATGGCATTGAGCAGCGACAGCGGCGCAACAAGCGAATCCGCAAACGACGCAATATCACTGCGCGCGCAAAGCGTATAGTCCGCAATTGCCGCAACGGGCGAATTCGACTGGTCGGTCAGCGCAACAATCGTCGCGCCCTTCATCTTCGCATACTTCATCGCATCCACCGTCCGGGAGCTATACCGCGGAAAGCTGATGCCAAAGCATACGTCCTCCGCGCTTACGCGCAGCATACGCTCGTGGATATCCTGCACGGCGCCGTTGACAAACATAACATTGTCGCAAACATAGTCGAGATAGTATGTGAAAAACTGCGCAAGCGCCATCGCGCTCCGGATACCGAGCACATAGACGCGGCGCGCTTTCAAGATGGCGTTAACGGCGCCTAAAAAGCTGTCGTTATCCAGCATGTCGATGGTCGCACGGATATTGTTCATATCCGCCGTCAGAACGGTCTTTAGCATTTCCTCCTGCGGGATGCTCTCCGCAAGGCGAATGCGCTGCACGCTCGTAAGCCTGTGCCGCACGATCTCCTGCAAGCCCTCCTGCAATTCGGGATAGCCGTCCAGCCCCAGCGCGTACGCAAAGCGAACGACCGTCGACTCCGAAACGCCTACCTGCTCGCCAAGCTTTGCCGCCGTCATAAACGCGGCTTCGTTATAGCTGTCCATCAGGTAGTCGGCAATCCGCCGCTGCCCCTTGCTAAGCGACGAATACTTCGCGTCGATGATGTTCAATATTGCTTCCATTATTTGCCTCTCATTCGCAGGTAAATCCCGAAAGATCCAACGTTGCCATGGACATGGAATCCGTCAAATCATAGGTCAGCGGCGTGCATACAATATACCCGTCGTTCAGCCAGCGTTCATCGAGATCCAGCCCTTCGGCGTTTGAAATGCGCCCGCGCGGCGGCCAATAATACTTCCTGCCCATGGGATCCTCGCGCTCAACAAACTTAAGCGTATACTGCACAACGCTCGTCGGCGCCTTGCGTATACCGCGAATTTTGGATGCCGGCAGATCGGGAACGTTGATATTGAGCACCGTTCCATAGGGCATCGGATGCTCCGATACATAGTCCACGGCCCATACGGCGGCGCGCGCCGCCGTGTCAAAGTGCGTCGGGGCAAAGGCGTTCACCGATACGGCTACGGCCTGTATGCCAAGCAGCGCCGCCTCATGCGCCGCGCCGACCGTGCCGCTGTAAAGCACGTCCGTTCCCACATTTGCGCCGTGGTTGATGCCGGACACGACAACCTTTGCATCCGGAAACAGATTACCAAGGCCAAGACGAACGCAATCCACCGGCGTACCGTTGACGGCATACGCAGGCACGTCCGGTAGGCCGGGAAGTATATACGGTTCCGCGCGCAGCGGGCTGAACAGCGTCATGCCCCGGCTGACCGCGCTGCGCTCACAATCCGGCGCGGACGCGCAAACATCATGCCGCTTGGACAGCGCCTCCGCCAGTACACGGATGCCTTCGGAACATACGCCGTCGTCATTGCTCAAAAGTATCTTCATACAGAATCCCCATTCATCGTTACGCAATCCCTTGTCGAAAAGCGCAGTTGCGTTCTTGTATCATAGCATAATGCAACTCTTTTGGCTAGTCATGGAAAGTACCGGTACGAATCACCCTTGTGCGAACGCACTTACTTATAAGGAAAGCAGCAGGTCTTGGCATTTCGTCGAAAGATTTTTTGTAAAGCAAAACGGACACCCGTTGGATGTCCGTTTTCCTTTGGTGCGGTAGATGAGACTTGAACTCATACGCTCGCGCACACGCCCCTCAAACGTGCCTGTCTGCCAATTCCAGCACTACCGCGACTTGAACATTATAGCCATTGATCATTCTCTTGTCAATGCATTTTGTAAAAAATGACACGTCTTATTTCATACGTATCGCGTATGCTAACAGCACGATGAAAACACTGTATCAAACCATCGTCGCGTGCCTGCTTTTTCTTATGCTTGGATGCGCCGGGCAAAAGCCGAAGGATGACGCGCGGCTCAAGAAAAATATTGTAATCGACGGCATAAACGTATCCGCCATGACGGTGCTAGAGGCGCGCACCCGGCTTGCAGCGGACGCGCAAAGCCGCCTGGAGCGTCGCACGGTCCTGCTGGTGCTGCCGGATTCGGAGGTGCCGGTCAGCTTCCATACGCTTGGCGCGCGGCTTGATGTTGAAAGCGCCATCACCGCAGCGGCCAGACTCCGCAGCCGGGGCGGTGCACGCGTGATTTCCACAAAGCTTGCCGTCGACATGCCCCAGCTTACGGAGGCCCTGCGGCAGTTTGTACAGCAATACGAGCGCCCTGCGTCCAATGCCGCGCTGGAAATCAATGCATCGTTAGCATCTCCCGTTTCCTACAAACCCGAACAGACAGGGCTCGATATCGACGACGACGCGCTTCTCACCCTTGTTTCGGAGGTGCTGCAAAACGGCCTTGATGCACGGGTCGTCGTGCCTTGTACGTCCATTGCGCCCGAAACAACGGAAGCGACGCTCCTTGCAAGCACCGCGCTGGTTGCCCAGTATACAACGGAGTTTGACAGCAAGACGCTCGCCGCCGAAAACCGCGTATTCAACATGCAAAAAGCCGCCGACAGGATCAACGGTATGGAACTTGCGCCCGCGCAAACCTTTGACTGCAACGCCGTGCTTGGCGACCGTACGGAAGAGAACGGCTGGAAAACTGCGCCGGGCATCCGGAACGGACGGTATGAGGACGAATACGGCGGCGGCGTATGCCAGATATCCAGCACACTCTTTAACGCGGTGCTGATGGCCGACCTGACCATTACGGAGCGGCACCCGCACAGCTGGCCGATGGGCTATGTGGATATCGGCAGGGACGCCACCATCAGCACAGGCGGCAAGAATTTCTGCTTTGTCAACGACTCCGGCGCGCCGCTCAAACTGTTTATACATGTGGATACCGATGCGCGCACCGTCACCGCCTCCATCTACGGAAAGCCGCTGCCGGACGGGCAATATATTGAAATTACCTCCGAAAAAACCGGCACGCTGGAAAACGCCGGACAGATCGTTATGCTGGACGAAAGCCTGCCGTACCAGACGGAAAGCATCGAGCGGGAGGCCCGCGACGGCAAAACCTCCGTCACTTACAAGGAGTACCACGCCGCCGACGGTTCGCTTCTCCGGCGCGAGGTGGCATACAAGGACACCTATAAGGCTATTGACGGGCTTACCTATGTATCCACCGATCTATACTACGGAAAACCCGATGAAACCGCCGTGGAATAAGCGCCGCACCGATCATCCCGCACATCCCGCGCTTTTTCATTGCGCATTCCGCCTTCTTGTGATACAGTAAAAATAAGTTTTCACAAGAGGTATTCGTCATATGCCATACACCATAACAAACGAATGCATTGGCTGCACGGCCTGTGCAAAGCTTTGCCCTGTGCAGGCAATTCACGGCGCGCCGAAGCAGCAACACGCCGTCAATATCCGGCGCTGCGTCTCCTGCGGCGTATGCGGCCGCGTCTGCCCCAAGGGCGCTGTGCTTGACGGGCACGGCAGTCCTTGCGCCGCCGTCCCGCGTACGCAATGGAAAAAGCCGCTCATTGACGCCGCCCTGTGCAGCGCCTGCGCCATGTGCGTAACCGTCTGCCGTGCGGAAGCGCTTGCAATTTCCCCGCCCGCATACCATGGCGACATCCATGTGTTCGCCATGCTGCGCGAGCCCAAAAAATGCATCGGCTGCGCGCTGTGCGAGTCGGAATGTCCGCTCCATGCCATTACCATGCAGCAACCGGAGGTGACCGCCGTATGAGCATCCGTCCACCCGTATACGCGATGATTGACCTTTCCAGTAAAAAGGTATCGCGCTATGAAATATCCAAACAGGATTTCAAAAAATACATTGGCGGAAAAATGCTAGGCGCCAAGCTGCTCACGGAGCTGACGCCCGCCGGGCTCGACCCGCTTGCCCCGCGCGCCGTCGTTATCGTCAATACCGGCCCCGCCAACGGCACCGGCGCGCCAAGCTCCAGCCGGTTCAACATGACGTTCAAAAACGTGCTCACCGGCGGTATTGCTTCCAGCAACTGCGGCGGACAGTTCGGCGTGATGATGAAGCGCGCAGGTTATGACGGCATCATACTCACCGGCAAAGCGGAGCATCCCGTCAGCATCCACATCGTCGACGGCGAAGTGACCTTTACCGACGCAACCGCGCTTTGGGGCATGGATACGGAGCGCGTGCAGGAGGAGTTCCCGCGCATGTACGGCAAGCTTGTCATCGGGCCTGCCGGTGAAAACCTTGTGCGTTATGCCGCCGCCGTCTCCGGCGAGCGCGTATCCGGCCGCTGCGGCGCGGGTGCTGTGCTCGGCGCAAAGAACGTTAAGGCCATCGTCGCATATGGTACAAAGCGGCCGGAAATATATAACCGTCCGGCCTTCGACAAGTATGTCAAAAAGTGGGTACACTTTTTGAAAAATCATCCCATGACCGGTGAAAGCCTGCCAAACTACGGCAGCGCCGGTCTCGTTTCCAAAGCCAACGCCAACAACGCCCTGCCCACGCACAACTTCAAGTACGGGCACAGCAAGGACGCATATGCGGTAAGCGGCGAACGGCTTTCCGACGAGTACCTCCTTCGAAACTCCGGCTGCGTCTCCTGCCCCATCCGGTGCGAACGACGCGTAACGGTGGACGGCAAGGACGTCAAGGGGCCGGAATACGAAACCTGCGGCTTTTTCGGCCCGAATATCGACGCCACCAGCATGGAAAACATGCTGCGCCTCAACTATCTTTGCGATCTGTACGGCATGGATACCATATCGCTTGCCAGCACGATTGCGTTTGCCATGGAGCTTAAGGAAAACGGCCTTGCGGACTTCGGCATAGACTTCGGCAGCAGCGACGGCCTTACGGATGTAATCGAGAAAATCGCGCGCCGCGAGGGAATCTATAGCGAGCTTGCCAACGGCTCAAAGTGGCTTTCCGAAAAATACGGCGGCAAGGAATACGCCATGCATGCCAAGGGCCTCGAAATGGCTTCGTATGAACCGCGCAGAAGCGTCGGGATGGGACTTGGCTACGCGACGGCAAACCGCGGCGGCTGCCATCTTAACGGGGGATATCTTGCGCTGCTGGAATCCGTCGGCGTACTGCTCACCGACCCGCTCTCACCCTCCGCCAAGCCCGCGCTGACCATATTCCTGCAAAACGGGCTCGAAGCGATCTCCTGCTGCGGATTCTGCCTCTTCTCCGCGCAGTCGTTCGTACCCGCAATCTTCTTTAGACTCGGCCCGCACCATCCCGTAACGCGTATTACGGGTAAAATTGCGACGCATGCCGGCCCGGTCGTACAACTGCTGCTGAAAATACTGCCGGTGCTCCGTTTCAATTCCCTCTTCCTCTTCCCGCATGCGGAGGCGGCAAGGCTCATCACCGGCATTCCGCTCTACACAGGCAACTTTGTACAAATGGGCGAACGCTGCTTCAATCTGGAGCGCAATTACAACATGCGCGAGGGTCTCACCGGCGCGGACGACGCGCTCCCCGACCGGCTGACCAAGACGCCGCAGGACCCGGCCAATCCGAAGACCGTCGTACCGCTCGACCGCATGCTGCCGAAATACTATCGCATCCGCGGCTGGGACGAGCATGGCGTGCCCACCAAAAAAACCTTACGAAAGCTGGGGATTGACGTATGATTACCGTTCGTTATTTCGCGCCGCTGCGCGGCATCACCGGCGTTACGGAGGAAACCCTTTCCGCAAAAACCGTTCACGACGTTGTGCGGCACGTCAAGGCCGCGTACGGCAAGGAAGCGCAGAAAGCCGCAAAAAGCGCGCTGGTCGTCGTAAACGACGTCAGCATCGGCCAGCTGCACGAATGGAAAACCGAACTAACCGACGGCGACGTCGTCGGGTTTTTGCCGCTCTGCGGCGGCGGTTGAGCTTACCGGCCAAACACCGCGTTTCCGGTTACAACAACAAGAAAGCATGCGGGCGCCTGTCCTCGCATGCTTTCTTTCTATAGCGCGCTAAGATTTTTCATGCGCAAGTGCGCATGCTTTCCGTTTGGCCTGCGCACCGCTTCCGCAAGGGAACGCGCGGGTTCACTCCCACTCGATTGCGCCGATGCTGTCGAGATACTGTTCGTTGTAATCCATATAGTCCTCTACAAAACGCATCATGTACATCTTTTGATCCGCATACTTTTCGCTCATTTTCTCATGCATAAAATCGTACGCGTCGTCGTCATCATAGACTTCGTCCGCATCCGCGCCGCTAGCATGCATGTACGCAGCGTCGAATGCCATGACGCTATCCACCATCTCCGCAAGCGCGTCCGCGCGCACGATTTCCAAAAAATCGTCCGCTTCCGTGAATTTTTGAAGTATAAATGCCTTTGCCTGTTCGGCGTTATATTCCTGCGTCTCCATATGCCATCGCTCCTTACTTTATTTGTTATATCCAGCCGTGTTTAAGCCGTTGCCGGCGCTGTCTCCCCTTATTGCAAGAGCTCGGCAAGCTCGTCTACGCAGCGCTCAAATTCGTCAAGCGACGTCAAAATGCTTTGCTTGTCCGTAAGGTCCACGCCTGCGCGCCGCAGCTGCTCCACAGGATACGCGCTGCCGCCGCTCGACAAAAAGTCGATATAACACGTAAGCCCGTCATGATGCAGCACGTCGTCGCTAAGCTTCACTGCGGAGCAAAGGCCCGTTGCATACTGGTACACGTAAAACGCGTTGTAGAAGTGCGGAATGCGCATCCATTCGGCCGCAATGTTGTCGTCAACCTGCACGCCTGCATAATATAGCTCGTTAAGCTTTCTATAAACCTCGCAAAGGCTTTCCGCCGTAAGCGGTTCGCCGCGCTCCGCCATCGCATGCGCTTCGCGCTCGAACTCGGCAAACATCGTCTGGCGGTAGCAGGTCGTGCGGAACTGTTCCAGAAAATGGTTGAGGCAATACGCACGCCGCATTTTATCCGACTCGGTTTTCAGCAGATGACGCGTCAGGAGCGTTTCGTTAACCGTGGAGGCAACCTCCGCGACAAGAATGCTGTACTGCGACGTTTCGTAGGGCTGCGCCGCGTCGCTATGATAGGAATGCATCGCATGCCCCAGCTCATGCGCAAGCGTAAACGCATCCTCCAGACGGTCCTGATAGTTGAGCAGTACGTACGGATGCACGCCGTATACGCCGCTGCTAAACGCGCCGCTCGTCTTGCCCGGATTCTCGTATACGTCGATCCAGCCGTCCTGGTAAGCGGCGGCAAGCAGATCCTGATATGCGCTCCCAAGCGGCTGCAGCGCTTCCTTTACAAGCTTCTGCGCTTCCGCATACGGGACCGGCGTGTCGCAATCCGGCACAATCGGCACATACAGATCGTACATTGCAAGCTGATCGAGGCCAAGCTTTTCGCGGCGGAGTTGCAGGTATTTTTGCAGCGCAGGCAGCTTTTCGTGTACGGCCGCAACAAGCTGGTCATACACCGCCACCGGCACATTATGCGCAAAAAGCGCCTCCGCAAGCGCGCTGTCGTAGTTACGCACCTCGGCGCGGAACACGTCGGACTTAACCGACGTTGCATACGTCGCGGCAATCGTATTGGCCATGCCGCGATACGCCTTGTACATGCCCTCGTACGCATCCCGCCGCACACGGCGATCCGTGCTCTGCAACAGGCGGCCGTACGTGCCGTGCGTAAGCTCCACCACCGTGCCGTCGCTGTCCGTTACGGTACCGAAGGACATGTCAACATCGGACAGCATGGTAAAGATCGTATCCGCACCGGACAACGGCTCCTCCGCCATAGCGAGCAGGCGCTCGCCCGCCGCGTCGAGCGTATGCGTCCGGCTGCGCAGGATGTTCGTTATCGCAAACCGGAACGGGGCAAAGCGTTCCTCCGCCGTCCATCCGGCAAGCGTCTGCTCCGGAATAGCGAGAATCTCCGGCGTGACAAACGCGCTGTTTGCCCCCGCCTGTACGTACAGCTGCATGGCGCGGTCCGTCATCCCCTGATACAAGGCGACGCCGTTGTCCTCGTCGCGGCGCATATGCGCGTACGCGTACAGCCGTTCGACCGCAAGCGAAATGGCGCTCTCCTCCGTCAGTGCGGCAAACAGCGCGTCGCTGCCGCTGCCAAGCTTGCCGGCATGCGCCGGGTACGCCGCTACAAGCGATTGCGCATGCGCGAACGCAGCCTCCCATGCCTCGTTGCTTTCATATATATCCTCCAGGCGCCACTGCGCTTCGGTGCGCCCTCCGTCTCGATTGCCCATATTCAATCCTCCGTTGTTGTTTTCCGGTATACATTACGCATAGTATGCGCATCCCCGGTTCGCCCGATGCGGGCGCCGTTACGCGTATCAGTATAGCACAGTTTCATGTGTTTGCATCCATATACTTCCACAAAACAGTATGCCCGGCTCCTGCCGCCGCAGTCTCTTACAGACGCGCGCGGGCAAGCGCCGGGCTATTCAACGTATTCGGGCGATTATGCTTGCTGTTTGTAATAGCTTAAGAAATCCGCAATCTTTTCGACCGCATCCTCCAAAAGCTCGACACGCGGCAAATACACAATCCGGAAATGATCCGGCTGCTCCCAATGAAAGCCGCCGCCATGGATGATCAGAATCTTCTTGTCATGCAGCAAATCCAGCGCGAACTTTTCGTCGTTGTGTATATTGAACTTTTTTATGTCCAGCTTCGGGAAAATGTAAAATGCAGCCTTCGGCTTGACGGCGCTGATCCCCGGCACGTCGCAAAGCGCTTTGTAAATACAGTCGCGCTGCTCATATACCCTGCCTCCGGGCACGATATAATCCTGCACGCTCTGATGGCCGCCCAGCGCCGTTTGCACAATTGATTGCGCCGGTACGTTGGAGCAAAGCCGCATGTTCGAAAGCATGTTGATGCCCTGCATATAGTCCTTCGCAACGCGCTTGTTGCCGCTGAAAATCATCCAACCAATCCTGTATCCCGCGATCATGTGCGACTTTGAAAGTCCGCTGAACGTTACACAAAACAGGTCCGGCGCCAACGACGCGATGGATATATGCTCCTCGCCGTCCATGACCAGCCTGTCGTATATTTCGTCCGAGAAGATGATAAGCTGATGTTCCCTTGCAACCTCCACAATCTGTTGGAGGACCTCCTTCGGATACAGTGCGCCCGTCGGATTGTTCGGGTTAATGATTACAATCGCCTTGGTGTTCGCGTTCACCTTTTTTTTGATATCGTCGACGTCCGGATACCATTCCGCCTGCTCGTCGCAAAGGTAGTGCACCGCCTTGCCGCCGGCAAGCGTGACGCAGGCGGTCCAGAGCGGATAATCCGGGGATGGAACCAGTACTTCATCCCCATTATCCAGCAGTGCGGACATGGACAGGTTGATCAGTTCGCTGACCCCGTTTCCCGTATAGATATCGTCAATTGTCACATTCGGAATATTCTTGATCTGCGCGTACTGCATAATCGCCTTCCTTGCGGAAAAGAGTCCCTTGGCAGGCGAATAGCCCTCGCATTCCGTAAGCTGCCTCCGCATATCGTAAACCACCTCGTCCGGCGTACGGAAGCCGAACGGCGCGGGGTTGCCGATGTTCAGCTTGAGCACATGCGTGCCGTCCTCCTCCATCCGCGCGGCCTCCTCCACAACAGGCCCTCTTACGTCGTACAGCACATCGTTCAGCTTTGTCGATTTCTTAAATTCACGCATCTTTCCGTCTCCCGTTATTTCGCTATTTTCGTTTTGCTCCGAAGCATACCGCGTTCCCGGCAGCGCCAGGCAATGACCCTTTCCGCATAACCAATCCGCATCCACGCGCAGGTACGAAGCCAAAAAATGCAGCAGCTCGGCGCGCGGAACGGTCTTTCCGTTCACATACTGACTCATGTGGCTCTTTCCCAGTTTCACGCCCTGCTCCGACGCCGCGCGAATTACATCCGCCTGCTTCACGCCCTGCCGAATCATCGCCGCATGCAGTCTTTCGGCAAACGTTCCTTCCTTACTCATGATTTCCTCCAAGGTTCAATTTCGGTTCAATTTATATGTTCAATTTTGCAAAAGCATAACACATATATTGAACTATTGCAAGCGAATCTATAACGGCAACAGCTTTCGTTATAAAAAATATATGCAGACGTGCAGAAAAAGCGATTGGTCACCGCTGTGAATTTTACGCAAATCACGGTTGCCAATCGTCGTTTCAACGGTTTGCATCCGAAATCAGCAGTGACTTTCGATCACGATGGAGCCTGTCGCTCGTTAATGTGATTGCAAGCTCCTCCAGAGAGGACAGACTTGCGACAATACCCAGCATCCACGCCGTAAGCAGCAGGCCCAGCGCCGGGTACAGAAGCGGAAACAGGAACAGAAGCACGCCCGTCGCCTTGTTCGACCACGTATGCAGAAACGGAAGCGCCCGGTATTTCAGTAAGCCCACGCACAACGTCAGCAGGCGAACCGCCGCAATTCCCGCCGTCCAGAACAGCATCCAGCGCGCCCAAGGCACGGCCGGGATGATCTTGTACAGCACCGCGGCGGTGAAGAGCAGGTCGGCAACGCTGTCCAGCTTCGCGCCAAGCGCGCCGTTTGCAGCATACCGGCGCGCCAGCGGCCCGTCCAGCATATCGCTTGCCCCTGCATACAGATATACGCAGAAAAACGGCACGGAAAAGGCCCTGCAAAACAGCAGCGCCGCTGCCGCAAGGACACGGGAAACCGTTAGAATATTTGGGATATGCCGCATATGCTTCCTGCCAAACGATTTTTCGGTATCATAGCATATCTGCACAAAAAAGCATACCTTCTCTTTCGCAAGAAGGAGAAGGTATGCAAGGGCGCGGCGTATCTTTTTAGCTTACGTATAGCTCGTTGCCGTCATAATCCACCGTCAGCACCGTGTCCGGCGCAAGGTCGCTGCTGATGATCTTGCGCGCAAGCAGGGTTTCCACATGGGACTGCAAGTAGCGCTTCAACGGGCGCGCGCCGTACACGGCGTCGCTGCCGGCGTCCACAATGTACCGCTTGGCCGCCTCGGTGACCGTAACGAAAAGCTGCTTGTCGGCAAGCCGCTTTTGCAGATCTGCGATCAGCAAATCGACGATACCCGTCAGGTTCTCCTTCGTCAGCGGGCGATAGAACACCGTTTCATCCAGACGGTTCAAAAACTCCGGACGGAATTGCGACTTAAGCAGCTGCTGCACCTGCGCCCGCGCTTCCGCGCTGATCGTCCCTTCCGGCGTAATCCCCTCCAGAATGATGTCGGAACCAAGGTTGCTGGTCAGGATGATGATCGTATTCTTAAAATCGACCGTCCTGCCCTGCCCGTCCGTAATCCGGCCGTCGTCGAGCACCTGCAACAGTACGTTGAGCACGTCCGGATGCGCCTTTTCGACCTCATCGAAAAGCACCACCGCATACGGCTTGCGCCGCACCGCCTCGGTCAACTGTCCGCCCTCGTCATAGCCTACGTAGCCCGGAGGAGCGCCAATCAGCCTGGAGACGCTGTATTTCTCCATGTACTCGGACATATCGATGCGCACCATGCTCTTTTCGTCGTCAAACAGCGCCTGCGCAAGCGCCTTGGCAAGCTCCGTCTTGCCCACGCCCGTCGGGCCCAAGAACAGGAACGAGCCAATCGGGCGGTTCGGGTCCTGAATGCCCGCGCGGGAACGGAGTATAGCGTCGCTTACACGGTCGACCGCTTCATCCTGTCCGATCACGCGCTCATGCAGAATGGCAGGGAGACGCAGAAGCTTCTCGCGCTCGCCCTCCATCAGACGGGATACCGGGATGCCCGACCAGCGCGATACGATACGTGCAATTTCCTCCTCCGTCACACGGTCGCGCAGATAGGAATTCTCCCGTACGCCGTTTTCCGCAATCCGCTCCTCCTCTTCCAACGCCTCGGTCAGCTGCGGCAATCTGCCGTACTTAAGCTCCGCGGCCTTGTTGAGGTCATATGCGCTCTCCGCACGCTGAATCTCCGCATTCGTCCGTTCAATTTCCTCGCGGAGCTGCTGCACTTTCCCAATTGCCTGCTTCTCATTCTCCCATTTGGCCTTCATCGCGGAGAACTGCTCCCGCAGCGCCGCAAGCTCCTGCGTAATCTCGTTCAAATGCTCCCGGCTGAGCTTGTCGGTTTCCTTTTTCAGCGCGGCTTCTTCGATCTCCAGCTGCATGATCTTGCGGCTGATATCGTCCAGCTCGCTTGGCATGGAACCCATCTCCGTCTTGATCAGCGCGCACGCTTCGTCGACAAGGTCGATGGCCTTGTCGGGCAGAAACCGGTCGCTGATGTAGCGGTTGGAAAGCGTTGCCGCCGCAATCAGCGCGGAGTCGAGAATCTTTACGCCATGGTATACCTCATACCGTTCCTTTAGGCCGCGCAGGATGCTGATCGTATCCTCCACAGTCGGCTCCTCGACCAGCACCGGCTGAAACCTCCGTTCGAGCGCGGCGTCCTTTTCGATGTATTGCCGGTATTCATTAAGCGTCGTCGCGCCGATGCAATGCAGTTCGCCGCGCGCCAGCATGGGTTTAAGCAGGTTCCCCGCGTCCATCGCGCCTTCGGTTTTGCCCGCGCCGACAATGGTATGCAGCTCATCGATAAACAAAATGATTTCGCCGTCGGATTCCTTGATCTCGTTGAGCACGGCCTTCAATCGCTCCTCAAACTCCCCGCGGAATTTTGCGCCCGCAACCAAAGCGCCCATGTCAAGGGCGAAAACCTTGCGATCCTTCAGATTCTCCGGAACGTCGCCGCGCACAATTCGCAGCGCCAGCCCTTCCGCAATGGCGGTTTTGCCAACGCCGGGCTCGCCGATTAGGCACGGATTGTTCTTGGTTTTCCGCGAGAGAATGCGAATCACCGCACGAATCTCGTCGTCCCGGCCAATGACAGGATCCAGCGTCTGATTGCGCGCCTGCTCCACCAGATCCTGTCCGTATTTTTGCAGCACGTCGTATGTGCTCTCCGGGCTGTCGCTCGTCACCTTCCGGTTGCCGCGAACGGCCGCAAGCTTATCGGCAAACGCCTTTTCCGTAATACCAAAGCGCTCAAACAAACGCCTGGTTTCCCCGTTGGGCTTATCCAGCAGGCCATAGAACAGGTGTTCCACGGATACGTATTCGTCGCCCATCTTCTCCGCACGCTTTTCGGCGGCGGTAAAGCAGCTGTCCAGCTCGCGGGAAAGATACACCTGCTCCGCCTGCGTGCCGCTCACCGTCGGCAGCGCGGCAATCGCGTGCTGCGCCGCTTCGGACAGCGCACGCGTATCCACGCCCATACCGGCAAGCAGGCTCCCGATAAGCCCTTCCGGCTGGGTAAGCAGCGCATATAGCATATGCGCTTGCTGCACTTCGGTATTGTGATAATCGACGGCAAGCGTCTGCGCGCTCTGCACCGCCTCCAAACTCTTCTGTGTCAATTTATTAGCATTCATACTTATATCCCCCTCCTGTTACAGGATCATACCTTTATATTTATTGAAACCGTCGGCGTAAACCTTCTCCACCGCAACAACCGCATACTGCGGACTTGTCAGGTTCTCGAAATACGTCTTGATCGCCTGGTCGAACACCTCAATATAGGAAGCAATCGCCTCGCCTACAGCCGTATAATCGGGCGCGTTCTCCTTCGGCAGGCGGAACTTTCGAACATAGCGCCCGTCCTCAATTGCGTACTCGACGCGGCCGACATAGCTGGCTTCAATGCGCGTCCACAGTTTGAAAAACTGCAACATGGTCAGCATCAGCGTGCTGTTCTGGCTCCGTACCGACACCCGAAGCTCCCCGATCCATGGCTGCGCCTTCTGATAAAGCTCCACGCTGTATCGAATCGTCGGGTTGTACTTGTACGACAGCGCGCTTCGAAGCGTGAACATCGAGTCCGACGGTTGCAGCATCCGCTGGAACATATCGCCGACCAGAAGGTTGTCGATGCGGTCAAATACCTGCCGCATCCGCTTCTCCGGCGTTTCATAACTGACGTAATCCGCCAGAATCTGATTAATCATCTTTGACCGGCTGGTATTCAGCTCATACGCCATGCGATCAATTTCGCCGACCACATCGTCGCTGAGCACCAGCGAGTATACGCTTTTATCCATTCGCGCATCCCTCCGTTTCTATATTTGCAGTATAGCATAACTCGTTTCCGTTGTTAATAATATCGGTTGCGATTTTGCAATGTTGTCAAAATTGACCTATACTGGAATTGTAAAACCATGAACGAGGTAAGGATATGCTGTATAACTTTGACGAAATCATTGACCGCAGCGGTACCGACGCCATCAAATATGAAAAAGGAACCGCCATCAACCCCTACCTGCCAAAGGAGCATATTCCGCTCTGGGTGGCGGATATGGACTTTGCCTGCGCAGCGCCGATTCTCGACGCCATGCGTCGCAGGCTGGACCGGCGCATACTGGGCTACTCGACGTTTGATTACGATACAGAATACAAAACGTCCGTCGTCAACTGGATGCAGCGCCGGTTCGACTGGCAGATTGCGCCTGATTGGATTACCTTCTCCGCCGGCGTCGTCCCCTCCTTCTACGCGGCTATGCAGATTTTCACAAAGCCGGGCGACGCAGTGCTTTTGATGACCCCTGCCTATGATCCGTTTGACGAGGCAGTCGGCGCGTACGGGCGCACGGCGCTCTACAGCCGCTTAGTGGAAAACGACGGGTACTATACGGTGGACTGGAACGACTTTGCCGCAAAGGCCGCACAGAAAAACTGCAAGCTGTTCTTCTTTTGCAGCCCGCAGAATCCGACGGGCCGCGTCTGGACGGAGGAAGAGCTGACCCGTATCGGCAAAATCTGTTTTGACAACGACGTGTTTGTTATCGACGATGAAATTCATGCCGATCTTGTGCGCGTGGGCGTACGGCATAGCCCGCTGGCCCGGCTGTTTCCGGCGGAGCATCGCATCGTCACCTGCACCAGCCCCAGCAAAACGTTCAATATTGCGGGCAACCGGCACGCCAACCTGATCATACCGGACGACGGTATTCGCGCGCAATTTGCCGGTAACGCCTACATGAGCCACCCCGGCGCATTGTCCATCGACGCGGCAAAAGCGGCCTACAACGAATGCGAAGACTGGTTGGAGCAGCTCAAAGCCTATCTGGACGAGACCTTCCGCATGGTGGACGCAACGTTCAAAACAATGCTGCCGAAGGCGAAATTCCGGGTACCGGAGGGTACCTATCTGGCATGGGTAAACCTCTCCGCGCTGGGCCTTCCGGAAGCGGAGCTGAACCGTCGCGTCAGCGAAGCGGGCGTGTTCGTACAGTTTGGCAAAGACTTTGTGAATAACGGCGATTGCCATGCGCGCATCAACCTTGCCGCCCCGCGCAGCGTTGTTCTCCGCGGTGTGCAGCGGATGTGCGAAGCGTTGCAATAATCTGCCGCACCGTACGGCTATATAAAGACACGCCCGTGGACATGTTTCCCGCGGGCGTATTTTTCTATCAATTCTTCTATGCAATGTCCGGTCACATCCAAATCCGCCCGCTTCATCGGCGAATAGCGACGCCTCAGCCGCAGCTTACAGCATAGGCGTTTGGCAGCTTACGCATCCGCCGCGGCGGGAAGCGCACGCTTTGCGGTCCTGCCGCCAAAGATACGCAGACACAGCAGCGACAGTACAAGCAGCGCCGCGCCGATTTTGATGCCGATCGAAATGGGCGCATAGTCCTCCCAAAAGGCGCGCAGTACCGCGTCTGTGACGGCGAGCGCAACGCTGCCGATCAGTAACGCCAGCAGATTGCGTTTTTTAAACAACGATTTTACGCTCCGGTTCGGAAACAGCAGCTTATACAAAAGCAAAAACAGTCCAAATATAACGAATGCGTTGCAAAGAACGCCAAGCAGCACTTGCCACACGGGTGCGAGCGCCGTCCAGAGCAACGACAGTGCGGTCAGCATGCCCTTGCCAAGGCACCACATCGGCAGCACCAGCGCGCCGCGCAGAATCGCAGGCTGACGCAGGAAGAACGCCCGCAGCGCATCGCCGGGACGCGGCTTCGCCGTTTCGCCCGCCGATTTTTCCAGGCGCTTGCCGACCGATACAATTGCCGCCTGTGTATCCGCGTCATCGCCGTCGTTATCGATCTGCATGATCTCCTGCGGTGCGGAAAACAACGCGCCTACGGCAAGCGACACGGCAGTAAACGCGCTCGCAGCCGCACCGATCACCCCGTTTTTCCAATTACGCTTCTTTCGTTCTGCCATAAAAGCAGTATAGCACAATAATCACCGGCGTGGTACAGAAGCGCAAAAGCGCCCTGCAAAAATGCAAGGCGCTCTTCGTATGGACTTCAGTCAGTGCCGCCGCAGGCGGCGCAGAAACCCACCCGCTATGCG